>JBATXP010000348.1:0-1554 GCA_049673465.1 Litorimonas sp.
GAGCTGCCCGATCCCGGCATGATCTTCGTCGATCCGCCCGCCGCCTCCCTGGCGGGGCTCACGCCCTGGCTCGACGGGGACGAACGGATCGCGGTGGACGGCGAGCCGCAGCGCCTCAACGGGGCGATCGTCATTCGCGGCACGCGGGATGATCCCGACGCGCAATACTGGTCCAAGAACTTCAACGCTCCGCCCGCCCAGCGCCTGATCAACAACTATTTCCGCGACCTCGCCAAACAGCGCTACCTCGAAACGGGGGGTCTCTCGGCGGACGGGTATGACGATGCGCTGGAAGGCCGCACCAAGGTGCAGCTCTTCGATCCGGCCGAGCTGTCCGGCGCGACGGAGGACGAGGCCCAGGAGGTCGGTTTCCTCGACCGTCTGCCTTTCTTCGCCGGGTTGGGGCTCGCCTTTTTCCTCCTGATGAGTATCTTCGCCGGGGCCTTCATGCTGCTGACCTCCATGATCGAGGAGAAGATGAACAAGCTGCTGGAGATGATGCTGGCCAGCACGCGCTTTTCCGAAATCATGCTGGGCAAGATGCTCGGCGCGGCCATGCTGACCTTCGCGTCGCTCGCGCCCTACATCCTCCTGATCGTGGGCGGGGTGATCGGCTTCCTCCTGTTCGGCGATCCCGACCAGGTCGCGGCGATCCGCGAAGCGTTGCCGCTCTCCACCATCGTGATCTCGCTGATCTTCCTCGTGCTGGGCTACATGCTCTACGCCTCCGTCCTGATCGCGCTGGGCGCGCTGGCGCAAAGCATGCAGGACGCGCAGACCCTGTCGCTGCCAATCGTGCTGCTCATGTTCGTGGGCATCGCCGTCATCCAGTTCGGCGCGATCGCCCCGGACAGTCCGGTCGTGGCCTTTGCGTCGATCTTCCCGCTGACCTCGCCATTCGCCATGATGATCCGGCTCGCCTCCGATCCGCCGCTCTGGCAGGTGCTGCTGTCGATCGCCCTGCTGGCGGCGTCGGTCGTCGCGGTGATGTGGGTGTGCGCGCGCATCTTCCGTTTCGGCGTCCTATCCGGCTCCGGTGTGGGCGCGATCAAGAATTGGTGGCGACGGACGGTTTTGCGAAAGCCCGTCTGAATGCCTAGATAACGGCCATGACCCCCGACGCCGCCCGCTCCGCCATCCTCCAGTCCGTCCTGCGAGACGCCGCGTTCGATGGCTGGACGGATGCGATGCTGGCCAAGGCCACCGTCCGGGCGGGCCTGCCAGAAGGCGCGCAGGCGCTTTACGTCCCGGACGGGGTGATCGGCGTGATCCGGCATTGGTCCGACGCGATGGACTCTGCCGCGCGCGACAAGATCGAAGCGCTGGAACTGGACGGCATGAAGATCCGCGACCGCGTCACGCAAGGCGTGGCGCTGCGCCTGTCGGAAATCGGCACCCACACGGAAGCCGCCCGCCGCGCCCAGGCTCGGCTGTCCCTGCCGGACGGGGTGGCGACCGGCGCGGCGATCACCTGGAACGCCGCCGACATGATCTGGCGCGCCATCGGCGACACCTCCACGGACGGAAATTTCTACTCCAAGCGCGCCGTGCTGT
>JBATXP010000349.1:0-1917 GCA_049673465.1 Litorimonas sp.
CCGCATCACCGAGATGCTGGAGGACCCGGGCGGGGAGTTCACCTACAACGGCCGCACCGGGACCTATCCGGACGTCAAGATGATCTACAACGCCGGCAACAACTTCATGTCCCACCAGCAGGACACCAACCGCCTGATCCGGGCGCTGGAGAAGGTCGAGACCATCGTCAGCGTCGATCCCTGGTGGACGGCGGCGACGCGGTGGATGGACATCGTGCTGCCGGCGTCCTCGACGCTTGAGCGCGACGACATCTCCTCGGGCGGGACCTATTCCAACGACAAGGTCTACGCGATGAAGAAGGTCATCGAGCCGCTGGGCGAGAGCCGGTCGGATTACGAGATCTTCGAGAGCCTGGCCGACGTGCTGGGGCTCTGGGCGCAGTTCACCGACGGCCTGGAATACAGGGGCCACCTGGAGGCGGCCTACGTGCGCTCGGCGGCCTCCGATCGCATCCCCTTCGACGAGTTCTGGGAGAAGGGCTACGCCCGTCAGCCGGCCCCGCCCGAAGCCCGCAACTTGGTGAGCCATGGCGACTTCTTCGAGGACCCGGTGGCCAACCCGCTGCACACCGCCTCGGCCAGGATCGAGATGTTCTGCGAAGAGATCGAGCTAATGGGGCTGGAGGGCCGCCCCGGCATGCCCGTCTGGATGGAGAAGCACGAGCATCTGGACAACGCGCGGGAGGGGCAACTCCACGTCGTGAGCCCCCATCCCCGGTTCCGCCTGCACAGCCAGATGGACCAGTCGGCCAAGCTGCGCGAGCTCTACAAGATCGAGGGCCGCGAGCCGGTGCGGGTCAATGCCCAGGACGCCGAGGCCCGGGGCATCGCCGATGGCGACCTGGCGGAGCTCTTCAACGACCGCGGCACGGTGATCGCGGGCGCCGCCGTCTCCGACGAGATCATGCCAAGCGTGGTGTCGCTCTACGAGGGGGCCTGGCCGTCGCTCGACAGCCGCGGGCGGTGCAACTCGGGCCTGGTGAACTTCCTGACCTCGACGCAGCGCAGCTCGGGCCTCAGCCAGGCCAACTCGGCCAACACGGTGCTGTGCGAGATGCGCCCCTGCGAGGACCCGGAGGGGCCGAACCGCGCCTACGAACCGCCCGGGATCGTGATGCAACAGGACGTCCGGCACGCGGCCGTGGACTGGGAGGCGGTCGACGCCGACCGGCTCTCCGCGCTGACCGAGAACCTCTATGCCGAACTCGAGCCGGGCGAGAAGATCTTCTACGAACGCTGCACCGTCTGCCACGGCCCCCGCGAGGTGTCGCACTTCGCCGAGAACCAGTGGAAGGGCATCACCCCCTCCATGTTCCCCCGCGCAGGCCTCGACGACAACGAAGCCTAACTGGTCACGGAATTCCTCATGAAAGACGCCGCAGACGCAACTGACGGACTCTGCCGCGCCTTCCGTACATCCGGCTCAGAGCAGCCTCCATGGCCAATCGGGGCAAACAGTCCGCTCTACGCACTTGGCGATCGCAAACTTACGCTGAATGACGAGAGGCCGGCTCGGAGCGGTCGTTAGACCGTCATCGCGCTACTCAACCGCCGTGACCTCGGGCCGATGCCCGGGCATGCAGAAGCCGGCCCCGCAAGGGGCCGGCTTGCCAGTCGCTCCGGCGTGGCCCGCCGCGGGCCAATTCAACCGGCGGACAGGGCCAGCTTGTATGGGTGGATCTCGAAGGTCGGGTGCTGCTCGGCGCCGACGATGCCGGGGCGGTAGTGGCGGTAGGTCGAGCGCCAGTAGGGCTGTATCACCACGCCTTCCTCGCGCATGATCGCTTGCAGCTTGGCCGAAAGCTCGCGCCGCGCATCGGCGTCGGGCAGGGCGAGCGCCTGGGCCAGCGTCTCGTCGAACTCGGCGTTGGCGAAGCCCGTCTCGTTCCACGGCTCGCCCGAGCGGTAGGCTAGCGC
>JBATXP010000350.1:0-2724 GCA_049673465.1 Litorimonas sp.
CTGCGACCAGGCGAACCAGAAGGCCTGATGGCTGCTAAGGTCGGCCCCTTCCGCATCGACCGCGCGGATACCGCCTGCCTCCAGGCGGAGACGTACGTTTTCGAAGCGTATCTCCTCACCTCGGGATAGCGCGGCCATAGCCGCGCTGCGCTGGAACGCCACCGGCGTTCCCGATGCGGTCACTGACCCGATGATATCCTCGTGCACCGGCAGGCGCGGGTCGATGTCGCCCACCGGGAAGATCGGGCCATCTGCATCGCGACCGTTGCGGAAATCAAAGTCCCTGCCGAGAGCCAGATCCTCGACCAACACGGTCGTTTCGGGATGCGCGGCGCGCCAGCTGGCCCAGTCAGTGGTGATGACGCTGGCTTGTTCCAGCTGCAAGCCTCGCTCGGCCAACGGCCCGGTCACGGCGTGCCCGAGGAAGGTGTCGAAGACCGAAAAAGTCCGAACATCGTACATGACCTTGTTGGAGCGGATCAGCAGCCCTGACGTGCGAAGGATCGGTCGCTCAACCCCTTCGGGCAGGCGATCTGTGAAATAGGTCTGCGCCGAGCCACACAGCGTACAATAAGGGATGCCCAGGTCGCGGCCACCCAGCGTGTCGTTGACCATCTCACGCACTTCCATGATGCGCCGGGGATAGGCCCTGTATTCCCCGTTCACCTCTATCCCGAAGACGATGGCATCGTCGTCGAGCCAAGTCGCTTCGGCGGCGGGGCTGATCTCGGGATTGTCTGCGGCGGGAATACATCTGCAAGGTTCGTCCGTCCGGCCAAAGGCGCGGTCGTCGATCAGCACGCCGCCCCAGGACACCAGCCGCCAGTCGATGTCGCCTGCGACGAATATCCCGTCCCATCCTGGAACAACGGTGGTGAAGATTGCGCGCTTGGCTTCCAGGTAATCTGGGAACGCAGGGATGTCCCAGGCGATCAAGTGGTTTGTGACCACCTCCCAATGATTGCGGCGGGGTGGCTCGATCCGGAGCAGGCCGGAGGCCGCGTCGGCAAGTGCAACAGTGAGAGGTCCACTGCTCACGAAGCGCATTGTGTCGGTAATCAGCCACGCGATCCGGGGATCGTTCGCCGCCGCGACCTCTGCCAAGGCGGCCGTCTGGGCATCTCCCCATTGCGAGCGCGCGATGCTGTCGACAAGAGCCGTGCGGATCGCGTCAGTCAGTGCGTCCGATAGTGGGCCATTCGGAACCGGGGGTGGTGCGCCGAACTCCGCAACAACGTAGTCTGGCAAGTGGCCGTCGGCTTCTGCGTCGGATCCCAACAGGAACAGCGCGATGAACGGGGCAAGCAAGAGACCAAGTGTGCGCGAGGCTGGTGTCATGGGGAATTCCTGTATGTGCCGAACCACCGGAGCATGTGGCCGCTCAGTTCTGTCGGATCAGCATTCGCCAGATCCGACGAAATCGCTAATCAAGCTTGAATCAAGTAACGGTGATTGAACTGGCCCCCCTTTTGAACGGACACTCCGGCCTAATCATGTAGGCTTGACGTCATGGAGGCCTTGTTGCGCAAATCGGCTGACAGCCGGATTTCTCCTTCCCCGTTTGGGGTCAGCCAACGGGCTTTGTGACGGGGATGCCGAGCGCGGTGAAGCGGTTGAGGACGGCGATGCGGACTTGAGGTTCGGCGGTCTGACGGTCGAAGTCCCGGGACATGAGCTTCTGACCGAGGAGCTTCGTGCAGTTCATCTTGGTCTCGACGCGGCTTCGGCGGTGGTATTCGGACCACTTCCGCAAAAGCGTCCTGCGAACCGCCTGATGAAGCGCAGAGCTTCGTTCCTCACTCCCGCCCCTGGGCTGTCCTTCTTCCAGGGCTTTGCGTTTCGCCTGGGCGGGATGATCGCGTCTGCGCCACGGTCTACGACGGCATCGCGGCAGGCGCGACCGTCGTAGGTGCCATCGGCGGTGACCGACGCAATCGGCTCATCGCCGGGGATCTGCGACAGCAGATCGGGCAGCATGGGCGCGTCGCCGACGCCGCTGCTGGTGATCTCCACGGCGCGGACCTCGAGCGTGCTGTCGTCGATGGCCATATGCACCTTGCGCCAGACGCGCCGCTTGGCCCCGCTACGCTTGCGAGCATGCCACTCGCCCTCGCCGCGGACCTTGATGCCGATGCTGTCCACGAGCAGGTGCAGCGGCCCGCCCGAGCCGCGGTAGGGCAATTGCACGGCCAGCGTCTTCTGGCGGCGGCAGAGCGTCGAGAAGTCCGGCACCGGCCAATCGAGCCCCGCGAGCCGCAGCAGGCTCGTCACGAAGCCCGTCGTCTGCCTCAAGAGCAGCCCGAAGATGACCCTGATCGTAAGGGACGCTTGGATCGCGGCGTCCGAGAAGGTCCGCTGGCGTCCGCGCCTGCCTGAAGGCGCCGCGTGCCAGGCCGTGCCGGGATCGAACCAGACCGTCAGAGACCCGCGCTCACGCAGCGACGCGTTGTAGGCAGGCTAGTTCAGGGTGCGGTAGCGGGTGGGCGGGCGCAGGCTTCGACATCCCGTCCAGCTGTGGCGCTGACCCCACAATATGAATCCCAGAGAGGCTTTGCGCAACAAGGCCAGCGGCCATCGTTCCAACTGGCACGTTACTCAGTAAGCGGTGCTCCGGCCCCATTCCTTTACCTGGTGAGCTGGGTTGACCGGAGGCGGCAGGGGATCGTTCGCAGCCTAGACTGCGGTCTAGGCTGCGCTCTTGGTCGACGTCGCGGAGAAGGCCCA
>JBATXP010000351.1:0-8492 GCA_049673465.1 Litorimonas sp.
CAACCGCGAGCTGTCGCGCGAAGTCGAGCGGCTGCGCGGGCGTGTGCTGGAACTGGAAGGGCTGGCGGACATGGACGCCATGCTGCCGGTCTACAATCGCCGCGCCTTCGTGCGGGAGGTCGGCCGCGCGCAATCCGTCGTGTCGCGCTACGGCATCCTGTCCTCCGTGGTGTTCATCGACCTGGACGGGTTCAAGAGCGTCAATGACCGCCACGGCCACGCCACGGGCGACGCGGTACTGGAACGCGTCAGTCATGCCCTGCTGTCGGGCGTGCGCTCCTGCGACATGGTCGCGCGCCTGGGCGGGGACGAATTCGGGGTGCTCCTGTTCAAATGCGCGGGCGCCGTGGCGCGGGCCAAGGGCGCGTCCCTGACCTGCCGCATCGGCGACGTATCGGTCATCACCCCGTCCGGCCCCCTGCAGGTCAAGGCCAGCTGGGGCGCGGCGGATTGCGATGCGGATGGGAGCGTGGCGGACATCCTGTCGCGCGCCGACGCGGCGATGTATGCCAACAAGCGCGAAGCGCAGGACTTCTAGGCAATCATGCCCCTCAGGCGATGATGCGCCTCACGCGATGATATCAGGCGTCGTCTGGTTTTCCAGATAGGCGATCTGGTCCTTGATGGAGAGTTTGATCTTCTTCATCCTGCGGACCTTCAGCATGTCGGCCACGCCCGTCTCGCTCAGCGCCTCTATCTCCTGGTCGATGCGGCGATGCTCGTGCCGCAACCGCTCCAGCAGGGCGATGGCTTCCCGGGCTTCGGCGTCCGGATCCGGGGCGGATTCCGCCTCGATTTCGGGCGCGTCGGAATCTTGACCATCATTCATGGTCCTATTCTAGCGAGAGCGGAGCGATTGTGCTACGGGACTTTTCCAACTCGAAAAATGGAGAGCTTTATGGCGCTGTCGGCCCATCTGGAATCACTCAAGACCCGTCACGGGGACATCGAGACCCAGATCGCCGAGGAACTCCGAAGTCCCGCCCCGGACAATGTGAGGATCAGTCAGCTCAAGCGCCAGAAGCTGCAGATCAAGGACACGATCATGCAGATGGGACCGGACGCCCGCGTCTAGCCGCCGGATCTAGCCCTCGGGTGCGAACCAGACCGTCGCGAGCGGCGGCAGGTTGAGCGGCAGGTGGTGCGGCTGGCCGTGCCAGTGCTGCTCCACCGCGTCGCGTCGTCCCAGATTGCCGACGCCGGAGCCGCCATAGGTTTCCGCGTCCGTGTTCATCACTTCCGCCCAGGACCCGCCCATCGGCACGCCGATGCGATAATCCATGCGCGGCACGGGGCTGAAATTGCAGACGCAGAGCAGGGGTGACCGGCGGGCCTCGTCCCAGCGCAGGAAGGCGATGACATTGTCCGCCTGCGCGCCGCCTTCGATCCACTGGAAGCCGTTCGGCGAATAGTCGAGCTGGTGCAGGGCGGGCGTGTCGCGATACTGCGCGTTGAGTTCCGCCACCAGCGCCGACACGCCCGCATGGGGGGCGGCGTCCGCCTGGTCCCAGGAGAGCTGCGCGTCCGCCTGCCACTCGCCCCACTGTCCGAACTCGCCGCCCATGAAGAGCAGCTTCTTGCCGGGATGCGCCCACATGAAACCGTAATAGGCGCGCAGATTGGCGAAGCGCTGCCAGTCGTCGCCCGGCATGCGGGTCATCAGGCTACCCTTGCCGTGGACCACCTCGTCATGGCTGAGCGGCAGGATGTAGTTCTCCGAAAACGCGTAATCGATCCCGAAGGTCATCTTGTGATGATGATATTTCCGGTTCACCGGGTCTTCGGACATGTATTCTAGGCTGTCGTTCATCCAGCCCATGTTCCACTTGTAGCCGAAACCGAGGCCGCCCCCCGGAACTGAAAAGTCGTCCGTGGGCTGGCTTACGCCGGGCCAGGCCGTGCTTTCTTCCGCCACCGTCATGACGCCGTCCAGCGTCAGATAGGCGTCGCGGTTCATGGCCTGCAGGAAGGCGACGGCCTCCCAGTTCTGGTTGCCGCCATCGGCGTTGGGGACCCACTCGCCGTCCTCGCGCGAATAGTCGCGATAGAGCATGGACGCCACCGCATCCACGCGCAGACCGTCCAGATGATATTCCTCCAGCCAGAAGCGGGCATTACTGATGAGGTAGTTGACGACTTCCTTGCGGCCGAAGTTGAAGATCAGCGTGTTCCAGTCCGGGTGGAACCCCTGGCGCGGATCGGCATGTTCGTAGAGGTGCGTGCCGTCGAACCGGCCCAACCCGTGTTCGTCGGTCGGGAAGTGCGCCGGAACCCAGTCCAGCAGGACGCCGATGCCCGCATGGTGGAAGCGTTCCACGAAGGCGCGGAAATCGTCCGGCGTGCCGTGGCGGGAGGTCGGGGCGAACAAACCGATCGGCTGGTAGCCCCAGCTGCCGTCGAACGGGTGTTCGGTGATCGGCATCAGCTCGATATGGGTGAAGCCGTGTCGCTGCACGTAGGGGATCAGGCGCTCGGCCAGCTCGCGATAGTTCAGGTGGCCGTGGGGTTCGTCTCTTTGCCAGCTGGCGAGGTGGACTTCGTAGATGCTGATCGGTGCATCGCGGCGCTGCTTCGGCGCGCGGCTGTTCATCCAGCTCTGGTCCGACCAGCCCCAGCTGGACAGGTCGCGCACGGTGGAGGCGGAGTTGGGGCGGAGTTCCGCGCCGAAGCCAACCGGGTCCGCCTTGTAGGGGAGCTGCCGCCCGTCCGCGTCGCGGATGGCGTATTTGTAGACCGTGCCGTCGCCCGCGCCTGGAACGAAGACCTCCCAGATGCCCGACCCGCCCCGGCTCGCCATCGGATGCTCCAGCGGGTTCCAGGCGTTGAAGTCCGCCACGACCGACACGCCCGACGCATTGGGCGCCCAGACGGCGAAGCGGGTTCCGGGAACGTCGTTCAGCTCCATCACCTGCGCGCCGAGCACGCGGTAGAGATGCCGGTGCCGGCCTTCGGTCAGCAGGTGCAGGTCCAGATCGCCGATGGAGGGCGCGTGCGCGTAGGCGTCGCGGCTCCTGTGCGGCAGGTCGCCATAATGGGCGACATAGGCCTGGCCGGACCCCAGCTTCGACGTCCGGATCCGCCCTTCGAACAGCCCGCCGTCCGAGACGCGCGCCAGTTCCAGCAGGGGTTTTCGCCCGCGTGCCTTGACCAGCTCCACCCGGTCCGCACCGGGTTTGTAGGCACGGAAGACGGTATGCTCGCCGTCCGCGTGCGGGCCGAGCAGGGCGTGGGGATCGCTCAGCGTGCCCGCATCCAGCCAGTGGACGAGCGACGGGTCCCCCGAAAACGCCACGACTATCGGCCCGCGGGCTTGGTGGGGGCGTGCCAGATGTCCTCGGCATAGCCGCGGATGGTGCGGTCGGAACTGAACCAGCCCATGCGCGCCGTGTTCAGGATCGCCTTCTCCGCCCAGCCCGCTTTGTCTGCGTAGAGATCGTCCAGCTGGCGCTGCATGTCCCAATAGGCCTCGAAGTCCGGCACGACCTGGAAGTAGTCGTGTTCAGACAGGTTCGTCAGGATGTCGCGGTAGCGCTCCCGGTCCCCGCCGGAAAACGTGCCGTCGCCCAGCTGGGCGATGATCTGCTGGAGCTTGGGCGAGCCCTTGATGACCTCGGAAGGGCGGGCGCGACGGTGCTGGCGCTCCGCGACCTCTTCGGCCGTCAGGCCGAAGATAAAGATGTTCTCCGCTCCGACATGTTCCAGCATTTCCACGTTGGCGCCGTCCAGCGTGCCGATGGTCAGCGCGCCGTTGAGCGCGAACTTCATGTTGCCCGTGCCGGACGCCTCGAACCCGGCCGTGCTGATCTGCTCACTCAGGTCCGCGCCGGGGATCAGCACTTCGGCCATGGTGACATTGTAGTTGGGCAGGAAGACGAGCTTCAGCCGGTCGCCAATGTCCGGGTCCGCATTGATGACGTCCGCCACGTCATTGATCAGCTTGATGATCAGCTTGGCGAGGAAGTAGGAGGGCGCGGCCTTGCCCGCGAAGATCTTCACGCGCGGCTGCCAGTCCTTGCCGGGCTCCGCCTTGATCGCGTTGTAGAGCGCGATGGTCTCCAGCACGTTCATCAGCTGGCGTTTATATTCGTGGATGCGCTTGATCTGGATGTCGAACATGGCGTCCGGGTTCAGGGTCACGCCGACGCGCTCCCGCACCATCTCGGCGAGGGCGCGCTTGTTCTCGGCCTTCACCGCCATGTAGCGCGCCTGGAAGTCCGGGTCGGTCGCCAGCGGCTCTATGCCCTTCAGCTGTTCCAGATCGTCGATCCAGCCGTCGCCGATCTGCTCCGTGATGAGCTCGGACAGCCCCGGATTGCACTCCAGGAGCCAGCGGCGCGGCGTCACCCCGTTGGTCTGGTTGACGATCTTGTCCGGATACATGGTGTGCAGGTCATGGAACACGGTCTGCTTCATCAGCTCCGTGTGGAGCGCCGACACGCCGTTGACCTTGCGCGATCCGATGAAGGCGAGGTTGCCCATGCGCACCCAGTCCTGCTGGTGGGGATGCACGACCTGGATGCCCGCAATGACGTGATGGTCCAGCCCCTTGGCCATGGCTTCCTGATAGAAGTGACCGTCGATCATGTTGATGATCTGCATGTGGCGCGGCAGGATATGGGCGAACATGTCGCGCGGCCACTTCTCCAGCGCTTCGGGCAGCAGCGTGTGGTTGGTGTAGTGCAGCGTCTCGCGGCAGATCTCCAGCGCGCGCTCGAACCCGTAGCCATGCTCGTCCATCAGGATGCGGATCAGTTCCGGCACGGCGATGGCCGGGTGGGTGTCGTTGAGCTGCACGGCGACATGGTCGCCCAGATGGTCGAGGCTGTCATAATTGGTGAAGAAGCGCCGGATCAGGTCGCGCAAGCTCGCGGAGGTGAAGAACACTTCCTGCTTGAGGCGCAGTTCGCGGCCCTGCGGGGTATGGTCGCCCGGATAGAGAACCTTGGACAGGGTCTCGGCCAGAACCTGCTGGCGGGCCGCCGCCATGAAGTCCCCATCGTTGAACGTGTCGAGGCTCATCATGCCGGATTGGCGTGCGCTCCATAGCCGTAGCGTGTTGACGTGCTCGCCTTCCCAGCCCGCAATGGGCATGTCGAAGGCGACCGCCTCCACGCTTTCGGCCGGGTGCCAGGTCGCGCGGCCGTCCGCGTCGTGGTCCACATGCCCGCCAAAGCCGATCTCGTAGACCGCTTCGGGGCGGCGGAACTCCCAATTATTGCCGGACCGCAGCCAGTCTTCCGGCTCCTCGATCTGCCAGCCCTCGTCGATGCGCTGGCGGAAGATGCCGTGCTGGTAGCGGATGCCGTAACCCATGCCCGCCACGCCGGTCGTGCTCATGCTGTCCATGAAACAGGCGGCCAGACGGCCCAGCCCGCCATTGCCGAGCGCGGCGTCCTGCTCGGCATGGATGACCCGCTCCACGTCGAGGCCCTGGTCGGCGAGGAAGGTCTTCGCCTCGTCCAGCAGACCCAGATTGGTCAGATTGTCCTCCAGCATCCGGCCGATCATGAACTCCATCGACAGATAGTAGACGCGCTTCTGCTTGCGGGCGTAGATCTGGCGGGTGGTGTCGATCCAGCCCTCCACCATGCGGTCGCGCACGGCGAAGGACAGGGCGGCGTTCCAGTCGCGCGCATCGGCGTGGACCTTGTCCTTGCCGACCGAATAGATGAGGTGGCGCAGCACGGCTTCGCCCAAACTGTCCTCGTGCAGGTCCTTGGTGTCCTCGATCTTGTGAGGGGAAACCTTGTGTGTCGTGGTCGTCATGACCGCTCCCTTACGGTGTTCGCCTGTCCCTGAACAGCCGTTTGGATCGACTGATGACAGCGCTGTCATAATGGTGTATCGCAGATCGGGCGATCGGGGAAGCCCGGAAGCGGCGGAAAAAGGTTTGGCCCGTGTCGGAAATGACGGATCGCCCAAAAAGCGTTGGTCGCAGCCCTGACACCGTGCTTAACGTAGGACGAACAGCGCGAAAACTGCGCACATGACGGGGAAGACGGAGGACGACGATGGTGGAAACCAAGGCATTCGGGGCGAACCGGCGACTGGCGGAAAAGACGCTGGCCTTCGTTCTGGCGGGCGGGCGCGGATCGCGCCTCAAGGACCTGACGGAAATTCGCGCCAAGCCGGCCGTCTATTTTGGCGGCAAGTTCCGCATCATCGACTTCGCGCTGTCAAACGCCATGAATAGCGGCATCAAGCGCATCGCGGTCGCCACCCAATACAAGCAGCACAGCCTGATCCGCCACCTGCAGCGGGGCTGGAACTTCTACCGCGCGGAGCGGAACGAGAGCTTCGACATCATGCCTGCGTCCCAGACCATGAGCGACGACCGCTGGTACGAAGGCACGGCCGATGCCCTGTTCCAGAACATTCCCATCATGGCGGCCTATGAGAACGTGGAATATGTCGTCGTGCTGGCCGGCGACCACATCTACAAGATGGATTACGAGATCATGCTGGAAGAGCATGTCAGCTCGGGCGCGGACGTGACCGTGGGCTGCCTGGAGGTCTCCAAGACCGAAGCCAAGGCCTTCGGCGTCATGCATGTCGACAAGTCCGACAGGATCACGGCCTTCCTGGAAAAGCCAAAGGACCCGCCGACCATTCCCGGCATGACCGACACCTGCCTCGCCTCCATGGGCATCTACGTGTTCAACAAGCGCTTTCTGTTCGAGCAGCTCAAGCGCGACGCGGCGACGGAGGGCTCCGAGCGCGATTTCGGCAAGAACATCATTCCCCACATCGTGGAGACCGGAAAGGCGCAGGCCCACCGCTTCACCAAGAGCTGCGTCCGGGCCGATTCCCAGGACGAGGCCTATTGGCGCGACGTGGGCACGGTCGACGCCTATATGGACGCCAATCTCGACCTCTGCTCCTACTCGCCCGCGCTGAACCTCTACGACAAGGACTGGCCGATCTGGACCTATTCCGAACTCGCCCCGTCCGCCAAATTCATCCACAACGAGGACGAGCGCATCGGCATGGCGGTCAATTCTCTGGTCTCCGCCGGGTGCATCGTGTCGGGCGCAGCGATCGAGGACTCGCTGCTCTTCACCAGCGTCTACGTCCATTCCTACAGCATCCTGAAACGCGCCGTGGTCTTGCCCGGCGTGGATGTAGGCGAGCGCTGCCTGCTCAAGGACGTCGTCATCGACCGCGGCGTGGAGATCCCGGAAGGTCTGGTCGTCGGCAACGATCCCGAACTGGACGCCAAGCGCTTCCACAGGACGGCGGCCGGGACCTGCCTGATCACCCAGGCCATGGTTGACGCGCTTTAGGCTACGCGGAATGAAACGGACGGACTTCCTCCCCCTTCAGGGGGAGGTGCCCCGCAGGGGCGAAAGGGGGCTGCCGCAGTCTGGCGCCCGCCTCGCCTCGACAGCCCCCTCCGACCTCGCTTCGCTCGCCCACCTCCCCCTGAAGGGGGAGGAAACTCCGGAACGACCATGCCAGTCTTGAAAACCCTTCACGCCGCACCCGAATGCCACCCGCCGATACCGTCAGGGGAGCTAGCCTCGATGTCATGCCGTCACTGGATTCCCGCGTTCGCGGGAATGAGCGGAAGAGAAGCGGTCGGGTTCGTAGAATCCTGCGACAGTCTTCTCCTCAGTCCGTCATGGCACAGCTCGACTGTGCCATCTCCCTGCTATCGTCTGGCTCCGCCACCGGCGTCCTTGCCAGCCTCATGGATCGCACGGTCGAGCCGTGCGATGACGGCCAAAAAGGTCATGGCGTGATGCGCGTTCTCCACGCCGCATCCGAATGCTACCCGCTGATCAAGACGGGCGGGCTGGCCGACGTGGTCGGGGCGCTCCCGCTCGCGCTGGATGCGCAGAAAGGGGTGGACGCGACCGTCTTCCTGCCGGGCTTTCCGGACGTGCTGGCCGGCCTGCTGGACAAGAAGACCTATGCCCGGACGACGGCGCTGGGGGGCGAGGCGGTCACGCTGATTTCGGGGAGGACGGAAACAGGCCTCTCCGTCATCGCCGCCGACTGCCCGGACCTGTTCGGGTTTGCAGGCAATCCCTACCAACTCCCTGACGGCACAGACCGTCCCGGCAATGGCGAGCGGTTTGCGGCCTTCGCCCGCCTCGCCGCCGATCTCGCGATGGGCATCGGTCGCCGCAAGGGGTTCGACGTGCTGCACGCCCATGACTGGCAAGCGGGTCTGGCGAGCGCCTATCTGCGCACGGCCGAAAGCGACGTGCGCAGTATCTTCACCATCCACAATCTCGCCTTTCAGGGCGTGTTTCCCAAATCGCTCATGGCGTCGCTCGACCTTTCGGAGGCCTATTTCGGCGAGGACGGGCTGGAATATTGGGACAAGGTGTCGATGCTGAAGGCGGGCATCGTCTATAGCGACTGGGTCACGACGGTCTCGCCGACCTACGCGCTGGAAATCCAGATGGACGAGGGCGGCATGGGTTTTGGCGGCCTCCTGCGCGCGCGCTCGGGCCGCCTGCGCGGCGTACTGAACGGGGTGGACC
>JBATXP010000352.1:0-2074 GCA_049673465.1 Litorimonas sp.
GCGCCGTAGAGATGCGGGAACAGCGTCCCGCCGCGCGACGGCTCCCAGCGCAGGTCGATCGCCTCCAGATCGGCCGTGCGGACCTCCGCGACCATGACGGTGGCCGCGTCGGCATAGTGCAGGTCCAGCGTCTCCACCAGTTGCGCGGCTGCCGACAGGTGGACGAAGCCGTCCGCCCGGTCGAGCGCGCTGCCTTGCGTGCGGCCGTTGCGCTTCAGCCGGTCCCAGCCCTCGGGCTGGAAAATCTTGTAGAGGTGAGCGTCGTCGGGTTGTCTCGCCATGATCGGTCTTTCGCTTTCGCACAGGAATGGGGCAAGGGGCGGGTGCGGACGCACAGCCTTTGCCCGTCGCCCCCTAATCCCCGCCCGCCCTTCCGGTCCCGCTCGCACCCTCCGTCGGTTTGGGGTGGTGTTCGGGCGAACCGGATATGGAGGGAATGATGCGGTCTGAGGGCTCTTGCCGAAAGCGCAACCGATTGGGAGTCATTATAACGAGCGGGGCGCTCCTGGCCGCCTTGCCCGCGGTCGCGGGGGCGCAGGACGCCGCCCCGGTCGTGGTCGAGGCGGCCAACTCCACCCAATTCATCTTCAACACGCTGCTGTTTCTGATCGGCGGTTTCCTGGTCATGTGGATGGCGGCGGGTTTCGCCATGCTGGAAGCCGGGTTCGTGCGCTCCAAGAACGTGTCGATGCAGTGCCTGAAGAACATCTCGCTCTACTCGGTCGCCGGGCTGATGTTCTGGGTGATCGGCTACAACGTCATGTACGGGGTGGGCGGCGGCGGCTTCATGGGCACGCCTGTTCCTTACGCCTTCGCCGACGACGATCTGGCGACGGGCTATTCGGCCTATAGCGACTGGTTCTTCCAGATGGTGTTCTGCGCCACCACCGCTTCCATCGTGTCGGGGACGGTCGCGGAACGCATCAAGTTCTGGCCCTTCATGATTTTCGTGGTCGTGCTGACCGGCCTGATCTATCCCATCGTCGGCGCGTGGGAATGGGGCGGCGGCATGCTCAATTCCGACAGCTTCATCGCCTTCACAGGCTCCGAATTCTCCGACTTCGCCGGCTCCACCCTGGTGCACAGCACGGGCGGCTGGGCGGCCCTGATGGGGGCCTGGATCCTGGGGCCGCGCCTCGGCAAATATGTGGACGGCCGGGTCGTGCCCATCGTCGGCAGTTCCATCCCGCTGGCCACGCTCGGCATGTTCATCCTGTGGCTGGGCTGGTTCGGCTTCAACGGCGCGTCGCAACTCGCCATGGGGACGATCTCGGACGCGGACGACGTGGCGCGCATCTTCGTCAACACCAACGCCGCCGCCGCCGCGGGTGCCGTGTTCGCCGTGATCTACACCCAGCTGCGCTACGGCAAGGTGGACGTGACGCTGGCCATCAACGGCGCGCTGGCGGGACTCGTCGCCATCACGGCCGGGCCGCTCGACCCCAGCGTGCCCGCCTCTATCGGCATCGGCGCAGTGGGCTCCTTACTGGCCTGCCTCACCGTGCCGCTGCTCGACAAGCTCAAGATCGACGACGTGGTCGGGGCCATCCCGGTCCACCTCGTCGCGGGCATCTTCGGCACGCTGATCGTCTGCGTGACCACGCCGGAGATCACCTTCCTGGCGCAAGCGATCGGTGTGCTCACCGTGGGCCTGTTCGTCAGCGTCGTGTCGGCCATCGTCTGGTTCGCGCTGAAGGCCACGATCGGTCTGCGCGTGTCGGAAGAGGACGAGATCATCGGCCTCGACCAGGCAGAGATCGGCGTCCCGGCCTATCCGGAGTTCGTGACCGCCTAGACCCTCTCATCGCCCGCGCGCCGATCGCGGCGCGCGGGCGACGGAACCCTCGCACCTCCCCTTAATGTGCGATATACACTCCCCGCCCGGTCCCCCGCTTCAGAAAGCTGCGACCGCGGCGGGGTTTTTTGTGCGTGAAGGGACAAGCCATGGCAGGACGGCTGAACGGCAAGCAGGCCGTGATCACGGGCGCGGCGCGCGGCATCGGCGAGGGCATCGCCCGCGCCTTCGCCGCGGAAGGGGCGCGGCTCGTCCTTACCGACATCGACGCGGCGAGCG
>JBATXP010000353.1:0-4719 GCA_049673465.1 Litorimonas sp.
CCTCTGGCCTTCGCTACGCTCCGGCCCGTGCGAGTCGCGGCGCGCTACGCCGCTTGGTCGCAAACCCCCTTGCGGGGGAGGAACTTGAGGGCGGAGAAGAGGGACGGTCGGTTCCTCCCTCGTGAGGGAGAGGTGCCCTGAAGGGGCGGAGGGGGACACACATGTGACCGCCCGCAGGAGACCCCCTACGCCCTGACAGCATCCCGCAGATACAATGCCCCGGTATATACCGACAGTGCCGCTGCCAGCCAGATCAGGACCAGCCCGACCACCCGTGCGCCGTCGCGAATGTCCGGGATGAGCGAGTCGATCGGCAGGTAGGCGCGGGCGAGGACCCAGACGATCAGGACTGCGATGCCGAGCAGTTCGAACGCCGTCTTCCACTTGGCCAGCTGGGTCGGCGACATGACCTTCTGGGTCAGGGCGGCATGTTCGCGCGCGCCGGAGACGAGTATGTCGCGGAAGACAATGGCGAGGCCGGGGACGAGGAACATCCAGTGGCCGCGCGAGGCGATCATGAAAGCGATCAGACAGCCCGCGACCAGCAGCTTGTCGGCGATGGGGTCGATCATGCGGCCGAAGCCGGTCACCACGTTCCAGCGCCGCGCCAGATAGCCGTCCAGCCAGTCGGTGAAGGCGGCCAGCGCGAAGAGCGGACCGAGCACGAACAGGCTGGCGAACGGACTGCCCCATCCGAATTCCAGCGACAGGATACCGACGATGAAGACCGGAATGAGCGCGATGCGCGATACGGTCAGGGCATTGGGCACCCAGAACAGGGGATGCCGGGCCGACGCGTCGAGATCGGACACCGATCAGGCCTCGGCGGAAAAGTCGTGGCGCAGGATCCGCA
Source organism: Litorimonas sp. (assembly GCA_049673465.1). Classification (GTDB taxonomy): domain Bacteria; phylum Pseudomonadota; class Alphaproteobacteria; order Caulobacterales; family Maricaulaceae; genus Litorimonas. Next base: position 854 of record JBATXP010000353.1, read on the forward strand.
CGGCCGACACGAGGGAAAAGAGCGCGGCCAGCCAGAGCATGGTCTGCCCCACGATCCACACGGTGGGCGAGCCGGTGCCGTAGACGTCCACCGCCTTGTCAGTCCCAGCGCGCGCATCGTCCAGCCACGCCGTGAGCCAGGGCGAGGCGACCAGCGTGGCCGTCCCCGCGATGGCGAAGAAGCTCTTGAGGCTGGACCAGATATTGTCCGCCCAACCGAAGCGTCGCAGCGCCCCGCCCTTGGTGGCGGCGATGAAGAGTTCGCGCCCGACCAGGATCAGCGCGGGCACGGCGAAGGTCCAGGCGAACAGGCCGTTGAGGAGCAGCACGACCGACAGGGCGATCAGCACGCCGACGAACAGGATCGTGTCCGCCGCATCGTCCAGATAGCCATAGCGTCGGACCGCGCTGCGCGACGCGCCGCCGAAATAGTCGTCGAATATGTCGGTCAGGCCCGCCACGATCAGCAGCACGGTCGCCAGCAAGGCGATCTGCGTTTCCGGCCACCGCCACAGAATCAGCGCCATGATGATCGGGGTGATGACGATGCGCGCGAAGGTCAGCGCATCGGAGAAGGCACCGCCCGCCTGATCCGGGGTCAGGGTGTTACCGTCGGAGCCGGGCTCATTCGTGGAAGTAGTCATAGATTTGCTGCGCCAGCTTTCCGCTGACACCCTCCACTCTCGACAGGTCGTCGACGGCGGCGTTCTTGACCGCCTTGGCCGACCCGAAATGCGCCAGAAGGGCGCGCTTCCTCCCCGGTCCGACTCCGGCGATACCATCGAGTGGATTGGCTTTCATGTCTTTTTTCCGCCGCGCCTGGTGCGTGCCGATGGCGAAGCGGTGCGCCTCGTCGCGCAGACGCTGCAGATAGTACATGGCGGGCTGGCGCGGCGGCAGGGTGAACGGGTCGCGCCCATTCATGTAGAAGGTCTCCCGCCCGGCATTCCGCTCCGGTCCCTTGGCGATGGCCACCAGCGTGATGCGACCCAGCACGCCCATCTCCTCCAGCACACCGGTCACGGCCGAGAGCTGCCCCTTGCCGCCATCGATCAGGACGAGGTCCGGCCATTCCAGCGCGTCGTCCTTGACGAGACGCGAGAAGCGGCGCGACAGCACTTCGCGCATCATGCCGAAATCGTCATTCCTGACCTCGGTCTCCTTGATGTTGAAGGTGCGGTAGTCGCGCTTGCGGAACCCCTCAGGCCCCGCGACGATGAAGGCGCCGATGGCGTTGCTACCCTGATTGTGACTATTGTCGTAGACCTCGATGCGGTTGGGGGCCTGCTCCATGCCGAACAGCTCCCTCACCTCCTCCAGCAGCTTGGCCTGGTTGCGGGTCTCGGACAGGCGGCGGCCGAGCGCTTCCTGCGCATTGCGGCGGGCGGTTTCCAGCAGCTTCTTCTTCTCGCCGCGCTGCGGCACGCTGACCGCGATCCTGCGGTCGGCCCGCTCCGACAGGGCGGTCTCGATGAGGTCGTGGCTCGGCAGGTCGTGGGAGACGAAAATCTCCTTCGGGATGGGCTTGTCGGAGTAGAATTGCGCGACGAAGGCGTCGAGCACCTCTTCCGGCCCCTGGTCCTTCTCGTGCCTTGGGAAGTGGGCGCTGTTGCCCCAGTTCTGCCCGGCCCGGAAGAAGAAGACCTGCACGCAGCTCTGCCCGCCCGCCGTGTGGACCGCGATCACGTCGCCGTCGCTGAAGGTCTGCGGGTTGATCTTGCCGAGACTGCCCGTCGTGATCCGCGACAAGGCGTGCAACCGATCGCGCAGCTCCGCCGCTTTCTCGAACCGCATGGCCTTGGACGCCGCCTCCATCTCCAACTGCAACCTCTGGCGCAGCGCGTCGGACCGGCCTTTCAGGAAGTCCTCCGCATCGTCGACCAGCTTGTCGTATTCGTCGATCGCGATCACGCCCGTGCAGGGGGCGGAACAGCGCTTGATCTGGTATTGCAGGCAGGGCCGCGTGCGCGACTCGTAGACGGAGTCCGAACAGTTGCGCAGCCGGAAGGCGCGCTGCAGCGTGTCGAGCGTCCGGTTCACCGCGCCCGCGCTGGCGAAGGGGCCGTAATAGTCGCCCTTGGTCTTCTTCGCGCCCCGGTGCTTCACGACTTGCGCCGCCTCGTGGTTCTTGCGGACCAGGATGTAGGGGAAGCTTTTGTCGTCGCGCAGCAGGATGTTGTAGCGAGGCTTGAGCCGCTTGATCAGCTGCGCCTCCAGCAGTAGCGCCTCAACCTCGGACTCGGTGACGACGAATTCCATGTTGGTCGTGGCGCGGATCATGCGCCGGAGCCGCGTCGGATGGCGGTCATAGGCGGTATAGGCGGTGACGCGCTTCTTCAGGTCCTTGGCCTTGCCGACATAGAGCACGGTCCCGTGCTCGTCCGTCATGCGGTAGACGCCCGGCTTGTTGGGCAGGCGCTTCACATATTGCTTGATGCGATCCGGGCCTGTCTTGCGGACCCGGATGTCGGACAGGCGGACGGGCGCGCTTTCCTCGCCGGTCAGGTCCTCGACCTTGCTGTCTGATTCGTGCGGGTTCACACGAAAGAATCTAGGAGTCCGAAGGCGCTACTGCAAACTCGCGAAGTGTAGAAAGTTCGACCCGCTCCAGTGCGATCTGGTGCGTGGCTTCCAGTACGACCCGAGGGGCCTTGCCCGCCCGGTGCGCCTCACGCCACCGCTCCAGGCACAGGCACCAGCGGTCGCCCGCCTTCAGCCCTGGAAAACGGTACTCCGGTCGGGGCGTGACCAGGTCGTTTCCCTGCGCGCGGCTGAAGGCGAGGAAATCGTCCGTCATCACCGCGCAGACGATATGACGCCCCCGATCCTGCGCCTGAGTCTCGCAACACCCATCCCGGAACCAGCCGGTCATTGGATCGGTCGAACAGGTCACGAGCGGCGTACCAAGGACATTGAGGGAGTTGAGTCGCGATGCCATGTCAGCGCCCCTTCACGACTTCCACACCCGCCGCGTCCGCTTTCAGTAAGGCCTGCGGCTTGGCGATGGAGACGGCTACGCGCTGGACGCGGGGGTCTTCGGCGAGGGCCCAGTCGGCGATGCGTTCGGCCAGGGTCTCGACCAGTTGGACGTGGGCTTCCAGGGCGAGACGTTCGGCGGCTTCGGCGACGAGGGCGTAGTCGAGCGTCTCGGCCAGCCGGTCCTCTTCGGGCAGGACCATGTCGCCCATGTCGAGCTCTATGTCGATGATGACGGGCTGGGTCTGTTCGTGCTCATGTGGATGGACGCCAATGCTGGCCTGGATCAACAGGCCGCGCACGAAGATGCGGGTCGAGCTTTCGCCCTTGCGCGCGTGACGGCGGAACATGGGTCGCTTGCCCATCATTGTCCTTCGTAGTCGAGGTGCTGGCCGCCATCGACGGCGATCATCTGCCCCGTGACCGAGGCCGCGCCGAGCAGGTAGCGCACCGCACCCAGGATTTCATCTGGCGGGGAGCCGTTGCCGAGCAGGGTCGTCATCCGCTCGCGCTCGAACTCGTCTTCCGTCTGGGCGGTGTTGCGCAGGGTCGGGCCGGGGCCGACCGCGTTGACGCGCACGTCCGGCGCAAAGGCCTGCGCCATGGTCTTCGTCGCCCAGAACAGCCCCGCCTTGGCGACACCGTAGGTGAAATAGTCCGGCGTGGGACGAAGGACGCGCTGGTCGATCAGGTTGACGATCGCGCCTTGCCCCGGTGCCTGCGCCGCGAAATCGCGCGACAGATGCAGCGCGGCACGCAGATTGACGTCGATATGGTAGTCGAAGGTGGCGTTGGTGAACGTGTCGGCCTGGTCCGGATCGAAGGTCGAGGCATTGTTGATCAGCGCATGGAGCGGCGCGCCCAGCGCGGCCCGCGCGCGCTCGACCAGGG
>JBATXP010000354.1:0-39464 GCA_049673465.1 Litorimonas sp.
GACCTGGCCTTCCAGCGTGTCGTAGGTTCCCGCCTCCACGCTGGCGCGCCAGCCCGGACGCGTCTCGCCCGCGCGCGTCACGATGGACACCACGCCCGCCACAGCGTCGGAGCCGTAAAGCGCGGACTGCTCGCCGCGCAGCACTTCGATCTTCACGATGTCGGCCGCGCGCAGACCCGACAGGTCGATCTCGCCCGTGCTGGGATTGGCGGCCTCGACCCCGTCGATCAGAACGAGCACCTGGTTGGCTTCCGCCCCGCGCACCCGGATCTGCGTGACGCCCGCGCCGGGTCCCGACGTGCTGACCGCGATACCCGGCAGGGCGCGCAACAGTTCGGACACATATTGCTGCCCGCGTGCCTCGATCTCGGCCTGTGTCAGGACCGAGGCGGGCGTGGTCAGGTCTTGTGCTTCAAGGTAGCCAAGCCGGTCCGCCGACACGATGATTTCATCGTCCAGAGCCGTGGGCGTTCGCCCCACGCTGACGAGGTCGGCTCCCTCCTGTCGCGCGTCTTCCGCCAAGCGGTCGATGCGTCGATCATAGGTATCGTCGAAGTCCGCCTGCACCTGCGCCCAGGCGGGCGCACTCGAAATCGCGGCCACGGCCGCCCCCAAAAAAAAGCGTTTCATCACGCACGTCTCCAATTCGTGAGGCGCTCGGCCATCACGTCGTTGCAAAAGACGTCGTCATTGAAGGAGGGAGCTCTTCCCCCTCATCCATGCGCATCGGTCGACCCCGCCCGCGCGCGCTGGCGACACGTTTCGGCAGGTCTTCCGACTGATGGCTCGAATGGCCGTCCGCGCCTTCCCGACTGATCGTCAGTGACTTCATGCGAACGTCCTCGCCAAACACGGCAGCGGGCGCTGTCGGGGATTCGAACCCCGTTCCCTATTCACGCCGTCTCCAGCGACCGGAACGAGAGCGCGCCTAAAGGCTTTGAAACGAGCCTGCAACCGACTAAGGCGCGGATATGCGAATTTCTTTATATGATCTACTGCAGCAGAAATCGCTGCTTCTGGCCGACGGTGCGACGGGCACCAACTTCATGCATATGGGGCTGGAGCCGGGCTTTCCGCCGGACATCTGGAATCTGTCCGAGCCGCAAAAGCCGGAAACGCTCCACAGACAGTTCGTGGAGGCTGGATCCGACATTATCCTGACCAACACGTTCGGAGCCAACGCGCCGCGCTTGAAACTCCACGACGCGCAGGACGACACCTATGCCATCAACAAGGCGGGCGCGGAGATCGCGGGCCGGGTCGCGGACGCCGCCGACCGCCCCGTCGTGGTCGCAGGGTCGGTCGGCCCGACGGGCGAGCTGTTCGAGCCAATGGGCGAGATGACGATGGAGAGCGCCGTCGCCGCCTTCACCGCCCAGATCGAGGGGCTGCGCGACGGCGGAGCGGATGTGATCTGGATCGAGACGATGAGTGCGGCTGAGGAGATCCAGGCCGCCGCACAGGCCGCGATCGATTGCGGAATGCCCTATGTCTTCACCGCGAGTTTCGACACGGCGGGCAAGACCATGATGGGCGTCGCGCCGGGCGACATTCACGGCATCACTACCGACTTGAGCGAGCAGCCCCTGGCGGTCGGGTCCAATTGCGGCGTGGGCGCGTCGGACCTTTTGCTCGGCACACTCGCCATGACGGAGGCCGATCCGCACGCCGTCGTCGTCGGCAAGGCCAATTGCGGCATTCCGACCGTGCTGGGAAAAGAGACCGTCTATTCCGGGACGCCGGAGCTGATGTACGACTACGCCCAGCTGGCCGCTGATGCGGGCGTGCGCATCATCGGCGGGTGCTGCGGCAATGCGCCGGAACACGTGGCCGCCATGCGCCACTCCATCGACGACTATATCGCCCGGAACGAACCCGGCCCGCGTCCGACCCGCGAAAGCCTTGAGGAAGCGCTGGGCGCATTGATCAATCCGCCCGTGGAAGCGGGCGCGATCGGACGGCGCGGCGCGCGCGAGCGCGGGCGGAGGCGAAGATAAACCTTGCAGTAGTCGCTACTCCCGTCCTCTCTTTAACGTTCGCTAACCCTCTCGCTTAGGGCCGCTCTAAGCCTTCTATCCTAATTCCAGTCTCCGAATCGTCTTCTTGCCCAAACTGGCATGGAGACTAGGTTGGAAGAGGTGGGTTCATGGCGCTAGCGCCGAAAATCGTCGCCAGGCAGACGCAAAGCCTCGCCATGACGCCGCAGCTGCAGCAGGCGATCAAGCTGTTGCAGCTTTCCAACATCGAACTGGCGGCCTTTGTCGAGGAACAGCTGGAAAAGAACCCGTTATTGGAACGTGGCACGGGCGACGAGAACCGGCGCGGCGAGAACTCGGAGCGCATCGAGACGCCCGAAGCCACGCTCGACATGGACAAACCTGCCGCAGCGCAGGCTGAGATGGACGCGCCCACCCATAGTATCAGCGACGATGGGCCGACGGACGGAGCGGCCCCGGCCGCCGATGTAGGCGGCACGGTCGATTTCTCGCACGGCTCTTCTTCCGGTCGCCCGCACTCCGACGGCTTCGACCCGGCATCCAACGCCGTGGCCGAAGTCACGTTGCAGGACCATCTGCGCGAACAGTTCGCCATGCTGGGATTATCCGCTGCCGACCGGCCTGTGGCCGACTATCTTCTAGGCCTGATCGACGAGGCCGGCTACCTGCGCGAGGAAACCGAAAGCCTTGCCCTGTCGCTCGGCGTGTCGGCCTCCCGCATCGCGTCCGTCATCACCCAGCTCCAGACGCTGGAGCCGACCGGCGTGTTCGCGCGCTCCTTGCCCGAATGCCTGTCCCTACAGCTCGCGGAGACGGACGCGCTGGACGACGCCAACCAGGCCCTGCTCGCCAATCTCGATCTTCTGGCTCGACACGATCTCGCCAAGCTGACCAAGCTTTGCGGCGTTCCGATGGACGATCTCAAACTGCGGGTTCTGCATCTGCGCACACTCAGCCCGAAACCGGGATTGGCCTATGGGGGCGGAGCGGTTTCGAGCGTGGAGCCGGATGTGTTCGTGCGGGAGCTGCCGAGTGGCGGCTTCGCCGTCGAACTCAATAGCGATACCCTGCCCCGCGTGCTCGTGAACAAGCGCTACTATCGGGAGATCAAAGCGGCTTCCGGCAAGGACGAGGAGGCGCGCGAGTTCCTGTCGGAGTGCCACCAGACCGCCAGCTGGCTGGTCAAGTCGCTCGACCAGCGCGCCCGCACGATCCTGAAGGTCGCCAGCGAGATCGTGCGGCAGCAGGACGGCTTCTTTGCCTACGGCGTCGACCACATGCGTCCGCTCAAGCTCAAGGACGTGTCGGAAGCCATCGACATGCACGAAAGCACGGTCAGCCGCGTCACGTCGGGCAAGTTCATGTCCACCCCGCGCGGCATGGTGGAGCTGAAGTTCTTCTTCACAGCCGCGATCCCGTCTACCACAGGCGGAGAAGGTCACAGCGCCGAAGCCGTACGCCATCGCATCCAGACATTGATCGACGAAGAGACGGACGCCAAGAGCGTGAAATCGGACGACCGCATCGTGGAACTGCTTCGTGCGCACGGCGTCGACATCGCCAGGCGAACGGTCGCCAAATATCGCGATGCGATGGGCCTTCCCAGTTCGGTCGAGCGCCGCAGGATCATTCGCAACCGGATATAAGTCGGCCTGACGGGCCTGAGGGGCTTTGGGACCCGCCATGCCGCATTGCGCGAGCATTGACCTCTGTTAACAAAGAGCATGCTCGCTCTCGTCTATCTCGCCCATATCGCCGTCGTGGTTTTCGCGACCGTCACCCTCGTCTGGCTCGTCAGCCTACTGGTGAAAGACGCCTCAATCATCGACATCTTCTGGGGGTTCGGGTTCACGCTCGTAGGCCTGACCTGCCTCTATCTCGCCAGCGCACGGGCCACTCTATCGCCCTCGCCTTATATCTGGCTGATGGCGATGATGCCGATACTCTGGGGACTGAGGCTCACCCTCTATCTCGCTCGGCGCAACCTCGGACATGGCGAGGACGGACGCTACGTCGCCATGCGCAAGCATTCGGGCTTGCCGGAAACGACATGGAGGTTGCGCGCGCTGCTGACGATCTTCCTGGGGCAAGGTCTGCTGATACTCATCGTCTCGGCTCCCGTCTGGATTGCCATTTCCAACGGAAAGGACACACCCATCGGCATGCTCGCGATTGCAGGCGGGCTGATCTGGCTGACGGGCGTGCTGTTCGAAGCGATCGGGGATGCGCAGCTGGCGGCCTTTCTGCGCCGGAACGTCGACTATGACGGACCCTATGAGGACAAACCCGTGCTCGACACGGGACTGTGGGCCTGGACGCGCCACCCCAACTATTTCGGCAACGCGCTGCTCTGGTGGGGCATCTTCATTGCGGCCTGCCAAGCGCCCTGGGGGTGGGTGTCCGTCTTCGGCGCGCTGATCATGACGGTGCTTCTGCTACGCGTTTCAGGCCGAGACCTGCTGGAACGTCGCCTCAAGAAACGTCCTGCCTATCGCGACTATGTCGCGCGCACATCGAGCTTCATTCCGCGGCCTCCAACGAAACGGGCGTCCTGACCGGTTTGGGCACGGTCTCGCCGACCAAACCGCGATCCGTGCCCATCGCCCTGTCCCAGAACCGGAAATAGAGTCCGTAATTCCCGCTGAATTTCGTGTGGTGTAGATTGTGATGGCTGGCCGTGATGACATGGCGGCCCCACCAGCCCTCCACCCAGCGCCTGGGGTAGACCTCCCAGCCGGCATGATTGAACACAGCATTGATCGTCATCAGCATCAGGATGACCAGCGCGGTCGCCCAATGGATCGGCACGAACAGCGCCAGAACGGGGAGCAGCCAGGCCATGCTGAGCGCTTCCACGGGATCGAAGGAGAAGCTGGCCCACGGCGTCGGCTGGACGCTGCGATGGTGGCCCGCATGGGTGTGCTTGAACAGTTTGGGATGATGCATGACGCGGTGGCTGAAATAGAACCACGTATCCTGCGCGAACAGGTAGATCGCCGCACTCGCGGGAAGCCAGATCCATTCCACCAAACCCTGCGGAACGCCGCCATAGATCGCCGTACCGCCTGCCTTCCACATCTCCAGCACCAGAGCGGCGGGGGCCGCGAAGATGAAGGCGCTGAGAATGGAGAGACGGATTTCGTTGGCGATAGTCGCGCGGGTCGGGTCGCGCCGCGACAGGCGTCGCGCCCGGCGCGGCGTCCGCTTCCAGAGCGACCAGTGGATCGGCGCGACGATCAGGAAGTAGCGTGCGACGATAATCGCGCTCAGTCCCAGAAACGTCTCGACGGTCCCCCAGAATGGTATCGGCCATCCTTCCATGCTTGCCGCGTAGCGGCAGAGCGCCCGGCGCGCAACGACACACGACTTGCCGCGCGCATGTGGCGCGCTAGGGTGGAGACATGTCCGACGTCATCCTTTCCATCGATCAGGGTACCACCAGTTCCCGCACCCTCGTCGTGGGGGCGGACGGCCAAATCCTTCATTCCGCCCACGAAGAGTTCCCGCAAATCTACCCCAATGACGGTTGGGTGGAGCACGACCCCGAAGCGATCTGGAATTCGGTCGAGCGCACGTTGACGACGTGCCACGACTGGTGCCGGGAGAACGCCCTCACCCCCGCGGCCATCGGCATCACCAACCAGCGCGAGACGACCCTGGTGTGGGACCGCGACACGGGCGAAACCATACACAACGCGATCGTCTGGCAGGATCGGCGCACGGCGGAACGTTGCCGGGAGCTTGCGGACGTCATGCCCGTGGAAGACTTGCAAGCCAGGACGGGCCTGCTCCACGATCCCTATTTCAGCGCGACCAAGATCGCCTGGATTCTCGATCACGTGGACGGCGCGCGCGAGCGGGCGGAGAGTGGCGGGCTGTGTTTCGGAACGGTGGACTGCTTCCTGATCTGGCGGCTGACGGGCGGCGCGGTTCACGCGACCGACGCGACCAACGCTAGCCGGACCAACCTCTACAATATCCGCGACGACCGGTGGGACGAGGAGTTGTTGCACCTGTTCGACGTGCCAGCCAGCGGACTGCCGGACGTGCGCGATTGCATAGACGATTACGGCGCATGGAACGGCATTCCAATTCGCGGCGTGGCAGGCGACCAGCAGGCGGCCGCCATTGGCCAGCTCTGCACCACTCCAGGCGACATAAAATCCACCTATGGAACGGGCTGTTTCGTCATCCTGAATACGGGTGAGGACTGCCTGACATCGAAGAACAAGCTGCTTTCCACCATCGCCTATCGCATCGACGGCCGAACGAGCTATGCGCTGGAAGGTTCGATCTTCATCGCGGGCGCGGGCGTGCAGTGGCTGCGCGACGAGGTGGGACTGATCGAAACGGCGGAGGAGACGCAAATAATCTGCCAAGAGCTCGACGGCAATCATGGGGTCTATCTGGTGCCCGCCTTCACGGGGCTAGGCGCACCCTACTGGGAGCCGGATGCGCGCGGGGCACTATTCGGTCTCACGCGCGGCACGGGCCGCGACCATATCGTGCGTGCGACCGTGGAAAGCGTGGTCTACCAGACGCATGATCTGTTCGACGCCATGGCGAGAGACGGGGCGCATCCGAAGAGCCTGCGCGTGGATGGGGGCATGGTCGCCAACGACTGGATGGTCGGTCATCTGGCGGACGTGCTGGACCTGCCGGTTGAGCGTCCCGAAATCCTGGAAACCACGGCGATGGGCGCGGCCTATCTGGCCATGATCGGCGTGGGAATGGTGGACGGGCTGGATGATCTCTCCAAGCTCTGGGCTCGCGACCGCCTGTTCGAACCGACCATGGCGCAAAAGACCCGCAAGTCCCTCTTGGACGGCTGGACCGACTGCGTTAGACGGCTGCTCGCCTAGTGCTATGACTGGCTCTGGGGGGATAGCTCAATTGGTTAGAGCCACCCGCTCATAACGGGTTGGTTGGGGGTTCAAGTCCCTCTCCCCCTAGAGAGTCAATGCTACGCACTTCCGCCGAACGCGCTCAACTGCTCCGGGCTGATGCCGATGCGGGCCAGCGCCTGGACCCATTTCCCGTCCATGTCGTCGCCGAATACCAGCGCGTCGTCGCCGCCGACGACCAGCCAGGCATTGTCCATGATCTCGGCCTCTAGCTGCCCCGGACCCCAGCCCGCATAGCCGACGGCCAGCATGGCGCGGTCGGGGGCGTTGTCGCTAACGAGGGCTTCGAGCACGTCCTTTGTGGAGGTCAAGCCAAGACCGTCGCCGATCTTCATGGAACTCTCTTCGCGGAACCAGTCGGAAGAATGCAGCACGAAGCCGCGGTCGATATCGACCGGTCCGCCTTCCAGCACGGGCGCGTCGGCGACGCGGACGCGACCGTCGACGCCGACATGGTCCAACAGGTCGGAAATGACGAGGTCCATCTTGGCCCGATTGATTACCAGCCCCATCGCTCCGGACGCGTCATGCGCGCACAGGAAGATCACGGTCTGACGGAAACGCGGATCGCCCATGGCGGGTGTCGCGATCAGGTACTGACCGGAGTAGGACGGGTAGGCATCGGTCGATGTCGGCTCTCTATCCATCCCGCGCATATGGGATCATCGAGGCCAATTTCAAGAATTGCGCGATCCGGTTTTGCGTGGCAGACTTATCGAACAACGATAACTGATCCTGAACAAGAGAGCGCCCCCATGACCATCGAAACCGGACACACCGTCCCCCAAGCCACATTCATGACCATGGGCGAGGACGGACCCGCGCCCGTGAGCACAGACGATCTGTTCTCCGACAAGCGCGTGGTCCTGTTTGCCGTGCCGGGAGCCTACACCCCGACCTGTTCGGCCAAGCATCTCCCCGGCTTCAAGGAACACGCCGCAGACCTAAAGGCCAAAGGTGTGGACACGGTCGCCTGCACCAGCGTCAACGACGTCTTCGTCATGGACGCCTGGGGCAAGGAGCAAGAAGCGGGCGACGTCGTGATGCTGGCCGACGGCAATGGCGCGTTCGCCAAGGCGCTGGGTCTGGAATTGGACGCGTCGGGCTTCGGCATGGGCACGCGCAGCCAGCGCTACGCCATGGTCGTGAACGACGGCAAAGTGGAGCAGCTCTTCGTCGAGGGACCTGGCGAATTCAAGGTCAGCTCCGCCGAGCACGTGCTCGAGAAGCTGTAGTTCGAAACAGAAAGAAAAGGCTGAAAGGAAGATAATGGAAATAGGTCAGATACTGGTTTTGGCGCTGGTCGCGCTCGTGCTGTTCTTCGTTCTGAAGGCTGTTACCGTCGTCAAGCAGGGGTGGGAGTATACGATCGAGAGTTTCGGCCGCTACACAAAGACCCTCAAGCCCGGACTGACGTTCCTGGTCCCCTTCTATCAACGAGTGGGCCACAAGGTGAACATGCGCGAGCGCGTCATCGATGTGCCGAGCCAGGACGTCATTACGAAAGATAATGCCATGGTCACGGCGGATGCCGTGGTGTTCGTGCAGGTCATCGACGCCCGAACCGCGGCCTATGAGGTCAACAATCTCGACCATGCAATCCAGAATCTCTGTCTCACGAATGTCAGAACCGTGGTCGGCTCCATGGACCTCGACGAGGTACTGAGCCGCCGCGACGAGATCAACGCCCGCCTGCTTGCCGTGATCGACGCGGCTACAGACCCGTGGGGAACAAAAGTCACGCGCATCGAGATCAAGGATCTGTCCCCGCCTGCCGACATCACCCAGGCCATGAACAAGCAGATGAAGGCGGAGCGCGAGAAGCGCGCGGAAATCCTGGAAGCCGAAGGCCGCAAGCAGAGCCAGATCCTGCGTGCCGAGGGCGAGAAGGAGAGCGCCGTGCGCGAGGCGGAGGGCCGCCGCGAGGCCGCCTTTCTCGACGCCGAAGCCCGCGAACGCGAGGCCGAAGCCGAGGCCAAGGCGACCGCCATGGTCAGCCAGGCCATCGCGCAGGGCGACGTCAACGCCATCAACTACTTCGTGGCGCAGGACTATGTGAAAGCGTTCGAAAAGCTGGCCACCAGCCCGAACCAGAAGACCTTGATCGTTCCGGCCGAACTCGGTGCCCTGGCCGGAACGATGGCGGGGTTGAAGACCCTGATCGAGTCCGGAAAGGAGTAGGCCATGGTCGAACTCCTCTCCCAACTTACAGCCTGGCACTGGCTGATCCTGGGGGTCGTCCTCCTCGGCTTCGAGCTCGTGACCGGCACGACCTACATCCTCTGGCCTGCCGTTTCGGCCCTGTTTGTCGGGGTTTTGCTCTTCATCGCGCCGGGCCTGGGATGGGAGATGCAGATGCTGCTCTTCTTCCTGCTATCGGTCGCAACTCTGGTTCTGGGCCGCACCCATCTGCAGAAATTGGTCAAGGGCGGCGAGCCGTCCGACCTGAACGATCCAGGCCAGGCCATGGTCGGTCGGCAGGTGAAGGCCGTCGCGGACTTCAGCGGAACGGAAGGTCGTGTCCAGGTCGGCGACACCCAATGGTCCGCCCGGCTCGAAGCGGGCACGGCATCCGAAGGCGATCTGCTTCGTGTCGAATCCGTGCGCGGCGCAACCCTGATCGTCGCGCGTTAGCCCTCCTCGTCTCCGCCCATGAAGCGTTTGACCGTCTCGATGCTCGGGCTTGGGTTCATGCGGTAATAGTCGGCGTCGATCCGGATGCCATCCGCCCCCATCTCTTCGAGCGTATCGATCTCGACCATGCGCCCGCCATTGAATAGCTCAAACGCGGGTTCGCCGATGTCCGACCCGGCCAACATCGCGATCACGCGAGGCGGCTTGTCCTCGTCATGTCCCGCGACGGCGATATAGTCAAACTTTGGCACCATGAATCCCATCGCGCCCACAATCTTCTTGTAGTGTGAGCGGCCGTCCTTGAGGCCCTTCTCGATATCCTCCAAGGTGTGGAAACCCGGCGTTTCGATGAAGCGAACGCCCATCCCAAACGCCAGACCATAGCCCCGCTCCGAAACGAGGCGCCCTTCCCGCGCTGGATCGACGTTGCACATGACAGCCGCATCGGAAACATCCCTGAGCTGGTCTGTCAGCTCAACCGAGCGGTTGCGATCGTCGAAGAGGACGGTCAGGACGCGCTCACCGTCACGAAGCTCGTATCGCTCCGGCATGGCTTCACCTTCCTCCAGAGCGATCTCCAGCGATAGCTCCGCAGCGACCGTGTCGCGCTTGGAGGCTTTCAGACTATCGAACTTGGACAGGGATTTCTTGATCTCTTCCACAGGAAAGCAGTCTTCGGCCGGAAGGGTTCGGGGCGTATCCACGTCTTGCGCCCAAGCGGGCACAGTCGCGAATGTCAGCAGGAGGAAGGAGAGACTAGGCATGGCGGTTTTCATGAGATCGATCTGCGCGCTTCCGGGCCAGTCTGGCGAGTGAAAAATGTGACAGACTTGCCGCTCACGCCATTGCGACTCGACGGGCGATATCGCCCGGCCTATTGGGATGACATGACCCGCCTTCTCGCATGTCTCGCCGTACTCGCAGTTCCCCTCTCCGGCTGCGGCATCAAGGGCGATCTCGATCGCCCGCCACCGCTCTGGGGCTCGGCAACCACAGCGGAGATACCGGACGAGAACACGGCCGCCCAATCGATTGACGATGCAGACGATCCCATCGACGAGCCCGATCCTTTTTTCGAAGATCAAGACGAAGAAGACGTCGGTTACGGCATAGAGCTGACCGACTGACGCGGGGTTTCCCCCGAAACGCCCCATGCGCCATTTCGATCATCGCAACGGCGAACTATACGCCGAGGACGTTCCGCTGTCGCGCATCGCCGAGACCGTCGGGACGCCGGTCTATGTCTATTCCAGCGCTACGCTCGAGCGCCACTACAGGGTCTTCGCGGAGAGCTTTGCAGGGCTCGACACGCTGGTCGCCTACTCGGTTAAGGCCAATAGCAACATCGCCGTGCTGCAAACGCTCGCGCGCCTCGGGGCAGGCGCGGATGTAGTTTCCGGTGGCGAACTGGCCCGCGCCCTGGTCGCGGGCATACCGGGAGAGCGCATCGTCTTTTCCGGCGTCGGCAAGACGCGGGCGGAGATGGCCGACGCGCTGGAGGCCGACATCCACATGTTCAACGTGGAAAGCCTACCGGAACTTCGCGCGCTGAACGAGGTCGCCCTGTCCAAGGGCGTTCGCGCGCCCATCAGTTTCCGCGTCAACCCCGACGTCACGGCCGGCGGTCACGAGAAGATCAGCACGGGCAAGAAAGAGAATAAATTCGGCATCGCCTGGAGCCGCGCGGAAGCAGCCTATGCCGAAGCGGCCGCCTTGCCTGGCATCGAAGTGGTCGGCGTGGACGTTCATATCGGCAGCCAGATCGACGAGCTTGCCCCGTTCGAGGCCGCGATCCGCAAGGTTGCCGGCCTGATCGGACGGCTTCGCGAGGCGGGTCACGCCATCCGCGTATTCGACATTGGCGGCGGGCTCGGCATTCCCTATGGCGACAACAGCCGGACGCCCCCGCCCCCGTCCGAATATGGCGCGTTGGTGCGACGATTGACGGCGGATCTGAATGTGCAGATGGTGTTCGAACCAGGCCGCATGATCGCAGGCAATAGCGGTCTGCTTCTTTCCAAGGTCCTATATGTCAAGGAAGGCGAGGACCGCGACTTCCTCATTCTCGATGCCGCGATGAACGACCTGCTTCGGCCTGCCCTCTACGATGCGTTCCACGATATGGAGCCTGTCGTCGCGCCCGGTTCCGACTACGAAACGGCGACCTACGACGTGGTCGGGCCGATCTGCGAGAGCGGGGACACGTTCGCGAAGCGGCGCGACATGCCAGCCGTGCGCGCGGGCGAACTCGTCGCGATCCATTCTGCCGGGGCCTACGGGGCCGCGCAGAGCAGCCAATACAATACTCGCCCACTCGTGCCGGAAGTGCTGGTCAAGGGCGACCGCTTCCAGATCGTGCGCGAACGGCCCAGCGTGGCGGAAATTCTCAAGACGGAACGCCTGCTGGACTGGTGAGGTCATCCCCACCCACTGCAACGTTTTTAAAGCGACTGCCTGAGCCAAGACCAGACGGCATCGACCCCAGCCAGTCGCTTGCGCGCAACCGTATCCACCTCGCCGACCTTGACGCCGAACCCGCCCAGCCGTTGCGCGGCGACGAAGCCGTCTTCATCCGTGGTGTCGTCACCGACCATGACGGGGATGCGGTGGGCGAAGGGGTCGGTCTGCATGATCGCATCCAGCGCAGTCCCCTTGTTGGCATCGGTCGGAACGGCTTCGACCACATGGTTGCCGACCTTGCAGCGATAGTCCGGGTGGGTCGCGACGGCGGTCTCAACCGCGTCGATCAACATCGGCCCCAGTTCCGGGCACGTGCGGTAATGGATGGTCCCGACGGGTCCCTTGACCTCCAGCGCAGAGCCCTGTCGCGACGCCACGATCCGCCGCAAGGCGACCTCCAATGGGCCGGGCAGGATTTCCAGAACGGGCGCGCGGGTTTCGCCCGGTGCCATCCGGTAGAGGCCATGATTGCCCACGCGCATCAATCCGTCAGGTATGCGCGAAGCCAGATCGCGAATGTCGCGCCCGGACAGAATGGCCATCGCGCCGCTACGCATGTCCGATAGTTTCAGCAGGATGCCCATCTGTTCCGCGGTGATGAAGACCTGATCGCGCTCGTCCTGCAACGGCGCAAGCGTTCCGTCGAAGTCGAGGAACAGCGCATGTCGCTCGGAAAGAATGGGAGGCGGGGGTAGGCTCATGGCGCGGCGATCTTCTCAAGCAAAGTAGCGCTCTCGCCACCAGTCGACATCCTGTTCTCGAATGCCCTTATATAACTTACGCCACCGATATTGCCGTTCCGATAGCGGCATGTCCAATGCCTGGTAGATCGCCTCCGAGGTCGCTTCCACATCATGCGGATTGACGATCACGGCATCACGCATCTGCTCTGCCGCGCCCGCGAACTGACTGAGCACGAGCACGCCCGAATCGGCTTCGTCCTGTGCGGCGACGAACTCCTTGGCAACAAGGTTCATGCCGTCCTGCAGGGGCGTGACGAGGCAGACGGCGGCCATGCGATACAGCCCCGCCAGTTCGCCCCGGCTGTAGCTGCGAGCCAGATAGCGGATCGGCAACCAGTCGAGGTCCGCATAATTGCTGTTGATGCGCCCGCAGAGCTGGTCGATCTGCTCCCGCAGGTTCCGGTATTCGCCCAGGCGGGCGCGAGACGGCGGCGCGATCTGGGTGAATTGCACCTTGCCGTGGGTGCGGGAGTGGCGCTCGAACATCCGCGCGACGGCCGCGAACCGCTCCGGCAACCCCTTGGAATAATCCATCCGGTCCACGCCAAGGATCAGTTTTCGGCCGATCAGGAAGCGCGACAAGCGGTGGGCCGCGTCTCTCGCCTCCTCACTCCGGGTCTCGCCACGAAAGGCCTGAACGTCGATGCCGATAGGGCAGTGCCGCAGGCGCACTTCCCGCTGGCCGACGCGGACGCGCTCCTCGTCCAGCGCGACGGCGCCCCGATCTTCCACCAGAAGCCGCCGAAGGTTCTTCACGCCCGCCACCGTTTGCAAACCGATGAGATCGTAATGACACAGCGCATCGACGAGGTCGTCCGCATCGGGAATGGCGCGAAACACCTCGGCAGCTGGAAAGGGAACATGGAGGAAGAACCCGATCGGGCCCCTATGGCCCAGATGGCGCAAGTCACGCGCCAGGGGGAAGAGGTGATAGTCCTGCACCCAGACGAAGTCTTTGTCCTTTGTCTGGTTTAGAGCCGCGGCTGCAAACTGGCGATTGACCCGTCGATAGGCATCGTAAGTGCGGCTCTGGAACCGGGCCAAGTCGAGTCGGTTGTGCAGGGCGGGCCAGAGAACTTCGTTGGAGTAGCCCAAACAGTAGTCGTCATAGTCCGACTTGCGCAGGTCGAGCAGCGCGAATGAAACCGGGCCGTCCCTTACCACGGTCGGCTTCGAGTTCGGATGATCGTCAAGCTTTCCCGACCAGCCGACCCAGGATCCACCCCGTTTCGACAAGCTATCCCATATCGCGACCGCCAGACCGCCTGCCCGCGCGGACGGATCCACGGCTGTGCGGTTGGATACGACGATGAGTCTGGCCGTGTCGTCGAGCCTAGTCACGTCGCGAGCCGTAGGCAGCGCGTTGCGGGTGTGCAACGACATACCGACCGGCAACGCCCGAAAGCGCCATAACATAACGGAAGCGTGCGCCCATCTTGACAGACACGCCCACAAGCACGACGCGCCCCCCATGAAGATCGCCTCCTGGAACATCAATTCGGTCAAGGCCCGAATGCACGCCCTGACCAAATGGCTCGAAACCGCGCAGCCCGACGTGCTGGTTCTCCAGGAAATCAAGACGGTGGACGAAGGCTTTCCGCGCATGGAGATCGAGGCGCTGGGCTATCACGTCTGCGTCCACGGCCAGAAGAGCTATAACGGCGTTGCGCTGCTGAGCCGCGAGACACCGGAAGAAGTCATCATCGGCCTGCCCGGCGACGACAGCGATGAACAGGCGCGCTATATCGAAGCCGTCATTCCGGCCAAGACCGGCGTCGTGCGGGTCGGTGGCCTCTACCTGCCCAACGGCAATCCGGTCGGCGAGAACGCCGATAGCGAGAAGTACCGCTATAAGTTGGACTGGATGGCGCGGCTAAAGGCACGGGCCGAATTGCTCCTCACCTATGAAGAGCCACTAATTCTGGCAGGTGATTACAATGTCATTCCGCGCGCCGGCGATTGCCACGATCCGAAAGGTTGGTGGGGCGACGCGCTCTATCGCCCCGAAACGCTCGCCGCCTTCCGCGCGATCAAGAATCTAGGCCTGTACGACGCCTTCGAAATTCTGGACGGTCGCGATGGGCAGTATAGCTTCTGGGACTACCAAGGCGGCGCCTGGCCCAACAATCTCGGCATCCGCATCGACCATTTGCTTTGCTCCGCGCAGGCCATGGACAGGCTGGAAGATGTGTCGATCGATAAATTCGTGCGCGACGGCGACAAACCAAGCGATCATGTACCGATTGTTGGGACGTTCGAATTGTAGAATAGTTTACTGGCCTATTAATCCTTGAGACCGATGCGCATCCATT
This sequence comes from Litorimonas sp., assembly GCA_049673465.1. Lineage (GTDB taxonomy): Bacteria > Pseudomonadota > Alphaproteobacteria > Caulobacterales > Maricaulaceae > Litorimonas. Next base: position 15,051 of record JBATXP010000354.1, read on the forward strand.
ATTCCTGAATGGGGTTCGCGTCTATTCGGCTGCAGTGGAACCAAGATCTGTGCCCCGAAGACAGGATTCCAAATCCCGAATGCGATTGTTCAGATCGCTTTCGCCCGCACTGTCCCAGATCGCACTATTGACCAGAGGGTAAATTTTTGTGGCATGGTTATAATCACGGTTCAGATTATGGATCATCGCCATATTGATTTCGTTGGAGAGCAGATACCGCTCTGTCTTTCTCTGAAAATTCGAGAATTCTGCACCCGCCAGCTTGTGAATATCGGATCGTTCACCCCAACGCTTCATGAATTGCAAAATTGTTGTCACAACGACGATTGCGGCCAAAAGGCCTGAAATCATGGTGTATAATGTAAAGTCACCTAGGAAATTATCAGTGTCACTATCGCCGTTTATGAGCTCTTCGATCCAGGATGCGTTAGAAAAGTAGAGCACCAGGATTGCCGCGACTGCATTCACGATCGTCAGACGCATATCCTTCAATCTATGGATAGATGCCTGCATATAATGCGCCCGCGCAGCTTTGTGTGCGCGGACCATCCAGAGCTCCAAGAGCATCTTCGCGTTACCTTGATCGATTGGATCAAGACTGAAGTCTGATATTTTCTCGGACATGCTTCCCCCAAACCGGGAAAGCACAGCTAAGACAGCAAATCACTAAACCTTTAGCTGTTATTGATCCAAGAAGCTCCGCAGCTTTCGACTGCGGCTTGGGTGTTTGAGCTTGCGTAGGGCCTTGGCTTCGATCTGGCGGATGCGTTCGCGGGTAACGCTGAACTGCTGACCGACTTCCTCGAGCGTGTGATCCGTGTTCATGCCGATGCCGAAGCGCATGCGCAGGACGCGTTCTTCGCGTGGAGTCAGGCTGGCGAGAACGCGGGTCGTGGTTTCGCGCAGGTTGCTCTGGATCGCACTGTCGATGGGTAGGATCGCGTTTGAGTCCTCGATGAAATCTCCGAGCTGGCTGTCTTCCTCGTCGCCAATGGGCGTTTCCAGGCTGATCGGTTCCTTGGCGATCTTCATGACTTTGCGGACCTTGTCCAGCGGCATGGAGAGCTTGGCGGCCAATTCCTCGGGCGTCGGCTCGCGGCCGATTTCGTGCAGGATCTGGCGTGAGGTGCGCACGATCTTGTTGATCGTCTCAATCATGTGAACCGGAATCCGGATCGTGCGGGCCTGGTCCGCGATGGAGCGCGTGATGGCCTGGCGAATCCACCAGGTCGCGTATGTGCTGAACTTGTACCCGCGGCGATACTCGAACTTGTCGACCGCCTTCATCAGGCCGATATTGCCTTCCTGGATCAGGTCGAGGAATTGCAGGCCGCGATTGGTGTATTTCTTGGCGATCGAGATCACGAGACGCAGGTTCGCTTCGACCATTTCCTTCTTGGCTTGGCGCGCCTCGCGCTGGCCTTTCTGAACGGTCTGGACGATGCGGCGGAACTCGTCGACCGGCACGCCGGTCTCCTTGGCCATTTCGGCGATCTCGCCCCGGATGTTCTCGATGGTGCGCGACTCGCGGCCGATGAACCGGTCCCAGGCATCGGACGTACCGCGCATGTCTTCCAACCAGCTCGGGTTGAGCTCGCTACCCAAATAGGAGGCGAGGAAATCCTGGCGAGGCACGCCATTGCCGTCGGCGAGGCGCATCAGCTTGCCTTCCAGCGAGATGAAGCGCTTGTTGATGTGGAAGAGCTGTTCGACCAGCGCCTCGATCCGCGCATTGTTGAGCTGCAGCTCCTTGATCTCCTCGACGATCCGGTCCTGAATTTCCTCATACTCGGCCCGCTGCGGCGCGCGCAGCTTTTTGCCCTTGAGGCGGGCGGCGATGATCATTTGCTGGAGCTTCTGGAAGCGCTGGAAGTCCGAATAGATCCGGTCGAGCTTTTCCATGATGTCGTCGCGCAGAGCGGCTTCCATCGCGGCCATGGAGAGGTTGGTCTTGTCCTCTTCGTCGTCCGTGTCGTCCTCGATCGGCTTCTCGCCCGGCGCGTAATTGCGCTCCGGCAGCTTGAGTTTGCGTTCCTCGGCGAGGCTCGGCAGGTCGCCCTCCTCGGCTTCCAGTTCGCCCTTTTCGATCTTTTCGCGGCGCACGGCGAGGTGCGACCGGTCTTCCTGGATGTTGCCGATGGAGCGGTTGTAGGTCCCGTCCAGGTCGATGATGTCGCGCAAGAGGATGGCACCTTCGGCCAATTCCTCGCGCCAGATCATCAGGGCCTCGAAGGTCAACGCGCTTTCGCACAAACCCTTGATCATGGTGTTGCGACCGGCCTCGATCCGCTTGGCGATGGCGATCTCGCCCTCTCGCGACAGCAGTTCGACCACGCCCATTTCGCGCAGATACATGCGCACCGGATCGTCGGTCCGGTCCAGGTCATCCTTGGAATTGCCGCCCTTGACAGCCGTGGTCTCGGCGCGAGCCAGCGTCTTGGGGCCGAGCGTTTCCTCTTCCTTCTCCTCGTGGACGGAGATGCCCATCTCGGACAGGGCGGCGAGAACCACTTCGATTTCCTCGGCCGTGATGCCGTCAATGTCGAGGTGCTTGTTGAGGTCCTCGGTCGTGAGCAGGCCGGTCTTCTTGGCCTTTGTCAGCATGCGTTTGACTTCGAGATTGTCGAAGTCGAGGCGGCTCTTCGGCGCGCTTTCAGGCGCGTCTTTGCTCACGACGGGTTTGGGATCGGCTTCAGCCATCGACGTCCAGCTCCTTTGGCGAAACCCGAGACGTCATCCCCGTCCGGTCCGCACAAATCCAAAGAGCCCCGCCGTTCCTGTCCGAAACGACCGGGCTGTTGTTTCTAGTCGCGGTCGCGTGTCTGCGCCCGCATGAGGCGGTGCATCGCCTCCGCATTGTCCTTTCGGATGGTGTCGGCCATGCGTGACCGCGCGTCGGGTGAGCCTGCGTCCGTTCGGGCGTTGTCCATATAGGTGCCGGCGATGGCCATCCAATTCGCCGCGCGATCGCCTTTTTCCGCATCCGCACCGCCCAGGGCCGCCGTGATCAAGGACCGCCGCGACAGGATGGTGCGTAACTCTCCCTCCAATCCGTCAACCGACATATGCGCATGCAACCCTGCGATATCAACAGCTTTCGTCTGTCTCCAGTAACGCAGCACCGATCTTTGCAGCGCGGCATGGGCCGCATCATCATAGTCGAGGGCGAAAAACGTCTCATCGACCCGGTCCAGCAGGTCGGGGAAGAGCAGGATTCCGCCGATCAGGCTCTGGGCCGCGTGGACGTTCCGGGCTAAAGCCTTCGCTCCGGACGCGATGGCGGCCTTGTCGGCCTTCTTCTCACGCGGGCGCTCCGCGCGGCCCGGCGTCCACTGGCGGCCATAGGCCTTATCGAAACGGTTGAGCAGCGCCGCCTTGTACTGCTCGCGCACGGTCGGATCGGCGATTTCGTTCAGTGCGTCGTAGAGCCGGGACTTGAGCCCTGCCTTGGCTTCGGGCGTGTTCAGTGGCTCCCGCTCCACCTCGCGGCGCCACAGCATGTCGACCAGCGGTACGGACCGCTCCAGCAGCGCGGCAAAGGCCGGCGCGCCCTTCTCGCGGATCAGGTCGTCTGGGTCCTGGCCGTCCGGCAACATGACGAAGCGCAGAGACTGCCCCGGTTTGAGCAACGGCAGGGCGCGTTCGATGGAGCGGTAGGCCGCTCGAAGCCCCGCCTTGTCCCCGTCGAAGCACAGAAATCCGTCCGGTCCCGCCCGCCAGATCAATCCCAGTTGGTCTTCCGTCAGCGCCGTGCCGAGCGGTGCGACCGCGTGGCGGAAGCCCGCCCGCGCCAGCGCGATCACGTCCATATAGCCTTCCACAACGATCAGCCCGCGCGCCGGATTCTTCGGGTCGGCCAGAGCCGAGCGGGCACGGTGATAGTTGTAGAGGAGCTGCCCCTTGGAAAAGAGCTTGGTCTCGGGACTATTGAGATATTTCGCCTTGGCGTCCGGGTCCATCGCCCGGCCGCCAAAGGCGACCAGCCGCCCGCGCGAATCGTGGATCGGGAACATGATCCGGTTGCGGAAGCGGTCCCAGGACCCGCGCGAGCTGTCTTCCGGGTCGATCAGCAACCCCGCCTCGACCAGTTGTCGCTCATCCGCTCCTTCGCGGATGAGGTTGTCCTTGAGCGACGAAAAGCTGTCCTCGGCGAAGCCCAACCCGAAGAATTGCGCCGCCGTCTTGGATAGGCCGCGCCCCTTCAAATAGTCCCGAGCCGCTTCGCCCGGCGCGCGGTAGAGCGACTTCTCGAAATGATCCTGCGCGCGCTCCATCCAGCTGATCGCAGCTTTGCGCTCCCGAGCGCGCTCCTCCGCACGCGGGTCCGACTTGGGAAGTTCCATTCCGGCCAATTGTGCCAGCGCTTCTACAGCTTCCGGGAAGCTCAGTCCCTGCACCTCCATCAGGAAGCTGATCGCATCGCCGTGCTTTCCGCTAGAAAAGCAGTGGTAGAACCCCTTCTGGTCGTTGACGAAGAAGGAGGGCGTCTTTTCATTGGTGAACGGCGACAGCCCGGCGAACTCCCGTCCCTGTCGGCGTAGCTTGACATGCTTGCCGATCACGTCCGACGGACGGACGCGGGACTTCAGTTCTTCGAGAAAGGCTTCGCCGAAACGCACCTTGTAAAGACTAAACGCAAATGGCTGCCGAAGCGAGTCGCACAAGCACTTTCCTCCCCCTTCAGGGGGAGGTGCAGAGCGTAGCGAAGCGTAGGGGGCTGCCGCCGCCTTGCGTCCGCTTGTTACGCAAGCATCCCCCTCCGACCCTTCGGGCCACCTCCCCCTTCAGGGGGAGGAAATTAACGAGCCATGTGCTTCGGTCGTCCCGCATTCGGCGTGAAGCCGTAGATCGCCTCACCCGGCAGGCCTTCTTCCAGGAAGCTCCGCGCCGCGACCAACTTGTCCATGTCGATGCCCGTCTTGATGCCCATGGCGTGGAACATCTGCACGAGGTCTTCAGTCACGATGTTTCCACTCGCCCCCGGAGAGGCCGGGCATCCGCCAAGCCCGCCGAGCGAGCTGTCGAACGTCTCGATCCCCTCCTCCCAGGCGGCGAAGGCATTGGCGAGGCCCTGACCGTACGTGTTGTGCAGATGGACGGACTTGACCCGGTGCGCGCCCGCGACCTCGCGCACGCACCGGATCAATCGCCTGACCTGCACCGGGTTGGCGTAGCCGACCGTGTCGGACAGGCCGAGTTCGTCAACCCCCGCCTCAACCAGCCTTTCTGCGAGGCGGAGCACGGCCGCCTCCTCGATCACGCCTTCGATGGAACAGCCGAACGCCGTCGAGAGCGCGCCTTCAAAGTCTGGCCTCGCCTCTTCTGTCTGCTCTGCAATCAGCGCTGCGATCGCCCGAACGTTTTCCACGGCCTGGTCATGGGTTTGTCGAAGGTTCTTGCGGGAATGCGTTTCTGACACGGACAGTGGAAAGCCCATCGCGTCCACGCCCGCCGCGATCGCGGCCTGCGCGCCGCGCAGATTGGGCACGAGCGCCAGCACGCGCAGTCCAGGCAAGCTCTTGGCGTGCGCTACGATCTCCGCCGTGTCGGCCAATTGTGGGAAGAGTCTGGGCGGCACGAAGGACCCGACCTCGATCTCCCGGACGCCCGCTTCGTAAAGCGCCGTGATCCAACGCGTCTTTACGTCGGTCGGCATCGTGGCTTTGCAGTTCTGCAAACCGTCGCGCGGTCCGACTTCGGAGATGGTCACCTGTTGCAGCATGGCGCGACTTTCTCTTGCCCGTGATCTTTGCGGCTTGATGCAAGGCAAGATAGTCAGGCCTTAAAGGGAGTGAAAGCCGCGCATGACTGAATCCACGATGGTCCGATCCGACAAGACCGCGCGCGAGATCTTCGAGGAGGTCCGCGCCAATCCGGCGCGCGCCCGGTTCGGCTTCGGCGAGCGGTTGGCGATCGTGAACGTCGATCCGCAGAAGAGCTATACTCGCCCCGATCTCTACAAGACGGCCTACGTCACCGACCCGCACCAGATGGAGCATATCGACCGCATCAGCCGCAAGGCGCGCGAGCGCGGTCTTCCCGTCGTCTGGACCCGTGTCGCCTACATGCCCAATGCGGCCGACGCCGGGGTGTGGGGCACGCGCACGGACACACCCGACAGCCTGCAGAACATCAAGGTCGGCTCGCCCCGGCACGAATTCGACGACCGCCTTCACATCGATTGCGAAGTCGACGCCATCTACACCAAACGCATGCCAAGCGCCTTTTTCGAAACCCCGCTGGCGAGCTTCCTGCGCTGGCACAAGGTGGACACGGTCGTCGTGACGGGCGGCAGCACGTCCGGCTGCGTTCGCGCGACCGCCGTGGACAGCCTGTCCCATGGCTTCCGCACCATCGTCCCGGTCGAATGCGTGGCGGACAAGCATGAAAGCTATCATTTCGCGAACTTGACGGATCTGCTGATCAAGTATGCGGACGTGGTGGAGGTGGCGGAGGTGGATGCCTGGCTGGACGGGTATGAAGCTTAGCACGCATCGCAAAGTAAGCCCGGCTGGCCTTTCCCGTGCCGGTTGTCTTCGCAAGAGCATGAGCGAGGAAGAAGTCATGCTCTGGGTTCGCTTGCGGGAGTTCCGGAGGAATGGCTGGGCGTTCAGACGGCAAGCGCAGATGGGCAGTTACATAGCGGATTTCCTGTGCCGGAATGCGATGCTGGTCGTGGAAGTGGATGGGTCGCAACATGATCTGACAGGGCAGATCGAGCACGATGCGAGACGCGACAAGTGGATGGAAAACGAGGGCTATACAGTATTGCGCTTCAGCACGAGCGACGTTCGTAGCCGGATCGATTGGGTTCTGGACAATATTGAAGTCGCCTTGCAGGCGGCATCATGAATTCGTCACCCCTCCGCCTCGCTTCGCTCGGCACCTCCCCTTTCCGGGGAGGAAAGACCGTTTTTCCTTCCCTGACAGGGAAGGTGGCAGCGCGCAGCGCTGACGGAAGGGTGACGAAACAATCAGCCTCGCGAAGCGAGACCTTTTCATGAAGCCCCACCCCAACCTCTACGACTATTGGCCCTACGCCGACCGCCCGAAGATCGTCTGGCCGGGTGGCAAGAAGCTCGCTTTCTGGATCGCGCCCAATATCGAGTTCTACGAGTTCCTTCCGCCGGGTAACGCAGAGCGCCAGCCTTGGCCGGGGGCCGTTCCGAACGTGCAGCAATACAGCCAGCGCGACTTCGGCAACCGGGTTGGGCATCAGCGACTTATGGAGCTGCTCGACAAATATGGTCTGCGCGGTTCCGTGAGCCTCAACGTCGCGCTCTGCGATCATCATCCGGAGATCATCGAGGATTGCATCGCGCGCGACTGGGAGTTCTTCAGCCACGGCATCTACAATACGCGCTACAGCTACGGCCTGTCGTCGGAGCAGGAACAGGCCGTGCTTGACGACAGCATCGCGACGGTCGAGCGCGCGTCAGGGCAGCGCATCCGGGGCTATCTCGCGCCCGCGCTGACGCATACGGAAGCGACGCTCGACCTGATCGCGGACAATGACTTCTGGTATAGCTGCGACCTGTTCCAGGACGATCAGCCGCAGCCGCTCAAGACCAAGACGGGCAAGCTCGTTTCCATGCCCTATTCCTTGGAGGTCAATGACGTCATCACCTATTCCGTGATGGGGGTCGACCCAGACCGCTATACGGACATGCTGAAACGCCATTTCGACCGGCTGTTGATAGAGGGCGAGCGGTCCGGCACGGTCATGTGCATTCCGCTCCACGCATACCTTGTCAGCCAGCCACACCGCATCCGACCGTTCGAGGAAGCGCTAAAACACATCATGGCCCATTCGGACGATGTCTGGTTCGCAACCGGCAAGGAGATCGCGAAGCATTTCATCGACCATTATTGGGACCAGACTGTCACCGACATCGAAATGCGCGGCGTGGCGACGGGCGGAACGGGGTTCTCGGGATGAGGATGAAACCAGACTTTCCCTCCCCTTTCAGGGGGAGGTGGCTGAGCGCAGCGAAGCCGGAGGGGGCTGTCAGGGTCAGGTGGATGCGTGGCTGCGGCAGCCCCTTCCGCCCCTGCGGGGCACCTCCCCCTGAAGGGGGAGGAAAATGATGGACGCCTCATACTTCACCTACCCCAATCGCCGCCACGGCCAGGATCATGACCTCTACGATTGGCGCTTGTCGCGCGATCGCGTACCGTTGCAATGGGACGGCGGCGCGAAGGTCGCGCTATCCTTTATCGTCCCGCTGGAGTTCTTTCCGCTCGACCCGTCCGGCATTCCATTCAAGCATCCCGGCGCGATGGCGACGCCCTACCCGGACCTGCGCCACTATACGGTGCGCGACTATGGCAACCGGGTTGGTGTCTTCCGTATCCTCGAAGCCCTCGGCGACACACGGGCGGGCTTCGCGGTCAATGCCGCCGTCGCCGAACGTTACCCGCCGCTGATAGAGCATGTCGCGCTTCATGAGATCATCGCGCACGGCGTCTCAACCGATCACATCCATCATGAGGGCATGAGCGAGGCCGATGAAGATGCTCTGATCCGGAAAACGCTGACAACTCTCCCCCAGGCCACGGGATGGATGAGCCCCGCCCGGAACCAGTCTTCCCGCACGCTGGAGCGGCTTGGCAAAGCGGGATTGCGCTACTGCCTGGACTGGGAACCCGACAGCGTTCCCGTCGCGACCTCGACGGGCGTGACCCTGCTCCCGAACAAATACGAACTGTCCGACTTCACCCTGCTCCACGTCCGGCGGCAGACCGAGGAGAGCTGGAGGCGGCAGATCGTCGAAGCCGTGGACTACCTTTCCTCCGAGCATGATCGCTACGGCGGACAGTCTCTTTGCGTCACGCTCACACCTTACATTATCGGTCAACCGTTTCGCATCGCCGCGCTGGAAGCGCTGCTTGCGGAGCTGCGCGGGCGCGACGATGTCGCCATCCTCACGCCCGGCGAAGTGGACGCGCAGTTCAGAAAGCAGGCCGCATGACCCTTCCCCAAAAACTTCCCTTGGCCGGCATCAAGGTCGTGGAGTTCTCCCACATGGTCATGGGCCCGGCAGCCGGTCTCATGCTGGCCGATCTAGGCGCGGACGTGATCAAGGTGGAGCCGATCGGCGGGGACAAGACGCGGCGGTTGCGCGGGGCGGGTGCTGGCTACTTCCCGATGTATAATCGCAATAAACGGTCGATTGCCGTGGACTTGAAGTCTGACGCGGGCCGCGATGCGGTGCTGTCCCTGATCGACGGGGCGGACGTGTTCATCGAGAACTTCCGCCCTGGCGCGCTCGACAAGCTCGGCTTCGGCTGGGACGCCCTGTCCGCGCGGAACGCGCGGTTGATCTACTGCTCCGAAAAAGGCTTCCTCGATGGCCCTTACGAGCACCGCACGGCCTTGGACGAAGTCACGCAGATGATGGGTGGCCTCGCCTATATGACCGGACCGCTCGGACGGCCCCTGCGCGCGGGGACCTCGGTCATCGACGTGACGGGCGGCATGTTCGGGGCGATGGGCGTGATGGCCGCGCTCTACGAGCGCGAGCGAACGGGCGCGGGCAAGCGCGTGACGGCGAGCCTGTTCGAGACTACCGTCTTTCTCGTCGGACAGCACATGGCACAGATGGCCGTCACCGGGCAGGCGGCCGCGCCCATGCCCGCCCGGACCTCCGCCTGGGCGATCTACCAACTGTTCGACACAAAGGACGGCGAGCAGGTCTTTGTCGGCGTCGTCAGCGACGGCCAATGGAAGACGCTTTGCAACGCGTTCGGGCTCGAACATTTGCTGAAGGACCCGGACCTTGCGGAAAACCGCGACCGCGTAATCCACAAGGACCGATTTCTGCCGGAGATCGAGGCCGCCTTTCGGGCGCTGACAAAGGCAGAGCTGATGGAGAAGATCGAGCATCTCGGCCTCCCCTTCGCCCCCATCGGCAAGCCGGAGGACATGTTCGACGACCCGCACCTGAACGCGGGCGGCGGCCTGCTGGAGATGGAGTTGGAAGACGGCACGGACGCCAAACTCCCTGCCCTGCCCGTCGCACTGAACGGCGAGCGTGTGGGGCTCCGCCTCAGCCCGCCCAAGGTGGGGGAACATACGGACGAAGTCCTACGTGAGGCTGGACACTCAGAAGAGCAGATCGCGACGATGCGGAAAGCCGGACGAATTCAATAGTCCTATTCGCGATTTCCCCTGCCAGGGAGAAATTTAGGCGGACGCCTCGACTTCGTCCGTCGGAAAGCCGCCCGCCTTGCTCACCATACCTGGCAACGGCTTTTCCATGACGTCGGACAGCCACTGCGCCGTGTCGATCACCGCGCCCAGATCGTAGCCCGTCTCGAACCTGCCGCGTTCCAGCATGTAGAGCACGTCCTCGCTGGGGACGTTACCCGTCGCGTTGGGAGCGAAGGGGCAGCCGCCGATCCCGCCGATGGAGGCGTCAATGGTCGCAACGCCGGCAGAAAGCGCGGCGTGGACGTTGGCGAGTCCGGTATTGCGCGTATTGTGGAAGTGGGCTCGCAGAGAGAGGTGCGGATAGGCTTTCGCGACGCGGCCGAACAGTCTGGCCACTTTCCAGGGATCGGCGACACCGATCGTGTCGGCGAGCGCGACTTCGGCGAAACCCGCATCAGCGAAGCGCGCGACCATATCGGCGACCACATCCTCACCAATCTCCCCCTCGAACGGACAGCCGAAACTGGTCGCGATTGTCACATTGTAGCGTAAGCCCGCTGCCCTGGCTCTTTCCGCCATGGAGATGGACATGTCGACCGATCCGTCGCGCGTCTGGTTCTGGTTCTTCGCCGCGAACGTGTCGCTGGCGCAGGCGACGAAACCGAGCTCATCCACCTTCGTCTTGAGCGCGCGATCCACCCCGCGTTCGTTCATGACGAGACCGATATAGGTCACGTCATCCCGATCCGGCAGTCCGGCGATCACGGCTTCCGCGTCCGCCATTTGCGGCACATATTTCGGATGGGCGAAGCTTGCCACCTCGATGCGCTTCGCGCCTGCGGCCATGGCACGACCGATCAGCTCCAGCTTCTCCTCGGTCGAGAACAGGCGCGCTTCGTTCTGAAGCCCGTCCCGCGCCGTGACGTCGAGGAGTTCGACCTCGGCTGTCAAAGCGTCATCCCGCCGTCGATGTCGATCCCGGCACCCGTAATATAGCTCGCCTCGTCTGAGGCGAGAAAGGCAGCGAGGTTGGCGACTTCCTCCGCTCGACCGTAGCGTCCCAGCGCGGTCATCTTGCTCATCCGTTCGCCGAACTGGCCATCGGCCGGGTTCATGTCCGTGTCGATCGGGCCGGGTTGGATGGCGTTGACGCGGATGTTGCGGCGTCCCAGATCGCGCGCCCAGCCCTTGACGAGCCCCGACACGGCCGACTTGGACGAGCCGTAGATCGCCGCGCCCGGCATGGGAAAGGTGTGCGAATTGATAGAGCTGATCACGATGACCGACCCGCCGTCCTTCATGTGCGGGATCGCCGCGTGGGTGCCCGCATAGACGCCGTCCACATTGGTCGCATAGACTTGGCGGAACAGGTCCAGCCCGCCCTCATCCACCGTCGCCATGCGCGCAATGCCGGCATTGTGGACGAGAATGTCGATCCCGCCCTTCTTCGCGGCCGCGTCGATATAGATGGCGACTGAGGCCGGATCGGACGCGTCCGCCTTCACCGCCTGCGCGGAGCCACCCGCCTTTTCGATCTCCGCGACGACCGCGTCTGCCGCGTCCGCACTGCTATTGTAGGTCAGGATCACGTCGGCGCCGTCCGCCGCAAGTCGCTTGGCGATGGCCGCGCCGATGCCGCGCGACCCCCCTGTCACGATGGCTGTCTTGTTTTTCAGGTCATAGGTCATGACACCTTCTAGCAACAAAAAAGGCCGCCCCGAAGGGCGGCCTCGTGATTTCTTCGTAGGGAGTGCCTACTCTGCGGCGTCGTCCACGATTTCCGCCGGGAAGGCTTCCATCGGCGCGGCGGCGGCGCGCTCTTCGAGCAGCTTGGTATCGCGGTCGTTGGCGAGCTTCTGGTACTTGCGGAGGTTGCCACCCGTACCGGCCGGGATCAGGCGACCCACGATCACATTCTCCTTCAGGCCTTCGAGCATGTCTTCCTTGCCCTGGACCGACGCTTCCGTGAGGACGCGCGTGGTTTCCTGGAAGGAGGCCGCCGAGATGAAGCTGCGGGTCTGCAGCGACGCCTTGGTGATACCGAGAAGGACCGGCTTGCCCGTGGCGGGGCGCGCCTTCTTGTTCTCGGACAGCAGCTCGGCGTTGCGGGCATTGAACTCCATCTTGTCGAGCTGTTCGGCCCGGATCATGGACGTATCGCCCGGATCCACCACTTCGACCTTCTGCAGCATCTGACGCACGATCACTTCGATGTGCTTGTCGTTGATCGGCACGCCCTGCAGGCGGTAGACGCCCTGGACTTCGTCCACGAGATACTCCGCCAACGCTTCGACGCCCATCACTTCGAGGATGTCGTGCGGAGCCGGGTTGCCGTCCACGATGTAGTCGCCGCGCTTGACCATGTCGCCGTCCGCCACGAGCATGTGCTTGCCCTTGGGAACGAGGAAGCTGATCGACTCGCCGTCTTCCGTCTCCGGAAGGATCGAGATCTTGCGCTTGTTCTTGTAGTCGCGCGTGAACTCGATCTTGCCGTCCATCTGGGCGATAATCGCATCGTCCTTGGGACGGCGGGCTTCGAACAGCTCGGCCACGCGGGGCAGACCCCCGGTGATGTCGCGCTGCGTGGCGGATCCTTTCGGGATACGCGCCAGCACCGTGCCGGGCTTGACCGTGTCACCGTCATTGACGGACAGGATCGCACCCACGGCCAGCATGTAGCGGGCCACGCGGTTCTCGCCGAGGCTGACGGGCTCGCCGTTCTCGGCTTCGATAACGGCTGCAGGCTGGATGTCGCCCGACTTGGAGCTGGCGCGCCAGTCCACGATCACCTTGGACGAAATGCCCGTTTCCTCGTCGGTCTCTTCCTTGGCGGAAACCCCTTCCACCAGGTCGAGCAGGCGTACCGTGCCGCCGACCTCTGTGAGGATCGGCATGGTGTACGGGTCCCATTCGGCCAGCTTGGTGCCGATATTGACCATGGCTCCGTTGTCGAGCGGCAGGCGAGAACCGTAATCCACCTTGTGGATTTCCAGACGCTTGCCGTCCGCATTGACGACCTCGAACTCCAGCTTGCGAGACTTCACGATGTAGCCATTGTCGGTCTCGATCACGTCGGCTTCGTCATACTTGATCGAGCCTTCGCTGACGGATTCGATGGTGGACTTGTCCGCAACCGAGGCCGTGCCGCCGATGTGGAAGGTCCGCATCGTCAGCTGCGTGCCGGGTTCCCCGATGGACTGCGCTGCGATCACGCCGACCGCCTCGCCCATATTGACCTTGGTCCCGCGAGCGAGGTCGCGACCATAGCAGGTCGCACAGATGCCCGTGACGGTTTCGCAGGTCAGCGGCGAACGAACACGGATGTTGTTGGCACCGGATTCATCCACGGCGACCGCGATATCCTCGTCCACATAGGTGTTGGCCGGGTACATCAGTTCGCCCGTGCGCGGATCGTGCAGATCCTCGGACGTGACGCGGCCCAGGATGCGCTCGCCGAGCGAAACCACCACGTCGCCGCCATTGACCACCGGCTTGATCTCGATGCCGTTCTCCGTGCCGCAATCCTGCTCGGTGACGATGCAGTCCTGCGCCACGTCGACGAGGCGTCGGGTCAGGTAGCCGGAGTTGGCCGTCTTCAACGCCGTGTCCGCGAGGCCCTTGCGGGCGCCATGGGTGGAGTTGAAGTAGTCCATCACCGTGAGGCCTTCCTTGAAGTTCGCGGTAATCGGCGTTTCGATGATTTCGCCGGACGGCTTGGCCATCAGGCCGCGCATGCCCGCGAGTTGCTTCATCTGGTTCTTGGAACCGCGAGCGCCGGAGTCGCTCATCATGAAGATCGAATTGATGGTGGAGCGCGGCTTGGAGGCTTCGTCCATCATCGCGTCGGCCACGCGGTCGGTGCATTTCGACCAGGCATCCACGACCTTGTTGTACTTCTCGCCCTTGGTGATGAGGCCGTCCGCATATTGCTGCTCGAAGTCCAGCACGAGCGCCTCGGTCTCCTCGACAAGCGTGTACTTGGCGTCGGGGATGATCATGTCGTCCTTGCCGAACGAAATGCCGGCCTTGCAGGCTTCGCCGAAGCCCAGACCCATCATCTTGTCGGCGAAGATCACCGTCGCCTTCTGACCGCCGTGGCGGTAGACGATGTCGATCAGCTTCCCGATCTCCTTCTTGGTCAGCTCCTTGTTGATGACCGAATAGGGAATGTTGGCGTTCTTGGGCAGGTACTCGGCCAGTTTCAGGCGGCCCGGCGTGGTTTCGGCCACTTCCCAGCTCTCGCTACCATCCTCGGCGATGACCTTGAACCGGCCCTTCACCTTGGCGTGGAGCGTGACCAGCTTGTTGTCCAGCGCGGCTTCGACTTCGGCAATGTCTGCGAACATCATGCCCTCGCCTTTCTCGCCATCGCGCATCAGCGACATGTAGTAGAGGCCCAGAACGATATCCTGGCTCGGCACGATGATCGGCTTGCCGTTGGCCGGCGACAGGATGTTGTTGGTGGACATCATCAACACGCGAGCTTCCAGCTGCGCCTCGATGGAGAGCGGCACGTGGACGGCCATCTGGTCGCCATCGAAATCGGCGTTGAACGCCGCACAGACGAGCGGGTGCAGGCGGATGGCCTTGCCCTCTGTGAGCTTCGGCTCGAACGCCTGGATGCCGAGGCGGTGCAGCGTCGGCGCGCGGTTCAAAAGGACCGGGTGCTCGCGGATCACCTCGTCGAGGATGTCCCAGATTTCGGGACGTTCCTTCTCAACCAGCTTCTTGGACTGCTTGACCGTTCCGGACAGACCCTTGGCGTCGAGACGAGAGTAGATGAACGGCTTGAACAGCTCGAGCGCCATCTTCTTGGGCAGACCGCATTCGTGCAGCTTCAGCTCGGGGCCGACCACGATGACGGAGCGTCCGGAATAGTCGACGCGCTTGCCGAGCAGGTTCTGGCGGAAACGGCCCTGCTTGCCCTTGAGCATGTCGGACATGGACTTCAGCGGGCGCTTGTTGGCACCCGTGATGGTCCGGCCGCGACGGCCATTGTCGAACAGGGCGTCGACCGACTCCTGCAGCATCCGCTTCTCGTTGCGAATGATGATATCGGGCGCGCGCAGCTCGATCAGGCGCTTCAGGCGGTTGTTGCGGTTGATCACCCGGCGATAGAGATCGTTCAGGTCGGAGGTCGCGAAACGGCCGCCATCCAGCGGGACCAGCGGGCGAAGTTCCGGCGGAATGACGGGAACGATGGTCAGGACCATCCACTCCGGACGATTGCCGGACCGCTTGAACGACTCCAGCAGCTTCAGGCGCTTTGACAGTTTCTTGAGTTTAAGTTCGGAACCCGTCTCGGTCATGTCGAAACGCGTGCGCTCGATCTCCGCGTCGAGGTCCAGCGCACCCAGCATTTCGCGCACGGCTTCCGCGCCGATGCCGGCGGTGAAGCTGTCCTCACCGAACTCGGCCTGGGCGTCGAGATATTCCTCTTCCGACAGGATCTGACGCTCGTCCAACGAGGTCAGGCCCGGCTCGGTCACGACATAGGACTCAAAATAGAGCACGCGCTCCACTTCCTTGAGTGTCATGTTCAGCATGGTCGCGATGCGCGACGGCAGCGACTTCAGGAACCAGATATGCGCAACGGGCGCGGCCAGTTCGATATGGCCCATGCGCTCGCGGCGGACCCGCGTCACAGTCACTTCGACGCCGCACTTCTCGCAGACGACGCCCTTGTATTTCATGCGCTTATACTTGCCGCACAGGCACTCATAGTCCTTCACGGGGCCGAAGATGCGCGCGCAGAAAAGGCCGTCCTTCTCGGGCTTGAAGGTCCGGTAGTTGATCGTCTCAGGCTTCTTGATCTCGCCGAACGACCAGGAGAGAATTTTCTCAGGGCTGGCCAGCGAAATGCGGATCCGGTCGAAGGACGGGCCTTCCTGTGCCGGGTTGAAGATGTTCATGACCTCTTGGTTCATGTCATTTCCTTTCAGTTGGCCCTTCCAACCCCGCGTCCGAGGAAGGTTGAACCGGAAGTTTATCTCTCCCGAAAATTCGAGAGCTAACCTTCACTCTGGCTCAGGCCGACTTGATCGGCCTGCCCATCTCCCGACGGTAAAACCGCGAGCGATGGGTGATGGGCTCGCCGATCAAGTCGGCGAGAGCCAAGGATAGAGTTACCCGTTCGTCAGCTCGACGTTCAGACCCAGCGAGCGAATTTCCTTGACGAGGACGTTGAAGCTCTCCGGGATGCCCGCTTCGAAGCTGTCGTCGCCGCGCACGATGGACTCGTAGACTTTCGTCCGGCCCGCCACGTCGTCCGATTTGACGGTGAGCATTTCCTGCAGCGTGTAGGCCGCGCCGTAGGCTTCCAGCGCCCAGACCTCCATCTCGCCGAAGCGCTGGCCGCCGAACTGCGCCTTGCCGCCCAGAGGCTGTTGCGTGACAAGGGAGTACGGGCCGATGCTCCGCGCATGGATCTTGTCGTCCACGAGGTGGTGCAGCTTCAGCAGGTACTTGTAGCCGACCGTGACCTGACGGGTGAACTGGTCGCCTGTGCGGCCGTCGAAGAGCGTGACCTGGCCGGAGCTGTGCAGCCCGGCCTTTTCCAGCATCTTGACGATGTCCGGCTCGCGCGCGCCGTCGAAGACGGGCGTGGCGATGGGAACGCCGCGCTCCAGATTGGATGCGAGCTCCACCAGCTCGTCGTTCTTCCTGGGCAGGGTGATGTCGTCGCCGTAAGCGTGTTGCAGCGTTTCCTTAAGACCAGCCATGTCGCCATCCGCACGATACGCTTCCAGCGCCTCGTTGATCATGTCGCCGACGCCGGAGCAGGCCCAGCCGAGGTGGGTTTCCAAGATCTGGCCCACATTCATGCGCGACGGCACGCCCAGCGGGTTGAGCACGATGTCCACGGCCTTGCCGTTTTCCAGGAAGGGCATGTCCTCGATAGGGTTAATCTTGGAGATAACGCCCTTGTTGCCGTGGCGTCCGGCCATCTTGTCGCCGGGCTGCAGCTTGCGCTTAACCGCCACGAAGACCTTGACCATCTTCATAACCCCCGGAGGCAGGTCGTCGCCGCGCTGCAGCTTGTCGACCTTGTCCTCGAAGCGGGCGTCGAGCCGCGCCTTGGAGCTGTCATACTGCTCCTTAAGGGCTTCCAGTTCGCCGATGGCGGTTTCGTCATCCAGACCGATGCGCCACCAATCGGAACGCGGAACGTCGTTCAGCGTCTCGTCGGTGATCGGACCTTTCTTGAAGCCGCGCGGGCCGGAAACGGCCGTCTTGCCCATAAGAACGGTGCGGACGCTGTTGTAGATGGAGCGCTCCAGAATGGCGAGTTCATCGTCCCGGTCCTTGCCAAGGCTTTCGATCTCCTCGCGCTCGATCTGCATCGCGCGCTCGTCCTTTTCCACACCCTGACGGTTGAACACGCGCACTTCCACGACCGTGCCGGAGGCTCCGGGCGGCAGTTTCAGCGAGGTGTCGCGCACGTCGGAGGCCTTCTCGCCGAAGATGGCGCGAAGCAGCTTCTCTTCCGGCGTCATCGGGGACTCGCCCTTGGGCGTGACCTTGCCGACAAGAATGTCGCCCGCATGGACTTCCGCGCCCACGGCCACGATCCCGGCTTCGTCCAGATTGCGAAGGCTCTCCTCGCCGACATTCGGGATGTCGCGCGTGATCTCTTCCGGACCCAGCTTCGTGTCGCGCGCCATTACCGAGAACTCTTCGATGTGGAGCGAGGTATAGACGTCGTCGCGCACGATGCGCTCGGAGATCAGGATCGAGTCCTCGAAGTTGTAGCCGTTCCACGGCATGAAGGCGACGAGCACGTTCTTGCCGAGCGCCAGTTCGCCCATGTCGGTGGAGGGACCGTCCGCGATGATGTCGCCGGACTTGATCTCGTCGCCCACCTTCACCAGCGGACGCTGGTTGATGGTGGTGGACTGGTTGGACCTCTGGAACTTCAGCAAGTTGTAGATGTCCACGCCGGACTTCGACAGGTCTTTTTCCTTGTTGGCACGAACCACGATACGTTTGGCATCCACCTGCTCGACGATGCCGTCGCGGCGGGCCGTCACGGTCGCGCCGGAGTCGACGGCCACGACGCCTTCCATGCCCGTGCCGACCAGAGGCGCTTCGGCCTTCAGCAACGGCACGGCCTGGCGCATCATGTTCGATCCCATCAAGGCGCGGTTCGCATCGTCGTTCTCCAGGAACGGGATCAACGCGGCGGCGACGGAAACGAGCTGCTTGGGCGACACGTCGATGAAGTCGACTTCGGCGCGGGGCGACTGGATGACTTCGCCATTCGCGCGGCAGGTGATCAGATCGTCCACCAATATCCCGTCTTCGGACACTTCGGCGTTGGCCTGCGCCACGACGTAGCGCGCCTCCTCCATGGCGGAAAGATACTCCACCTTGTCCTGCAGCTTGCCGTCCACGACCTTGCGGTACGGGCTTTCGATGAAGCCGTACTTGTTGACGCGGGCATGGGTCGCCAGGCTGTTGATCAGGCCGATGTTCGGGCCTTCCGGCGTTTCGATCGGGCAAATCCGGCCATAGTGGGTCGGATGCACATCGCGCACTTCAAAGCCCGCGCGCTCGCGCGTCAGACCGCCAGGGCCAAGCGCCGAGAGACGACGCTTATGCGTGATCTCGGACAGCGGGTTGGTCTGGTCCATGAACTGCGACAGCTGCGAGGAGCCGAAGAATTCCCGCACCACGGCGGCCGCTGGTTTGGCGTTGATGAGGTCGTGCGGCATCACCGTCTCGATATCGACGCTCTGCATGCGTTCCTTAATGGCGCGCTCCATGCGCAGCAGGCCGATGCGGTACTGGTTCTGCATCAGCTCACCGACCGAGCGGACCCGGCGGTTGCCCAGATTGTCGATGTCGTCAACGGACCCGATGCCGTCCTTGAGGTTCACCAGCGTCTGCACCACGGCCAGAATGTCTTCCTTGCGAAGCACCCGGACTTCGTCGTCCGCATCCATGTCCATGCGCAGGTTCATCTTCACCCGACCCACGGCGGACAGATCGTAACGCTCCTGGTCGAAGAAGAGCGAGTTGAACAGATCCTCGGCGGCTTCGGCCGTGGGCGGCTCGCCTGGACGCATGACGCGGTAGATGTCGACCAGCGCGCCTTCGCGGCTATCGTTCTTGTCGGCCGCCAGCGTGTTGCGGATGTAGGGGCCGATATTGACGTGGTCGATGTTCAGCACGGCGATCTCGCCGACACCGGCTTCGTTGATCTGCTCCATCGTCTCTTCGGACAGCTCGTCGCCGGCCTCGGCGTAGATCTGGCCCGTCTGCATGTTGACCACGTCTTCGGCGACAAAGCGCTCCGCCATCTCCAGATCGGAGATCAGAACCTTCTTCACGCCGTCATCGGCCAGTTTCTTGGCGCCGCGCTTGGTGAGCTTGCGGCCGGCAGGTGCGACGACTTCACCCGTCGCAGCGTCCACGAGATCGCGTTGCAGCTTCGCGCCGCGATAGTCGTCGGCGTTGAACTCGCGCGTCCAGCCGCCCTTCTTGGCGTCGCGGGAGAACTCCACCGCGTCGTAATACTGCTCCAGAATGTCTTCGCGGGTCATGCCGAGCGCGTAAAGCACGGTCGTCGCGGGAAGTTTCCGGCGGCGGTCGATGCGCGCATAGAGAATGTCCTTGTGGTCGAACTCGAAGTCGAGCCACGAGCCGCGATAGGGAATGATCCGCGCGGAGAACAGGAACTTGCCCGAGCTATGGCTCTTGCCCTTGTCGTGGTCGAAGAACACGCCCGGCGAGCGGTGCATCTGGGACACGATCACGCGCTCCGTGCCGTTGACGATAAACGTGCCCTTATCCGTCATGAGCGGAATATCGCCCATGTAGACATCCTGCTCCTTGATGTCCTTGACCGAGCGCGCGCCTGTATCGTCGTCGATATCGAACACGACCAAGCGCATCTTCACCTTCAGCGGTGCGGCGAAGGTGATGTCGCGCTGCTGGCATTCCTCTTCGTCGAACTTGGGCGGCTCGAACACGAAGGAGACATACTCCAGAACGGCGCGGTCGGAGAAATCGCGCACGGGGAAGACGGAGTTGAAGACGCCGTTAATGCCTTCGTCCTTGCCGCGGTCGGCGATGTCCACATCCTTCTGGAGGAAATGCTCGTAGGAGCTCTTCTGGACCTCGATCAGGTTGGGCATGGTCGCGGCGTCGGGAATGCGCCCGAAGCTTTTGCGGATACGTTTCTTGCCGGTAAAGGTCAGTGACATGGAAGACACCCTTCGTCAGTCGCGGCCAGACAAGCGGGCTGCAGCCCCCGCTCGCCGGTCAAAATAGGTCCGGTTGGCGATTATCCTGGCGACCGGGCGCCAGCGAAGCGAGTGTTTGACTTCCCCGCCACGCAGGAAGTGTCCGCAGGCACGAAATTCGTGCCTGCGAACGGAGCGGTCGAAACCTATTTAAGCTCGACAGAGGCGCCGGCAGCTTCCAGCTTCTCTTTGATGTCGTTGGCTTCGGCTTCGGGCACGGCTTCCTTGACGGCCTTGGGCGCGCTCTCGACGAGCTCCTTGGCTTCCTTGAGGCCGAGACCCGTGATGGCGCGGACTTCCTTGATGACGGCGATCTTGTTGCCGCCGAAGGAGGTCATGACGACGTCGAAGTCGGTCTTGGCTTCGGCCGCAGCCGCGTCGCCGCCACCGGCCGGACCGGCCATGACGGCAGCCGCCGCGGGCTCGATGCCGTATTCGTCCTTGAGGATGTCGTTGAGCTCTTTGGCTTCGAGGATGGTCAGGGCGACCAGCTCTTCCGCCAGTTTTTTCACATCAGCCATGATGTAGTTCCTTTTTGTGTGCTTGCAAGACGTGTGCGGCCTGCAAGCGGGTTGGGTTCGAGTTTTGCGAGAATGATGTCGTGAAGACGGGTCTTACGCTGCGGCCTTTTCCTCGATGGTCGCGATCGCGCCGGAGAGGCTCCGGGCGGGCGACATGAGGGCGGAAGCGACGTTCGTGGCTTGGCTCAGCAGACGCTGGGCGGCCATGGAAATCAACTCCTCGCGGGACGGCAGTTTGGACAGAGCGTCGATTCCAGACGGATCGAACACTTCGTCACCCATGAATCCGCCGATGATCTTGAAGGCGTCGGAGTTCTTCTGGAACTCCACAGCGACTTTCGGGGCGCTGATCATGTCCTCGGCCCAGGCGATCGCCACGGGTCCCTTGAACATGGTGCCAGCACCTTCGAAAGGCTGGTCCTTCATGGCGATCTTCGCCAGACGGTTCTTCACAACGCGGATCGTCGCGCCGCGCTCTCTGAGCTTGGCGCGAAGGTCCGTCATTTCCGCAACGGTCATGCCCGAATATTCGGCCATCACCACGGATCCGGCTTCCGCGAAGATGCTTTTCAGCTCCTCGACGGCTTCCGCTTTTTGAGTGCGATCCATTTGCGGTCTCCGTTGTTGCGAGGCCCGGCACCATTGCCGAACCCCTCACCTTTTGGGCCGAAGCCCATTGGGGTGCCCGCTGCACCGTCACATCGAAATGGGACGAGGCAACGAACGGTTGTCTGTCCCAAAGCTCGAACCGAACCGTGCCCCGATCGCCCGGTGGCGTGATTTGGCCTTTGCTCTGTCTCGGTCGGAATTATGGAAGCCTTCGCTCCCACCGACGGTCTCGGACAGTTTGTCCGCCAACCCATGAAGGGCGGCGGACGATCCGGCGGAAGCCGTAGCTCCCGCAGGAAATTCTCTAATTCTAGGCGATATCGCCCGTGTCGACTTTGACGCCGGGGCCCATGGTCGAGCTGAGCGTCACCTTCTTGATGAAGGTCCCCTTGGCGCCGGAAGGGCGCTCCTTCTGGATCTTGCTCAAGAGAAAATGGACGTTCTCGATCAGCTTGGCTTCGTCGAACGATACCTTGCCGACGCCGGCATGGACGATGCCGGTCTTCTCGGCGCGATATTCGACGGCCCCGCCCTTGGAGTCCTTGACGGCCTGCGCCACGTTGGGCGTGACGGTCCCGACCTTCGGGTTGGGCATCAGGCCCTTGGGACCGAGGACCTTGCCGAGACGACCGACGAGCGGCATCATGTCCGGCGTGGCGATCACGCGGTCGAACGGCATGTCGCCGTTCTGGATCTGCTCCGCCAAATCTTCCGCGCCGACAATGTCCGCGCCCGCTTCGCGCGCCTCGTCCGCTTTCGCGTCCTTGGCGAACACGGCCACACGGACCGAACGTCCCGTGCCGTTGGGCAGGTTGGCGACACCGCGAACCATCTGGTCGGCGTGACGTGGGTCGATGCCCAAGTTCAGCGCGACTTCGACGGTTTCGTCGAACTTGGCCATGGCGTTCTTCTTGATGATCGCGACGGCGTCGGCGACGCTATATTCGGTTTCGCGGTCGAAGTTGGCCAAGGCGGCCTTCATGCGTTTTGCTTGTGCCATGATCCTACTCCGTGACCTCGAAGCCCATGGAGCGCGCGGAGCCCTCGATGATCTTGGTGGCTTGATCCAAGTCGTTGGCCGACAGGTCGACCATTTTGGCTTCGGCGATCTCGCGGCATTGCGCGCGCGTGACCGTGCCGCCGACTTCGCTACCCGGATTGTTGGATCCGGACGTCTTGCCGGCGGCCTTTTTCAGGTAGTAGCTGGCCGGCGCTGTCTTGGTGACGAACGAGAAGGACTTGTCGCCGTAGACCGTAATGATGGTTGGGGTCGGAACGCCCTTTTCCAGCTCTTCCGTCTTGGCGTTGAACGCCTTGGCGAATTCCATGATGTTGACGCCGCGCTGACCCAGTGCGGGACCCAGCGGCGGGGACGGGTTCGCGGAACCCGCGGGGATCGTCAGCTTGATGTAGCCGTCAATCTTCTTTGCCATTTTCCACTCCTATGGCGGTTGCGCGAGGCGGTATTGCCGAAGCGCGTGTGGAGACCGTGGTGCGGGATCGGCTGGACTTTAAGCCGCCCCTCCCACGATCAGTCATTGCAGGCGGGGCGGGCTAGCCTTCCTTTTCCACCTGCGAATAGTCGAGTTCGACGGGCGTGCCCTGCCCGAAGATGTTGATGAGGACCTTGAGGCGCGCCGCTTCCTCGTCGACGGATTCGACCGTGCCGGAAAAGCTCTGGAACGGACCGTCCACGACCTTGATGGTCTCGCCGATGTCGAAGCTGATCATCGGACGCGCAGGCGCGGCATCCTCGCCGGACGTTCCGATGATGCGCGCGACTTCCTTTTCCGGCACCGGGCGGGGTTTCTTGGAGCCACTCGATGCGCCGAGAAAACCCGTCACCTTGGTCTGATTGGCGATGAGGTGGTAGGCCTCGTCCGTCAGGTCGACCTTGACCAGCACGTAGCCGGGGAAGAACTTGCGTTCGCTCTCAACCTTGCGCCCACGACGGACCTCGACGACCGTTTCGGTCGGCACGAGCACGTCCTCGAAGAGATGGGACAGGCCCTTCTCCTCGGCGTCGCGCTCGATCGTTTCCTTCACGCGCTTCTCGAAGTTCGAGTAGGCCTGGACGATATACCACTGTGCAGCCATCAGCCGGCGCTCCCGAAACTCAACACCCACGGCACGACGACGCCGATCAGATAATCCACGACGAAGAAGAACGCGCCGAACAGCAGGACACAGATCATGACGAGGATCGTCGTCTGACGTGTTTCCTTCCAGGTCGGCCAGACGACCTTGCGGCCTTCCTGCTGAACCTGCTCCAGATATTTCACCGGCGAGACCTTGGGCGCCATCTGGGCGTCGGTCTTGGCCGGGTTGGCCTGCTTGCCTTTCGCCATGAGAGACGTTTCCTGTTCAGATTGGGCTCAAAACGGCGAAACGCGGAGGCCGAATCGACCTCCGCGGCACCTTTGGACCGGGACCCGTAACGAGTCCGGACCGATTTAGAAAGTGGCAGGGGCAGAAGGACTTGAACCCTCGACACTCGGATTTGGAATCCGATGCTCTACCAACTGAGCTATACCCCTGTGCGGGTCCGAGGACCCCTACTCCGTGATTTTGGACACCACTCCGGCTCCGACGGTGCGGCCGCCTTCGCGGATGGCGAAGCGCAGCTTCTCTTCCATGGCGATCGGCACGATCAGCTCCACGTCGATGTTCACATTGTCGCCCGGCATGACCATCTCGGTCCCGTCCTTGAGCGTCACCACACCCGTCACGTCCGTCGTGCGGAAGTAGAATTGCGGGCGGTAGTTGTTGAAGAACGGCGTGTGGCGACCGCCCTCATCCTTGGTCAGGATGTAGGCTTCGGCCTCGAACTTCTTGTGCGGCTGGACGGAGCCCGGCTTGCACAGAACCTGCCCGCGCTCGACAC
>JBATXP010000355.1:0-4274 GCA_049673465.1 Litorimonas sp.
AAAAACAAATCAGACATTATCCGACAGAATCACACACGACGATACATGGCAAGATTAATAGGTCCTGAGCCTATGCGCACGACGTAATCGGTTGTCGGGACGCGCCCGGCCCGATAGGCGGCGGCCCATGAATTTCGACCGCGAACGGGACCGCTTCCGCACCTTCGGCCGCGCCAAGGGCCGCACCCTGACCGCCTCGCAGCAGGCGCTGATGGAGGCGCACTGGCCGCGCCTGTCCATCGCGCCCGGCGATCCGCTGCCCCCCGAACCGCGCTGGCTGGAAATCGGTTACGGCATGGGCAGTCATCTGCTACACTTAGGCCGCTCCAATCCGGATGTGTCCGTCATCGGCGCGGAGCCCTTTCTCAACGGAACGGCCAAAGCTCTGCGCGGCGTGGTGGAGGAGGCGCTGGACAATGTGCGGCTGTTCCGGGGCGACGTGCGCGAGCTGATGGCCGACATGCCCGATGCGAGCCTGCAGCGCGCGGTGATCCTGTTTCCCGATCCCTGGCCGAAGCCGCGTCACAATAAGCGGCGCCTGATCCGCACGGCCTTCATCGAGGAGCTCCACCGCGTGGTGGAACCCGGCGGCTCGCTGCTGTTCGCCTCCGACATCCCGCATTATGTCGATTGGGCGCTGACCCGCTTTCGCGCCCATGGCCGCAAGGTCGGTGGCGGGTTCGACTGGGACGGGACGGATCCGAAACGTCCGCCAGACGGCTGGCCCGGCACCAAATACGAGGCCAAGGCGAGGCGGGAAGGCCGCACGCCCTATTGGTTCGAGTTCACGCGCGTTTGACCTTTCGCCGTCCGGGCGCGAGAACGTTCCGACTGGAAGAGGGGGAGAGTGCATGTCCGGCCCGAGCATAGACCTGGAAGAGCGCAACCCGCTGGGCGGTCTGGACCTGCTGGCGACCGGCATCGGTCTGGCCGTGATCGCCGTGTTTCCGACCCTGCTGGCCACGCTCGTCGCCCCCTGGAAGTTGGGGCCTGTGCTGGTTGCGGACGAGCCGGACGGTCGGCGGGGCATGATCCTTTCCCCCGGGGCCTATCTCGTCCTGTCGCTCGCGGTCGTGCTGGTCATGGTCGGCTCGCTCGTGTCTCCTGACGTAGCGCGAAACGATGGCGGGTTGATCGGCCCGCGCCTCGCCGCCGACGTGTCGAGCGCGGCCCGGGCGGGCGATGTCTGGCTGACTCTGTCGCGCATCGCTCCCGTATTCATCATCACTCTCCTGTTCGGTGTCGTCGGGCGGGGCCTGACGCGCTGGGCCGGAGAGTGGTGGGATCTGCGCACATCCCTGCGCGCCAGCTTCTATGCCATTTCCACCGCCATATGCTGGATCGTGCTGTTGAGCCTTGGCATGGACATTGCCGCCCGGCTTCAATCCGTTCCGCCCGCCTCTCAGCGTCCGCCCGGACTGTCCCCGGTCTTGGTGATCGGCTCGATCTACTGGATCTATTTCTGGTGTTTCCGCTCGGGCGGCGGGCTGACGGTGCGTCGCGCCCTGCTGCTGACGCTCGCCATGTTGGGTCTCAGCGCGGCTGTCATGACCGCTATGGGTCTCCTGCTGTTCAGCGACGGCCTCTTCGGAGGCGGTGCCTGAACCGCATTGTCTCTCTTGCCCTCGGGCGGCAACTGGCCTATATCTTCCTTCACATCGCCGGTTCTGGCAGTTGCCAGCCAGGCGGCCCCCGGAAACGGCGGGCCGTTTTTTCATTGGCGCATAGGATCAAGCCCTGAAGACCAAGACGCATATAGACGAGCGCATTCTGGAGCTCGCCGAGCCCATCGCCGAAGATCTCGGACTGCGCGTCGTGCGCGTGCGCGTCATGGCCGGCAAGCGCCGCACCGTGCAGATCATGGCCGAGCGCCTGTCGGACGGGCTGATGGGGATCGAGAATTGCGAGGCGCTGTCGCGCGAACTCTCCAGCGCGATGGAGGTGGCAGATCCGCTGGACGACGCCTATGTGCTGGAAGTCAGCAGCCCCGGCATCGACCGACCCCTTACGGCCTATGAGGACTTCACGGCCTATGAGGGCTATCTCGCGCGGTTGGAACTGGACCGGCTGGTGGAGGGCCGCAAGCGCTTCCGCGGCGTGCTGGCGGGCGTGGAGAACGGACATGTCGACATCGACCTGGACGGGGAAGCGGAGCACACGGCCTCCATCCCGTTCGACTGGATCGCGGAAGCCAAGCTGTTGATCACGGACGAACTGGTCGAGGAAGGCCAGCGCAAAAAGGATGCTGCGAAGGCGGCGGCCGAACAGAACAACGAAGAAGAGGAATAGCGTCATGGGTATCGCCGGCGTTTCCGCAAACAAGCTCGAATGGCTCCAGATCGCCAAGGCGGTCGCGGAAGAAAAATCCATCGAAAAATCCATCGTGCTGCGCGCCATCGAGGAGGCCTTCGAGGGGGCCGCCAAGATGAAATATGGCGCGGAGCTCGACATCCGCGCGCACCTGCACCCCGAAACTGGCGAGATGTCCCTGCGCCGGGTCATGACGGTTGTGCGCGACGAGGAAGTCGAGGAGCCGCAGGCGCAGGTCGGGCTCAGCACCGCGCAGATGGATGATGCGGACGCCCAGCTCGGCACGGAAATCTCCACGCCGCTGCCCATGATCGAACCCAGCCGCGTCCAGACCAACCGCGCCAAGCAGACCATCATGCAGATCACGCGCGAAGCCGAACGCGCCCGCCAGTACGAGGAATTCAAGGACCGCGTCGGCGAGATCATCAACGGCATCGTCAAGCGCGTCGAATATGGCCACATCATCGTGGACCTGGGCCGTGCCGAAGCGGTCATTCGCCGCGACCAAGCCCTGCCGCGCGAAAACGTCAAGCCGGGCGACCGCATCCGCGCCTACATCATGGATGTGCGCGAGGAGCCGCGCGGCAGCCAGATCTTCCTGTCCCGCGCCCACCCGCAATTCATGGCGCAGCTCTTCGCCCAGGAAGTGCCCGAAGTCTATGAAGGCACGATCCAGATCGTCGCCGTGGCTCGCGATCCCGGCTCCCGCGCCAAGATCGCCGTCTATTCCAACGACAGCTCGATCGATCCGGTCGGGGCCTGCGTCGGCATGCGCGGTTCGCGCGTGCAGGCCGTCGTGAACGAGCTGCAAGGCGAACGCATCGACATCATTCCCTATACGGACGATCTCGGCACCTTCATCGTCAATGCGCTCCAGCCCGCGACCGTGACCAAGGTGGTCATCATCGAGGAAGACGAGCGCATCGAGGTCGTGGTGCCGGAAGACCAGCTCAGCCTCGCCATCGGCCGCCGCGGTCAGAATGTGCGCCTCGCCAGCCAGCTATCCGGCTGGGGTCTCGACATCCTGACCGAGGAGCAGGAAAGCGAGCGCCGCCAGCAGGAATTCCGCGAGCGTTCCGCGCTCTTCATGGAAGGCCTCGACGTGGACGAGATGGTGGCCCAGCTGCTGGTCTCCGAAGGGTTCGAGACCATGGAAGAGGTCGGCTATGTCGAATTGGGCGAGCTGTCCTCCATCGAAGGCTTCGACGAGGAGACCGCCGAGGAGCTGCAGATGCGCGCCCGCGAATATCTGGAGCAGGTCGCCGCCGAGCAGAACGCCAAGCGCACCGAGCTGGGCGTCGAGGACGGCGTTCTCGAAGTCGAAGGCGTGACCCTGCCGATGGCCGTAATCTTCGGCGAAAACGAAGTCCTGACCGTCGAAGACGTTGCGGGCCTCGTGCCGGACGACCTGACGGGCTATGTCGAGTACAAGGATGGCGAGCGTGTCCGCGAGCCCGGCCTGTTCGAAGGCATGAAGTTCTCCGAAGAGGAGGCCACGGACCTGATCATGCGCGCGCGTGTCCACGCCGGCTGGATCAGCGAAGAAGACCTCTATCAGGCCCAGGAAGGCGAAGAGGGCGAGGACGCCTCCGATCCGGACGCCTACCAGGCGCCGGAACGTCCCATCGACGCGGCGGAAGCCCTGTTCAGCACAGAAGGGCAAGGCGCATAATGCGCCTTTGACCTGACCGGTTGAGCGCCGAGTCCGACATTGTCGAGGACAAGCGTGGCCACAAGCCACGCGAGCGTCGCTGCGTCGCGAGCGGAGCGGTGCGCGATCCGGACGAAATGGTCCGCTTCGTGCTCTCTCCGGACGGCGAGGTCGTGGCGGACGTCTACGGCAGGCTGCCGGGACGCGGGGCCTGGGTCACGGCCAATGCCGACGATCTGCGCCAGGCCGCCCGGCGCGGCGGGTTCGCTCGCGGTTTCAAGACCAAGGTCCGTGTCGACGCGGACGCGCTGGT
>JBATXP010000356.1:0-3037 GCA_049673465.1 Litorimonas sp.
GCACCTCGACGCTCTCCGGCAGGCCGCGCTTGATGAGGGCGGCGATGCGACCGGCGAGGGCGCGGCGGGGATCGGAGCGGCGGATCGTCAGCACGATGTCGCGAGCCGCGTCCCGCTCCTCAAGTGCGCGGTCGTCAAGCTGGAGATCGTCGGACAGGCCGCTCATGGCGAGGGCGGGCACCAGCGTCACGCCCTGGCCTTGCGCGACGAGGTTGATCAGCGTTTCCAGCGAGGTCGCGCGCAGGCTGGTGGCGCGGGCGGGCGCGTCGCACAGGGCCAGGGCCTGGTCGCGGAAGCAGTGGCCTTCGGTCAGCAGCAGCACGTCGTCGCGGTCCACGTCGCTCATGCGCAGGTGGGCCAGCGAGGACAGGTCGTGCCCGTCGGGGAAGACCAGACGGAACGGCTCGCGGTAGAGCGGGATCGCCTCCAGCGCGTCCGTGTCCGGCGGCGTGGCGAGGATGGCGGCGTCCAGCGCGCCCGCTTCGAGGTCGTGCACCAGCCGCTCCGTAATGTCCTCGCGGTAGATGGTGGAGAGGTCGGGCAGAGCATCGCGCAGATTGGCGACGAAGCGCGGGATCAGATAGGGCGCGACGGTGGGGATCAGGCCCAGCCGGTATTCGCCCGCGAACGGGTCCTGCGCGGCCTGGGCGATGCGGCGGATTTCGTCGGACGCACGCAGGGCGATGCGGGCTTCGCGGACCACGGCGCGGCCCGTTTCCGTCACGCGTACCCCGCCGCGCCCGCGCTCGAACAGGGTAACGCCGAGCTCGTCTTCGAGCTTGCGGATCTGGCCCGACAGGGTCGGCTGGGACACGTGGCTGGCCTTGGCGGCGCGGCCGAAATGGCCGTGTTCGGCGACGGCGAGGACATAGGCGAGATCGCGCAGGTTCATGGGCGCGCCTATCGCGGCAAGCCCGGCGCGTATCAAGCGCCGTCTGCCGCCGGATATGATTGGAACGGCTCGCCAGGGAAGCGGCGGGTTTACAGAAAAGACTCGAATGCTAGGGGGCGCGGATGGTTCAGACCTATCTCGACTTCGAACGCCCGGTCGCGGAACTCGACAAGCAGGCCGAGGCCCTGGCAGCGACGGATGCGGCGGCGGCACGCGAGGCGGCGGACAAGGCGGCGGCGGAGCTCAAGCGCGTCTACGCCAAGCTCGGCCCGTGGGAGAAGACGCAGGTGGCGCGCCATCCGGCCCGGCCGCACTTTTCCGACTATGTGCGCGCGCTGGTGAGCGACTACACCCCGCTGGCGGGCGACCGCCAGTTCGGCGACGACCACGCCCTTCTGGGCGGTCCGGGCAAGATCAGGGGCCAGTCCGTCATGGTCATGGGCCACGAAAAGGGCACGGATCTGGAAACGCGCCTGACGCACAATTTCGGCATGGCCCGGCCCGAAGGCTATCGCAAGGCGGTGCGCCTGATGGAGATGGCGGAGCGGTTCGGCCTGCCCGTCATCAGCTTCGTGGACACGGCCGGGGCCTATCCGGGCCGCGGCGCGGAGGAGCGCGGACAGGCCGAAGCCATCGCGCGCTCCATCGATGCGGGACTCGGCCTCTCCGTTCCGTTCGTTTCCGTCATCACGGGCGAAGGCGGCTCCGGCGGGGCGGTCGCGATCGCATCGGCCAACAGCGTGCTGATGCTGGAGCACAGCATCTATTCGGTGATTTCGCCGGAAGGCTGCGCCTCGATCCTTTGGCGCGACGGCAGCCGGGCGGAGGACGCGGCCAAGGCGATGAAGATCACCGCCCAGGACCTCAAGCGGCTCGGCGTGGTGGACAAGGTGGTCAAGGAACCGGTCGGCGGCGCGCACCGCGACGCGGAGGAGGCCGTCAAGCGCGTCGGGGCGGCCGTGATGGGCGAGTTGGAGCGATTGCTCGCCATGGAGCCGAGGCAGCGGCTGGAGCAGCGGCGCGAGAAGTTCCTGAACATCGGCCGGACGCTGCCCGGCGCGAAATAGGCGGACCGGCTTTTTCGGACACGAAAAACCCGGACGGCCCCTTCCCTTCCAGGAAAGAAGCCGCCCGGGCGCTCTTCCTTCGTCCTCCGTCAGGAAGAGGGTTCGGCGATCCTAGAACCCGGCGGAGATGCCGAGCCCGAACCAGAACAGATCGTCGTCGGTCGCCGCCGCGAATTCGATCCCGCCCGGCGCGACGAAGGTGTCGACGTCCAGCGTGTTGTCTTCCGAGTTCAGCACGTAATTGGCCGAAAGCGCGACCGAGGCGATCTCGTTGATCGGGCGGCTGATGCCGACCGAGGCGTGGCCCCACTGATAGTCGCCGCCGCCATCCGCCTCCACGTGGCCGACGGTCAGGCCCATGTCGAAGCTGTTCTTCTCGCCGAAGCCGACGCTGTGGCCCAGCGCGCCTTCCAGCGTGAAGGCTTCCAGGGTGAAATCGTAATAGGCGGCCAGGGACGGTGCGAGTGCGACCTCGCCGAAGCCCAGAGCGGCGGAGACTTCGTAGGAGCCGGCCGAGCCGCCTTCGGTTTCGAAGAGACCGCCGCCTTGGGGATAGTGGTAATAGGTTCCGCCCAGGTTGAGCGACAGGCTCCCCTCCAACGGAACGCTATAGCCGACATAGAGATCGATCTCGTCGCCATAGAGTTCGGAATTCGCCCCGAACCCCGAAGACGCCCACGCGCCGACGGTGAAGTTGCCAACGCTGGCTTCCACATAGGGCTGGATGGCGTCGTCGGCGAGGCTGACGCCCCGGAAAACGTATTGGCTGACGGCGTCGACGCCGAGCGTCCAGCTGACGTCTACGTCCTGGGCGGCCGCCGGTGTGGCGGCGAGGCCGGCCAGGATGAGGACGGATGCGCCGAGGCGTGTGTGGATGGTTTTCATGACGGAACTCCCTGCAATGTCGGGAAGCCGTGTAGGTCCGAAACCCGCATCAAGGGGACGACGGAGCCGGGATTTCGCGGCCCCTGCAGGCCGTCGCCTCAAAACTGTCGGGCTTGCGCCCCGGATCGCACCCGATCCGGGCTAATACGGGTCTATACCCGTCAGGCGACCTTGCCGTGGCACTGCTTGACCT
>JBATXP010000357.1:0-1779 GCA_049673465.1 Litorimonas sp.
GCGATGCGCCGGTAGCCGTAGGTCGGCCGCCCGCCTGCGAGGCGGCGCAGGGCGGGCAGCAGGTCGTCGTCCCCGGCCTTGGGGTAGCGGGCACGGGTCTTCGAGGTCCCGGCCGCCCTGGCGTGGAGCTGGGACCGTCCGACCCTGATCGTCTTGGCCAAAGCCATCACCGGAATCCGTCCTTCGGCGGCGACAGCGGCAGCCAGGTCCGTTCTCTTGCCCACGACTTGGCGAGAGCTTTCTTGGGAGTTCCGACCTCCATCGTCTTGCGGTCGAGCAGGCGGTCGAGATCGCGAACCCGGTCCATGAGCCTGCGGACCTCGAAGGAACCAAACACCGGCTCGTTCCTTCCGGCGGCCATCGCGCCCCCTTCGGCCGTCAGACGTCGCCAGTGGAACAGAAGGTTCGGAGCAAGGTCGCCCGCGCCGGGCAACTTCCGAGACGCCCTCGCCGGGCATCAAGCTCCGCTCCACGATACTCTGCTCCTCGTGCTCCGGCCGATCGCAGCGGCTGGCAACGCCGGTGATCAGCTTGATGCGGGTGGGTCCGTCGTCAAACATGAGCATGTCCCAAGCAAAGCCTTAGGCCTTCCACGGCCATGAAGCGGGCCTGTCGAAACAAGGGAGCAGTTCAGGGGCCAATGACGGGCGCCGGATCAGGATGCCGGCGATCGTCGACGGATATAGTTAAAATGTCTCGCCCTACCAGTCGCGGGGCGCCCGAACTTAGAGGATACCCTCGCGACGCTATTGGACCTATTCGTGGAGCTGAGGCCACCCG
Organism: Litorimonas sp.; assembly: GCA_049673465.1. Taxonomy (GTDB): domain Bacteria; phylum Pseudomonadota; class Alphaproteobacteria; order Caulobacterales; family Maricaulaceae; genus Litorimonas. The sequence continues at coordinate 781 of JBATXP010000357.1, forward strand.
GGTGCGCCGGGCCCGACAACGGGCTGGTGTTCACGGCGTTTGCGGCACGCGAATGGCTCGGTCCCCTCGGGGTAAAGACGCCCTACACCGAAGCCGAGAGCCTTCAGGAGAAAGGCCACGCCGAAGGCCTCGACGCCGAATTGCGCGGTAAACTGCCGGATCAGGAGGTCTCATACGCCCCCGCCGAGGCTCGCGTGTCGATCGGCGCGTGGCATGGCCACCACAACGCCAACCGGCCCCACCCGGCGTCCGGCGCCTGAGGCCGCCTCCCCACCAAGCCGGCTTGCGCAATGGCCGCCGTCCGGAGCGGCCGCCCCGATCTCCCGACGATCTCGGCGCAAGGGGCGACGATGCTCCACGACACGAAGCGGCCCACTCGATCGGGGCTGGTCAGCCTGTGCCATGCGCCCATGAGGCCCTGACGGCTCGGCTCTCGTCAGACGCCGGCGCAAGGTCTGATCCGTCACACGGATCGCGGCATCCAGCAAGCAGGAGAAGTGCTATTAGGCATTCGTCGCAGTTAGCCCCTCGGAGCGTAGGGTGTCGAGCGCAGGGTCGAGTTATCTCGGGTCCGCCATCGATCCATGATCATCCGCCAGCTATCGGTGATCGCCGCCGTTCGTAACTCATGGTCGGTGTTTGCTCCCGAACCATTGTCCGACTCGGAGGCATCCGACCTCCGCCGATCTCGGACGAATGAGAACTCGAAGATGGGCACCTTGATGAATGAAGGGGCCCGGAGAAATGCCAGCGCCCTCGTCCTAACGCCGCCTATGATCAGGCGTCATCTTCGATGGTCATCGCATCGCGGTCCATTTCGAAGGTGCCGTTTCCCCCGTCGGCCAACCGCCTGCGTATTGGGAATTCCGATCACGGTGGAGCGGCCCCGGACGGCGATGCGGGTTTGAAGCTCGGCGGTCTGGCCGTCGAGGTCGCGGGACACGGGCTTCTGACCGAGCGGCTCGAGGCAGTTCGTCCGTCGCCGGCGCGTCTTCGGCG
>JBATXP010000358.1:0-2256 GCA_049673465.1 Litorimonas sp.
CGTCCGGGCGCGTCGGAGCGGGCCGGATCGTGAAAGCCGCAATGGGGAATGGAGGTGGAGAGGGATTCCGTTTGCATGTCGAGGCACGAGAAGATGTCGGGGACGAACGGGTCCGGTGCGTCGGGGACCCCGACAGCGCCGCCCCGTCGGACGGCCTCCTGGTGATCCACGAGGTAGGCCGGATTTGAATAGGGACAGGACTGCACGGGGATCGTCCCGCCCCAACGGTCCGCGACCGTGGTGATGACGTCCACCGTCCCGACGGCGAGGTTCCAGTCGACGTCGCTCCTAGGGTGGGAGACCGTTTCGAACGAACCGCTTGCCGGCAGCCCGAGCCCGTCCAGAACGTCATGAAGGCTCGATATGGAAAGCCCGTTCCTGGGCCGGGCGCCGTTCCCGGGATCGTCGCGAATGAGGAGCCTGTGTTCGGTGGGCAGAACGATCCGGGCTTCGCGCCCTTCCATCATCTCCGATATCGTCGTTCCGCCCAGGGGCGGAAAGCCGGAACACCCGGCCCATGCGGAACAGGCCGATGCGAGAACGATCAGGAGTGCGGAGAGGATCCGGCTCATGCGAAACGTCATGCAGGGTCCGAGTGTCCCAGGCAAGGCGCGTCCTGTCCGCATGGCTTGCCAAAACCTAACGCCCGGACCACATGGCGGGGCCGTGACGAACCCTGTCGAAGTCATAACACTGGGCTGCCGCCTGAACGCATCGGAGAGCGACGCGATGGTCGCGCTTGCGCGCGACGACGGGCTGGAGAATGCGGTCATCGTCAACACCTGCGCGGTCACCAACGAGGCGGTGGCGGAAAGCCGTCGCCGGGTGCGCAAGGCGCGGCGGGAGCGACCCGGCGCAAACCTTATCGTCACGGGGTGCGCGGCGCAGATCGATCCCAAAGCGTTCGCCGCCATGCCGGAAGTGGACCAGGTGCTGGGCAATCACGACAAGATGCTGCCGGGGGCTTTCGCGCCAGAGCATTTCGGGGCCGCCTCCGAGCGCATCCGGGTCAACGACATCATGGCCGTGCAGGATAGCGCGCCGCAATTTCTGGGCAGCGAGAACTCGCCGGAGCGGGCGCAGTCGCGGACCCGCGCCTTTTTGCAGGTGCAGAATGGCTGCGACCATCGCTGCACCTTCTGCATCATCCCTTATGGCCGGGGCAATGCCCGCTCCGTCCCGGCGGGCGAAGTGGTGTCCCACGTGCGCAACCTCGTGCGGCAGGGCTACCGGGAGGTGGTGCTGACCGGGGTGGACCTGTCCAGCTGGGGCGGGGACCTGCCGGGCGCGCCGCCATTGGGCGATCTGGTTCGGCGCATCTTGCGCCTCGTGCCGGAATTGCCGCGCCTGCGCTTTTCCTCCATCGACCCGGCGGAGGTCGACTCGCTCCTGTTCGACCTGATCGCGACCGAGCCGCGCATCGCACCCTATCTTCACCTGTCCCTACAGGCCGGCGACGACATGATCCTGAAGCGCATGAAGCGCCGTCATTCGCGGCAACAGGTCATCGACCTTTGCGCCTCGCTCAAGGACCGCCGCCCGGCGATCGCCTTCGGCGCTGACATGATCGCGGGCTTTCCCACGGAAGACGAAGCGATGTTCGAAAACAGCCGGAGAGTCGTGTCGGAGATCGGGATTCCGTGGCTGCACGTCTTCCCCTATTCGGCGCGCGAAGGCACGCCGGCGGCCAGGATTCCGCCCATTGACGGCAATATCGTCAAGGCTCGTGCCAAGGCGCTGCGCGAGGCGGGCGCGGCCGTCCGAGCGTCCCATCTCGCCTCCCGCGTGGGTGATGTGGACACGGCCCTGTTCGAGGAGAGCGGCCCTAACAAGGTTGGAATGGGGCGGCTGCCCGATTTCAGTCTCGTGCGCGTCGATAATCCCCCGCCCGCAGGTTCGCTCGCGCAAGTCCGCGTGATAGACGCGCGCGAAGACACTCTCATCGGAACGCTTCATGGCTGACAAGAAGAAACGCGGTTTCCTCTCCAAACTGGGATTCAAGTCCAAGGAAGAGAAGCTCGCCGCGGAAGCCGCCGAACGGGCGGCCGCGCAGAAGCTCATCGACGAACAGATGGCCGCGCGCATGGCGGCCATCAATGCCGCCGCCCTGGCATCGGCGCGCGCGCAGGATGCGGGCGCGACCGAACTGTCCGACGAAGACCGCGCCCGGATCGAGGCGGAGGAGAAGCGCCAGGCCGAGATCCAGGCCGCGCGCGATGTCGAACGCGCCAAGCAGCTGGCCGAGGAACAGGCGCG
>JBATXP010000359.1:0-2853 GCA_049673465.1 Litorimonas sp.
GCGCGGACCGGGCCGGTCGGGCCGACGCGCATCGTCTCGAACCGGGCTTCCGGCGGGGCGTCCCAGACCCGGGCCTTGAGCAGGCATTCGCGATATTCGTCGTCAGCGCGGCTGTCGAGCACGACGCCGCTGCCCACGTCATACCGGACTTGCCCGTTCTCCAGCACAGCCGTTCGAATTGCGACGGAGAAGCTCGCATCGCCACAGGGCGCGATGTAGCCGACCGCGCCGCAATAGGGTCCGCGCGGTTCGCCTTCCAGTTCGTGAATGATCTCCATGGCGCGAATTTTGGGCGCGCCGGTGACGGAGCCGCAGGGAAATAGCGCGCGGAAGATGTCGTGCCAGCCCACGCCGTCCCGCAGCTCGCCCGTGACTTGGGACGTCATCTGTACCAGCGTCGGATAGTCTTCCAGCGCGAACAGCTCCGGCACCGCCACACTGCCCGGTTCGCACAGGCGCGACAGATCGTTGCGCAACAGGTCCACGATCATCAGGTTTTCCGCCCGCGACTTGGCGTCCGCCGTCATGTCGTCTCCTGGCTCGCCCGAAGCGGATTTGGGGCGAGTCCCCTTCATGGGCCGCATCCGCATGGACCGGCCCCGCCGCTCGAAGAAGAGTTCCGGCGACAGGCTGACGATGTCGGGGCCGCCCAGGCTGACGACCGCGCCGTAGCGACCGGGCTGGCGGCGGCGGTAGCCTGCATAGAGCGCCGCCGCGTCTCCCTCCGCTCGGCCCCGCATCGGGAAGGTCAGGTTGATCTGGTAGGCATCGCCCGCGCGCAGATAGCGTTGCACCGCGTCGAACCGCTCGCGATAGTCCGCCGCGCTCCAGCCAGGCGAAAGCGCGACATCCGGCGGCGCGGCGCGGTAGAGATGGGTCGCGGGCGGATGCTCCGACGGCGCGTCGAACATGCCGAGCCGCACGACCTCCCGACCCTCTTCCGCGATGTGCGCGAGCACGGGTTCCAGGTCGGCGGCGAACTCGTAAAGGAGCAGCCCGGCAAGCCAGTGCCCGTCCGCCTGCGCCTGATCGATGGCTGCGAACAAAGCTTCCACCGGCTCTCCGACGCGGTGAACCAGCACGTCGTGCGGCTCGGTGAACCAGAGCTGGCGGTGCGTCGCCTGGTCGTCCAGCAGGACGTGACCCTGGCCACCCATGCGCTAGAAGCTGAAACCGGGGATCAGCGTGCTCCACACCGCATTGCGCGTTTCCAGGATTTCCGGGGCTTCGTCGTCGAAGCAGCGGCGGAAGCTGATCCTCATCCCCGGCGCGATCTGGCCGAGCAGCCATTGGTCGGCCTGGATCACGTGCAGGCCGCGCGCATAGCCCCCCGTGCAGTGCCCGTCCGCCAGCGCCAGGATGGGCTGGCCGTCCGGCGGGCATTGCAGCGTACCGGGCAGAAGCGGGCTGCTGGTCATGGCGTGGGGTTCCTGCGTGACGATGCGGTCGCCGCGCAGGCGCGAACCCATCCGGTCGGTCGCGGATGTCGCGATGAAGGGCGTGGTGAACAGGTAGCGGCGGCTCTGCGCGCAGAGGGCGTCGAATTCCGGACCGGACCGGGCGCGCAAGACGGCATGGTTCGACAGAAAGGGAACGTAGCCCTTGGGCAAGGTGCGGCGGCCCGTTTCCGGTTCTCCGGCCAGTTCTAGCCCGTCTCCGGCCCGGAGCGCCCGCCCCTCGATCCCGCCCAGCTGCGCGGGCAGATAGGTGGAGACGGAACCGAGAAACTCGGTCGCCTCCAACCCGCCCGCCACGGCGACATAGCTGCGGCAGCCTTCGCGGGCGTAGGACAGGGTCAGGATGTCGCCTGCCTCGACATCCACGGCGCGGTTGGTGTCGACGTTCATGCCCTGTACCTGAGCCCACATCTGCGCGCCCGATATGGCGATGGTCGCATCGCGCTCGAAGCGCAGATGCAGGCCGCCCAGCGCGCATTCCAGTGCGGGCGCGTCCCAGCGATTGCCGACCAGATGGTTGGCCACGGCGAAGGACAGACGGTCCGCCGCGCCGGAGCGCGGAATGCCCAGATGGCGATGGCCGGGCCGTCCCGCATCCTGCACGGTCGTCTGCGTCCCGCCGTTCAGGACGGTGATATCGGGAGCGCGGGTCTGTCTCTTGTCGGGGCGGGTCATTTCGGCACGAACCGGATGCGGTCGCCGGCTTCGACCAGAAAGGGCCTGTCGCGCGCGGCATCGAACATGTGGAGATCGGTCCGGCCGATGATCTGCCAGCCGCCGGGGCTTTCCAGCCCATAGATGCCCGTCTGCCAGTTGGCGATGCCGACACTGCCCGCCGGGACGACCGCGCGCGGCGTGGCGTGGCGCGGGTGCTGCAGCTTGGGATCGACATCCGACAGAAAGGCGAAACCGGGAATGAAGCCCATCATGCAGACGCGGTATTCGCGGCCCGAATGCAGGGCGACCACATCCTCCGGCGTCAGACCGATCCGATCCGCCATGGCGTAGAGATCCGGCCCGTCCGCCCCGCCATAGCTGACGGGGATCTCGACCAGCCGTCCGTCGGCGGCTGCGTTCGCGTCAGCCACGCTCGACAGGGCGCTCTCCACACGCCGCCTTGCCCCCCCGAGGGTCAACCGCGCGCCGTCGAAGCTGGCGACCAGACTATCGTAACCGGGCATGACTTCGGCGAAGAGGTCCAGCCCGCGGAGCCGCGCCGCCAGGGCATGGACGCGCTCGCTGACTTGCGCATCGAATCCATCCGTCGTCCATTCGACCAGCACGGCATGGTCGCCATAGGCGCGGATGGAGGGAGCCCCGCCGCTCACGAGGCGAAAGCCCGGATCGAGACTCCGGCCGCCTCGATCGCGGCGCGGGCCAGGCGGGCGGTCTCTTC
>JBATXP010000360.1:0-5092 GCA_049673465.1 Litorimonas sp.
CGCGACGCCCGCGCCGACCAGCGGCATGTAGAGGCCGAAGGCGATGGGCGCGACGCCGAGCTTGCGCCAGCCGCGCCGCAGGCCCCGACCGGCATTCAGACCCATGTCGAGCATGAACAGACAGAGAATGCCCTGGAAGGGCGCGGTGAAGAAGGGCGACAGGCGCTCATAGCCATCCGCCCCAGCCACCGCCCCGATCAGTAGCGAGCCGATCAGGACCGCGACGGAGGCGTTGAGCAGGACTTCGCGCGCCAGTTCGCCCTTGTCGCGAACCGCATCCTCCGCCTCTCGCTTGGAGCCTCGCAAGGCGAGCCAGAGCGCGGTGATGATGGCGGGTGTTTCCATGATGGCGGCGACGGCCACGAGGTAGCCAGAGGACGGGATGTCCGCGATGCGCAGCGCGTCGATGGCGGCGACGAAGGTGACGATGGAGATGGAACCGTAATGGCCGGCCGTGGCGGCGGCGTCGGTGCGGGAGAGACCGCTGGTGACCCGAAGCAGCCCGTAGGCGATCAGCGGCAATCCGGCGGACAGGACGATGGCCGCGCCGAATACGGCGAAGACCTGGCCGTCCAGTGCGGTCTTGGACATCTCCACCCCACCCTTCAGGCCGATCGCCATCATCAGGTAGATGGCGAGGCCCTTGGCGAAGCTTTGCGGAACGCTCATGGGCGAGCGCAAAAGGGCGGCGAACAGACCGAGCGCGAAGAACATCACGACCGGCGACAGCAGCGTGTCGAGCGCGTTCACCCCTGCCCCCTTTCGGAACGGCCCGCTACTGTTCTTCGTCGGACATCCGCGCGGGCGCGCGACGCAGGGCCATCAGGTCCTCCGGCTCGCCGACCAGCGCGACGATGTCGCCCTCCATAATGACGTTCTGGGGCGTGGCGATCACGGTCTTGTCGCCGCGTTCGATCAGGGCGACCACCACGTCTCCCATGCCGGTCAATTCGCCGATGGTCCGGCCGATCTGCGCCTTCAGGCGCGGCAGCTTGGACACGGGCACATGCAGGAAATGATCGTCGCGGACCAGCACGTCGTTGAGGTCGGCCTCGCTCTGGGCCGACAGCCAGCGGCGCTCGAATCCTTCGCCCTGCACGATCTCCGCCAGGTGACCGGCGATGCGCATGTCCAGCCCGGCAGGCTTGGGCGGGCATAGGAGGAACATCAGCGTGTGGACGTCGTCCGACGCGTCGAGATCGAGGTCGAGCCTCGCCTTGGGCCCGAAGCGGAAGATGAAGAGTTCCGGCTCGCGGATCCGTTCGTCGACATAGCGGGCCAGCCGCACCCCGTCGCTGATCGGGCGGAACACGACCGGCTCCGCGCCGAGAATGCTCTGCGTGACGGCATTGTCGATTTCGTAGCGCGCAGCCCCTTCTTCGGCCATCATTTCGGCAAGCGTCGGCAAGTCGTACTGACCGTAGCGGAAATCCGTCACCAGCGAGCGGGCGATGACGGATTCGTAGGACAGGTTCTCGGCCTGGGTACGATCGTTGATGATGGTCATCAACTCGTGCTCCAGCCCCTCATAGGCCTGGCGGCCCATGCGTTCGGCGACGTTGAAGATCGCGCCCCGGCGTTCCACGCGCTTGCTGGCGTAGAACTGGTACCAGAGGGCGCCGAGAATCGCGAGCATGCCGGTGAAGCCGATGGCCAGCACGCCCATCTCGATGATCAGCCAGAAGCCGATGAACACGCCCGCGATCGGCACCCACGGATAGAAGGGCGTGCGGAAGCCCGGCTTGTAGGTCGGGATACGGCTTTCGCGCATCACCACGACGGCGACGCAGACGAAGACGAAGAGAAGCAGCTGGAAGGCGGAGGCCAGCTTGGCGACTTCGGCGACATCGAAGGTGGCGATGACGGCAATCATGACGATCACCGTGAAGATGATCGACACGGTCGGGGTCTTGAATTTGCCCAGCGTGCCGAACCGGTCGGGCAGCAGCTTGTCCTTGGCCATGGCGAAGGGGTAGCGCGAGGCGCTCATGATGCCCGCATTGCCCGTGGACGCGAAGGCCGCGATGGCGGCGACCACGATCAGGATCACGCCCAGGTCGAGCGGCCAATTGCCCATGAAGACGCGGCCTGCATCGGCGATGGGCGTCAGGCTGCCGAACAGTTCTTCCGGCTCGAGCACCTTGATCAGGACGAAGGTGCCGAGCGTGTAGAGAACGGTCGCCGTCAGGAGGGACAAGGTCATGCCCAGCGGGATGTTGCGGTCCGGATCCTTGATCTCCTCGGCGACCGAGGTCAGCTTGGTCAAGCCCGCATAGGACACGAAGACCAGCCCGATGGTCGAGATGAAGCCGACCGTGCCGGACAGGAAGAATTTGCCGTAATCGGCGTTGAGTTGCAGGAACGGCTCCGGCCCGCGCGAGGCGGCAGCCAGGCCCAGGAGGGTGAACCCGATCAGGATGACGACCAGGATGGTGACGAGCCAGCGCTGCAGCTGGGTGGTCTCCTTCGCGCCGACCACGTTGATGACGCCGAAGGCGATGGCCAGCAGCATGGCGGTGATCTCGAACGGCAAATCGAGATAGATGCCGATATAGGCCCCCATGCCGACAAGGGCGAAGGCGGCCTTGAAGACCACCGCGATCCAGGACCCGAACCCGCCAATCGTGCCGACCAGCGGTCCCATGGCGCGGTCGAGGAAATAGTAGGTTCCGCCCGACTTGGGCATGGCCGTGGCCAGTTCCGCCATGCAGTACATGGCGGGCATGATCAGGAAGCCCGCGAAGAAGTAGGCCAGGAAGACCGAATTGCCCGTCGCGGCGGCCGCGATGCCGGGCAGGAGGAACAGGCCGGAGCTGAACATCGCGCCGGTCGAGATCGAGTAGACGTCGAACAGGCCGAGGTTCCGGACCAGCTTCTTGGGCGCGCCCGGATCCTCCGGAGAGATTCCGGCTTCGTTGACGCTCGCTTCCGCGGTTCTAGCCATGTTCACTCCAGCGCGGACCTGCGGATCCGAATCGGGCCGACCGGACGGTCTAGACCGCTTCGCGCACCTCATCGCTCAAATCCTCGATGGCGTCCACGATGGATTCGTCTGAAACCGGCTTGCAGACCGCGCGAAGCACGAGGTAGCCGAGCACACCCGAAGCGATCGAACCCATCAACACACCTAGGCGCACGCCGTTGAGCAGTTCCGCGTCATCGAAGGCGAGCGTGCCGATGAAGAGCGACATGGTGAAACCCACACCGGTCAAACACGCGACCCCGTAGACCATGGGCCAGGTCGCGCCCTCCGGCAGCTTGGCGAGGTTCAGCTTCACCGCGATGAATGACAGGGCGAAGACGCCGATCTGCTTGCCGAAGAACAGGCCCAGCGCGATGCCGAGCGGCACGGGCGCAAGCAGGTCTGCAAAGGACAGGCCTGCCAGGGACACGCCCGCATTGGCAAAGGCGAAGAGCGGCAGGATCAGGAAGGCGACCCAGATGTGCAGCCCGTGTTCGGCGCGGCGCAGGGGCGACGGCTCGTCCGGGGACGGGCGCGCCATCGGGATGGCGAAGGCCGTGATGACGCCCGCCAGGGTCGCGTGGACGCCGGATTTCAGCACGGCCGCCCAGACGACCAGGCCGATCAGCGCGTAGGGCAGGATGCGCATCACCTTCATGCGGTTGAGCGCGAACAGGCCCGCCGTCCCGGCGGCCGCCCAGGCGAGCGCCACGATGCTGAGGTTTTCGGTGTAGAACAGCGCGATGATGATGATGGCGGCCAGATCGTCGATGATCGCGACAGCCAGCAATAGAATTTTCATCGAGGCCGGTACGCGTGGGCCCAACAGGGCGATGATGCCGAGCGCGAACGCGATGTCGGTCGCGGCCGGAATGGCCCAGCCCGACACGGTGACCGGGTCGGAAGCGTTGAACATGTAGTAGATCAGCGCCGGAGCGGCGATGCCGCCGATGGCGGCGAAGATCGGCAGGGACGCCTTGTCCATGGAGGACAGCTCCCCGTCCAGGACCTCGCGCTTGATCTCCAGCCCGACGAGGAAGAAGAAGATCGCCATCAAGCCGTCATTGATCCAGAGCAGGAAGGGCTTGGCGATCTCGAACGCGCCGAACTGCACCGCGACCGGCGTGTTGAGAATGCCGCTATAACCCGAAGCCAGCAGCGAGTTGTTGGCGATCAGCGCCAGCAGCGCCGTGAACATCAGGACCAGGCCGCCCGACGCCTCCAGGTGGATGAAATCCATGACCCGTTCGCGAATGGAGCGCGGGCCGGACCGGATGGTGTGGCTGTCTTGCATGGAGTGTCTTTCATGTGCGGCGAACCGTCCCAGTTCATACGTCGCCGGTCCGTCGCCGGGTTTGGAAAAAGCCGCGAAATCGGGCTATTTTTTCGAAAAATCGTGAAACAGAAATGGGAAGGCCGCGTCCGGGAGGGATGTCCGGACGCGGCCAAGGAAGAAACGGGAACGAAAAACCGGCTAAGGGGACAGTCCGGGCCTTCGTCCGTTGGTGCGATCAGGCTGAAACGCCGATCAGGATGACGACCCCGATCAGGGCCAGCTCGGCTTTTCCCTTCCACAGGGTGCGACCAAGTTTCGTCATGCGTTCCTTCCGATTCGGTTAGAGTTCGTGGACACGGTTTTGAAGATCATGCGATCTGAAGCTGCACCGATACGCGGGAGCGACGACGGCGTCCTTTCAGACGGCGCGGCGCGGATGCGGGCGGGGGACTGGCCGGCGAACGGGACCCGGCGCGCACCATCGCGGCCGAACGATCCTCTGAGCGGGCAAACATGATCTGATCTCCTTTTCTCTTTTTCATATCCTCAATACGCCACCGAGCGGATTAGGGAGAAGATAAGTAACGAATAAATACTATAGACCCATCCTATATAGCTGGTCTATGGTCGGCTCATGAAACCGACCCTGCGCCAACTCCAATATCTGGTCGCGATCGACGAGGCTGGGACCTTTTCCGGCGCAGCCAAGCTGTCCAACGTGTCCCAGCCGAGCCTTTCCACTCAGCTGCGCGACATGGAGGAGGTGCTGGGCGCGACCCTGGTGGAGCGCGGGCGCGGGGGAGCGCCGCTGACGCCCGTCGGCAAGGAGCTGGCGGGGCGGGCGCGGATCATCC
>JBATXP010000361.1:0-9211 GCA_049673465.1 Litorimonas sp.
CATCCAACCCGGCGGCTCGATCCGCGATCAGGAAGTGATCGACGCCGCCGACGAAGCGGGTCTAGCGATGGTGTTCACGGGGATGCGGCATTTCAGGCATTAGAAATGGAGTTTCCCGAGCCGTCGAATGACTATTTCGAAAAGCTCATCGCGAGTATCAAGAAACATGGCTACCACCTAACCGGAGTATCGGGCGATGACGGCATTCCGACATTTCTCTACTCTATCGGGCTTTGGAAAACCCAGTCCCACCCTGAATTTCTCGTGCTCGGGCTTCATCGGGATATGGCTGCGCAAGTTGGTAAGCGCGCATGTGACCGGGTTGTTTCAGGTCACCGCTATAATCACGGCGACATTGACAACAGTCTGAGCAATGGCTTCGCTTGCCAAATTCTCGAGATTCCAAAAGTTCTTACAAGTCGGTGGATGCTATCTGACAATTGGCTCTATGGGGAGCAGAACTATCCAGCTTTTCAGATTGTCTTTCAGGACGAAGAGAAAAACTGGCCTTGGGATGATGAGGCATCCATCCAGTTTCTTCGGAATCAGCCAATGCTAGCAAGACGGTTCCGGTAAAAGTCTCACTACGAGCTCGACATCGCGATCTACCCGACGCGCCGTTGCACGACCTGCTCGATCTCCGGCAGGCGGTCGCGTGTTGCGATACGGAGCTCGTAATCCTTTTGTAGGTTCAACCAGAAGGCCGGGCTCATGTCGAAGTAGAGTCCGAAACGAAGTGACATGTCCGCAGATATGGCGCGGTTGCCGTCGATGATCTTCTTGATCGCCGCCCGGTCCACCCCGATGGATTTTGCAAACGTTCCCGGTTTGATACCCAGATCGTCTAGGAAGTCCTCTTTGAGCAGGACGCCGGGATGTTCGATTTCGATGAAGTCGGTCATGTCTCGCTTTCAGTGATAGTCGATGAACTGAACGTCCTCGGCGACCCCGTCCACCCAGCGGAAGACGATCCGCCACTGCGTGTCCACCCAGATCGCGTAATGGTCCTTCAGATCGCCTTTCTTCTTTTCCAACCTGTTGGAGGGCGGAATGCGGAGGTCCTCCAATCGGTCCGCTGCGGAAATGTAGCGCAGACGGCGCAGGGCTTTCCGTTGCAAATCCGGACTCAACCGTTTGATGCGACGGCCCTGGAAAATGTCTTCCGTTCGTTTGTCAGCGAAGGAGCCGATCACAATTGTTGCCTACCAAGCAACGTGCAATGGGTCAAGAATGCGTGAGAGAGCGCGGCCGGCAATCGCTTTGTTCACCAACCTTTCCTATAGGTGCTCCCATGCGCGCCCTCCTCCTCGCCTTCTTCGCCTGGCTCTCCGCCGCCAGCGCCTTCGCTTCGACCTCGCTTCCGGTCGATACGGGCAAGGTCGAGGCGTCCTTGCTGTCGTCGCATTACGCGGTCGCGCCGGGGCAGACGTTCCAGATCGCGCTGCGGACGGAGCTGGAAGAGAAGTGGCATACCTATTGGCGCAATCCGGGCGATAGCGGGGAGCCGGTTCAGATCGGCTGGGTCCTGCCGGAGAGCTTGCGCGCGGGCGAGATCGTGTGGCCGCTGCCGGACACGATCCCGACGGGGCCGATCATCAATTACGGGTTCGAGGGCGCGCCGCTCTTTCCGGTCCCGTTCACGGTCGCGGACGATGCGCCCATCGGCGCGGTGCTGGAGGTGCAGGCGGATGTCTACTACCTCGTCTGCAAGGATATCTGCATTCCGGAGAGCGGACAGCTGCGCCTCGCGCTGCAAGTGTCGGAGACGGCGGAGCTCAACGACGCCAATGCCGCCGCCATCGTCGAGGCCATCGATGCGGCCCCGCGCGCGCTGGACGTCCGCGCCGCCATGCAGGCGGATGGCGAGGCGCTGTCGATCCAGTTCGCGGACCTGCCGAGCGGGGCCGATCTTTCTGACGCCTATTTCTTTCCCTACGACAATACGCTGCTGGTCCACTCCGACCCGCAGGTCGCGACGGTCGGCACGGACGGCCTGCGCCTCGACACGACGGCCAGTTTCGGCTGGGGCGACGGGTTCGACACGCCGCAGCAGGGCGTGCTCGACTTCGTGCTGGACGGGGAGCGCACGGGCCGGATCGTGACGGTCGAGCCGACCGACGCGCCGCTGTCGATCGGGGCCGTCACCGGGTCGACCGACATCGGAGCCACCCCAGTGGGCAGCGGTGCGCCCATCGGATTGCTCGGGGCCGTGCTGGGCGCTCTGGTCGGCGGGCTGATCCTCAACCTCATGCCTTGCGTCTTTCCGGTCATCTCCCTCAAGGCGCTGAGCCTTGCCAAGTCGGCCCATTCGGAGCGCGCGGTCGCGCGTCGGGACGCGTGGGCCTACACGGTCGGCGTGTTCGCCATGATGGCCGCGCTGGTCGCCGTCCTTCTGGCGCTGAAGGCGGGCGGGGCGTCCCTGGGCTGGGGGTTCCAGCTGCAGAACCCGGTCGTGGTCGGCCTTATCGCCCTCCTCCTCTTCGCCGTGGGGCTCAACCTGATCGGCGCCTACGAGATCGCAGGCGGCGCCTATCAGGGCACGGGCGCGTCCCTGGCCGGACGGGGCGGGCGGACGGGCTCCTTCTTCACGGGCGTGCTGGCCGTGATCGTCGCGACGCCCTGCACGGCCCCCTTCATGGCGGCGGCCATCGGCTATGCCCTGCTGCAGCCGGCCCTCGTGACGATCGCCGTCTTCACGGCTCTCGCGATCGGGTTCGCGGCCCCCTTCGTGCTGCTGGCCTACGTGCCGGGCCTGCTCGCAAGGCTGCCCAGGCCCGGCCCCTGGATGGTCACCTTCCGCCAGCTTCTGGCCTTTCCCATGTTCGGGGCGGCGATTTTCTTCCTGCCCCTGTCCGACCCGACCGCGGAAACCTTTCTGTGGGCCGCGCTCGTCCTGACGTTCGGGCTCTGGCTGCTGCGCTTCGGGCGGGTCTGGAAACTCGTCGGAAGCCTCGCCGTCCTGTTCGCCATCGCCACGCCGGCGGCGGCCTACTTCATGCCGGACCGCGAGTTCGCGGTGGAGACCGAAGCCTGGAGTCCTGAGCGGGTGGCCGAGCTACGCGCGGACGGTCGTGCCGTGTTCGTGGATTTCACCGCCGACTGGTGCGTGACCTGCAAGGTCAATGAACGGCTCGTGCTGAAGACGGACGCGGTGCAGCGCGCCTTCGCGCAGACGGATACGGCGTTCCTGATCGCCGACTGGACGAACAGGAACGACCAGATCGCGCGCGAGCTGGAACGGTACGGTCGCGCGGGTGTGCCGCTCTATCTGTATTTTCCTGCAGGTGACAATTCCGTGAGGGCCGAAGTTCTGCCTCAAATCCTCACCACCGATCTGGTAGTCGGAACCCTCAAGGGGGCTCGCCAACCCGTCTCGGAGTGACATCATGAAATTCATCGCCCTCGCCAGCGCCGCCACCTTGGCCCTCGCCAGCCCCGCCTTCGCCAAGATCGCCACGGGCGCGTCCGTCGCCGACATGACCGTCATGGACAGCACCGGCACGACCCATAATCTATCCGATTTCGCCGGCAAGCGCGTCGTGCTGGAATGGACCAATGAAGGCTGTCCCTATGTCGAAAAGCACTATTCGACCGACAACATGCAGACGCTGCAGGCCGACGCGGCGGAAGACGGCATCGTCTGGCTGTCCGTGATCAGTTCCGCGCCCGGCAAGCAGGGCTTCAAGACCGGCGCTGAGGTCGCCGAATGGAAGACCGAGCGCGACGTCGCCGCGACGGCCGTGATCCTCGATCAGGAAGGCGAAATGGGCCAAGCCTTCGCCGCCCGCACCACGCCGCACATGTACATCATCGACGAAGACCAGACCCTCGTCTACCAAGGCGCGATCGACGACAACAGCTCGTCCAACCCCGCCACCGTCGAAGGCGCGACCAACTATGTCGCCCAGGCGCTGGCCGAACTGGATGCGGGACAATCGGTGAGCGTGGCGGAAACGCAGCCTTACGGGTGCAGCGTGAAATACGCGTCGTAGGCACGTCCGATAGCCTACAAGCTCCGAGCCCGCCGAGAGGCGGGCTTTTTCGTTTCTCTGGCGTCCTTGTTCGAGCCGTCTCGCAAAGTGCAGGCCGGTTGGCAGGTATCGGCCGTCCCGCCATGGATGGCCCGGACAAGCCGGGCCATGACAAGTGGAGAGGGTGTGACCAGGTCATGCAATATCCCTGAGCGGTCCAGCCCACAGTGAGGCAAATACTTACATGACTTGTCATCGCCCGGTTCATCCAGGGCAGATCCGTCTTTCAAAATACCAGAGCAGCATAATGCATCGACGTATTGCCATGGATGGCCCGGACGAGCCGGGCCATGACAAGTAGAAAGGTCAGGGTAGGTCTTTGAGACGCGCCCGACCAAGCCCGACCCTGTCGTCAATTACGTTTCTCTCTTCCTTGTCATCACCCGGTTTATCCGGGTGATCCATGGCCATCCCATCTCGAACAGCCGGGACGTCGGCGCGTCGACCCTAGGCTCCGTCCTGGGCTCACATCGCCGGACCCTGGCGAAGCAGACTACTCGATCGTCTCCACCGTCAGCTGGTCGTTGGTGAACACGCAGATCCGGTCCGCGATCGCCATCGCCTTGCGGGCGAGCGTTTCCGCGTCCTCTTCATACTCCGCCATGGCGAGGGCGGCGGCGTAGGCGTAGTTTCCGCCGGAGCCGATGGCGACGATGCCTTCGTCCGGTTCCACCACGTCGCCGTTTCCGGTCAGTACGAAGGTCTGGTCGGCATCGGCGACGACCAGCATGGCTTCCAGATTGCGCAGATATTTGTCCGTGCGCCAGTCCTTGGTCAGCTCCACGCAGGCGCGGGCGAGCTGGGTCGGATATTGCTCTAACTTGGCTTCTAGACGTTCCAGGAGGGCGAACGCGTCGGCCGTCGCCCCGGCGAAGCCTGCCAGCACGCTGCCGTCCTTGCCGACGCGGCGGACCTTGCGGGTCTTGCCCTTCATGACGGTGTTGCCCGCGCTGACCTGGCCGTCGCCGACCACCACGACCTTGCCGTTCTTGCGGACCGACAGAATGGTGGTGCTGCGCCAGCGTTCGGAGAGGTAATCGTTGCTCATGGAGGAGGATGTGGGCGGGGCGGGGGCCTGCGTCAACCGGCGCGAGGCGGGTGCTCCGTTTCAGTTCTTTGGCAAGGCCTGTGCTTCCAACTCGCGGCGCAAACTACCTGGTCAAGCGAGCGGCGCTCTAGGTCGTATACCCAGATGTGAGTATACGACCTATCGCCCCCAGCGCGCCGTCGTGCCGCGCCCGTCCACGTGCACGAAGGGGCCGTGGACGGCATTGGCCCTGTAGGACCCGATCCCGCCCTTGGGCAGGTCCTTGCGGTTCTTGAAGAGTTTCTGGGCATAGTCGTAAAGCCAGTTGGCGTCGGCCTTGTTGACTTTGCCGTCCCGGTTCAGGTCGTCCATATTGCCGTTTCGCGGGGCGTAGTCGACATAGATGTCGGCTGCGTCGCCATACATGTGCCGGGAGAAGCGGGCCGAGCCGATTGCGCTATTGTAGAAGGGCGTGCGGAAACCGCTCATCACGAAGAAGGTCGTGGCATCCGTCGTCTTGTCGTCGTTCAACGAGGTGAGCAGCGCTTCCAGCCGCTTGATATTGTCCTGGCTGACCAGAACATATTTCGGCCAATGGCCCGGCTGCTGCTTGCAGAGAAACTGGCCGAGCTTGAAGTGGGGCGAAATCTGGCGGTCGCGATCATCAGGGCCGTCCAGCTTGATGAAGCCTTCGGGCGGATTGCGCGGATAGGTGCCGATCCGGTAGCCATTGAGCCAGCCCTTGCTGTCGATGTTGGCATGGGGTTCGAGCACGAACAGGGTGATGTCGGCGACCTTGCCCGTGCTGGCGGTCAATTCGGCGCTCAGGGTCTGCGCCCGGTCCGGTGCGCGCCAGTCCGGCGTCCAGCGCGTCCCGTCGATGGTCAGGCGATGCCCGGCGGGCAGGGCGATGTCCAACGCGTCGCCCGGCATGATGGTTTCGTACCAGATATTGAACTCGGGCGCGTAAGTGTCGGAATCCGCGCTCAGGCTCGCCTTCACCACCGGTGCGGTCTGCGACGCGGCGGGTGCGGCCAGGGCCAGCGGAAAGAGGAGAGCCGCTGCGACCAGCGGCGTCTTCAAGATCGTCATTATTGCAGCGCTTCCGTCCTCGGACCGCTTTCGCCACTCGTGGCGACGTAGAGGTCCCCTTCACTCATGGTCTCGATATCGTCGGGGTAGGTCCCTTTTGCGAGGGTCGGTTCCTTAAATTCCCGATAGATATCGGCGGGAAACTCGACCTTGCCTTCGGGGCTGACCACGGCGGGCAGGTAGGTCAGGTGCACCGGCACGTGCGTGTCGAGATAGAAGCGCTCGCGTTCCTGGCTTTCCAGCGTGGCGTTGAACACGTTGGTCGCCACGCCCGTATCGCCGTCCGTTAGCCAGTTCGCCATGGCGACCGGGTCCTTCAGGCGGACGCAGCCGGAGGACAGGGCGCGCACGTCGCGCTCGAACAGGTGACGGTCGGGCGTGTCGTGCAGATAGATGGCGTGCTTGTTGGGGAAGATGATCTTCAGCTGGCCGAGCGCATTGTGCGGGCCGGGCGTCTGCACCATCTGGATGCGGCGCGACACGCCGGGCTCGGTCCAGTCGATCGTGTGGGCGTCGAGCCGCGCGCCGGAAGCCCGGTCGAAGATCATGTAGTTCTTGCGCGCCGCATAGCCCGGATCCTTGCGCAGCTTGTTCAGCTTCTGGCGCTTGAACAGGCCGATGGGCAGGAACCATTTCGGGTTCACGACGATATATTCGATCTCGTCGGAAAAGGCCGTGGTCGGGGTGCGCTTCTTGCCGACGATGGTGTCCATGACGATCTCGCGCTCGCCGCCGCTCCAGCCTTCGACGCGGTAGGAGGGGATGTTGACCCAGATGTGGCGCTCGCCCAGATCGGACGTCTTGCGCCAATGGTCCATGGAGCGCTGGATACGGTCGATCTTGCTTTCCACCGACTCGTTCAGGGCCGCCAGTGTGCTCGGGCCGATCACGCCGTCGCGGGCCAGGCCGTGCGCCGCCTGAAACGCCTTGACCTGTTCGACGAGCTCGCCGTCATAGAGGGTGGTCGGCGCGCTGGGCGCGATATCCATCGAGATGGGGCGCAGGAAGTCGGTGCGACCGTCCATGCCCGGCATCACGGCCGGCAGGGTCGACAGTCCGGTCCGGTAGCCTTCCGCCGCGAGACGCTCTCGCAAGGCGGGGACGCGTGGATCGTCCATGCCGGGCTCCAGCATCTCGTCGCCGTCGCGCAGCTTCATCCAGCCGCCATTCTCGGCGTGCTCGCGGTACTGCTTCAGCGCGTCGCGCAGCTTGGCATATTGCGGCGACAGGGAGGCGAAACGCTCCATCGCCTCGATCGGATCGGATTCGCCGGCGCTGCGCAGCGCCTGGACGAGGTCGGAGCGCGTCGGGCGCGTGTCGGTCGAACGCACCATGCCGCCTTCGTCGGACAGGCCGCCGCTCAGCTTGGAGGCCAGCACCAGCCAGGTCGCGGTCAGTCTCAGGTCGCCAGCCGCGCGGGCTTCGGCATCGCCGGAAAAGCGGGCGTCGATGGCGGCGCGGATCTCTTCGTCCGTAAAGCCGGAATCGAATCCGTTGTCGCGGCAGGTCGGGTTGGCGGCCATCAGCTTCTCGGCGGCCTTGCGGGTCCAGAGCGGCTTGAACACGCCCTGCGCATAGGCCTGGCGGGCGGCCAGCTTGGCGCCGGGCGACACGTCCGTGCCCAGCGTCGCGTCGATGCGACCGTCCATGACCTTCTCCTCGATCGCCATGGCGACATCGGATCCCTTGGGCTCGCCCAGCATCCGGGCGTCCAGCTTGGCGGGGCCGTCGGCGCGAAGCACCGGGCTGTGGGTTTCGGCAAAGGCGCTCGGCGCGCTGAAGAAGGCCGTGGTCAGGGCGACGGCGCTGACGGCGACCAGTTTCAGGCCGGGCGAGCGGATGGCGGCGGGGAGGGCAGGGTCTTGCTTGCGGTTAAGTGATCTCATGCTGGCCCAACGCGGGCCTCTCGGACAACGTTCCCCTTTGCGGGGTCACGCAACTGTCAGAGCGCCCGCGCCCGTTCGATCAGCAGGATGGGGACGCCGTCGCGGATCGGGTAGGCGAGGCCCGCCTTGCGGCTGACCAGTTCGTGCGTCTCGCTGTCGTGGATCAGCGGGCCGCGCGTCTTGGGGCAGACCAGCACGCTGAGCATTTTGGGGTCGAGGGGGATGGGGGCGTCGTCGCTCATGCTTATGTCTGGCCGGCTCTACTGGGTCGGTTGCGTCTGGGGGCCGCCCGCGCCGCCGGACGCGTAGAGGTGCATCAGGCCGATCAGGAGACGGCGGCGTTCGTCCGACGTGGCGGCTTCCAGGAGGGACTGCTTGTCGGGTGCCGAAAAAGGACTGATCATGGCGGCCTGGTTGACCAGCACGGGCAAGGGGATTTCCGCCAGCGCCTTCCAGTCCACCTCCACGCCGACCGCCTTGGCCAGCGCCTTCATGGCGACGGTGAGCGCGGCGCGGTCGGACCGGCCGGATTCCGACAGGGCTTCGCTCGTCTGGCGCACGGCATGGAGGTCGGGGTCCTCCTCGAACCCGTCATAGGCGACGTCCGCCTGGCGATAGGGGGTCGAGGTGTCGGGCAGGGCGGAGATGCGGAAGCGCCGCAGACCCTTGAGCACGATCAGGTAGCGACCATCGTCGGTTTCCGAAAACTGGATGATCCGGCCCAGCCCGCCGACCTCCGCCACGCCGCCGGGCGCATCGTCCGAGGTCTGCACCATGCCGATCAGCCGGTCGCCCTTCAGCGCATCGTCCACCATGTTGAGGTAGCGCGGCTCGAAGATGTTGAGCGGCAGGTCGCAGACGGGCAGCAGAACCGCGCCATTCAGAGGAAAAATCGGAATGCGCGACGGCGTGGTCCGCCGCGCGAGGGATTTATAGTGTGCGCTCACACTCTTCTTACGTTCAGGCGAACAGAATGGACGACAGGCGACGGCGACCGGTGACGGAAATCTCGCTTTCCGGTCCTTCCGCCTCGAAGATGGTCAGGAGGAAATGGCGCGCCGCCTCCTCGTCATGGCCGCGGTCGGCGGCGATGGAATGCAGCAGGTGATCCACGGCGTCCGCCCGGCGTCCGCGCGCGGCGAGCGCCTTGGCCAGGACGAGACGCGCGTCCAGAT
>JBATXP010000362.1:0-3868 GCA_049673465.1 Litorimonas sp.
GACGCCGCGACGACGTCCCAAGGCTCGCGCATCGCGACCCTGCCGGGCGGCCTTGGGGCGACCCGTGGACGTCGTTGCGGTCTTCCCGAAGGCCACAGCATTCGGTTCAGCCCGCGCCTAGCCACGACCCGCCCCAAGGCCGTCAAAACCGGCCCCAGATGTGAGGATACGACCTAGACCGCGTTGGACAGCACCAGGCTCGACAGGCTCTGCGCGCCGAAACCGCCAGCGGCCGCATTGAGCAGGGTGATGGCCGACGCGCCGGGCGTCAGCGCACCGGGTCCAGCCTCGACCTGCCGCTGGGTGATGAACCGACGCACGGTCGCTTCCGCCCCCTCCTTGGTGGCGAGGATCGCGCGCGGATCGTCGCCGATGAGCCGGGAGGCCCGATCCTGCAGATAGTCCGCCTGCTTTTCGATATCCAGATTGGACAGGCCGTCGGGCAGGATGAGCGCGGTGGAAAAGACTTCCATCAGCGGCGTGTTGCCGATCACCTTGAACCAGAAGGCGCGGTCCGTCGAACTGTCCGCGGCCAGGTCGCTGATCTCTTTTTCGAAGTTGAGCGCAAGTCGGAGGTCCTGCTCCTGCTCGCCAACGGCGATCTGGAAAGCACGATCCTGATAGTTTTCGATCATATCCTCGATCTGGCCATGGCTCAGTCGAATATTGCCTTCGGAGTCCGCCTTGAAGGCATCCGCGAGAGCTATGAAATCGTCATTGTTCAGGCGGCGCGCAAAGCCTTGCGGATCGTCCGGGCCGTCCTCGATGATGCGGCGCACGAACGCGCCCTTGTCCAGCTCCCCTTCCAACCCGAAACTCTGCAGCACGGGACGCAGCAGCTGCCGATCGCCCATCAGATCGTCCAGCGTGAACGGCTGTGACAGCTTTTCGCGCAGGCTCTCGACATCGCGCTCGATGTCGGGCGACGTCTCGAACGTCGCTTGCTGACGCTCCTGGGTTTCCTTCAGGAACAGATAGCCCGTCAGCGAGCCGCCGATCAGACTGGGCGCGATGGGCATGTCAGCTGGCGACCGCCATGACGGGCGCGTCGTCCTGGGTCAGGCCGAGCAGGCGGGATTCGATCGGCAGCAGGGGCTTGAGGCGGCACAGGGCGGAATAGGTCCGCCCGTCCACCCACGCCTTGTAGGATTTCAACAGGATGTCGGACAGTTCGGTCTGCTCGAACACGGTGCGCAACGATGCGTAGGACTGCTCGACATGATCTTCGGCTTCGGGTCCGGGCGTGTCGCCGGACAGGATGGTCTGGATGGCGGAATAGAGCCGCGTCACCGGCGTGCAGACCTCGTCCGGATGGATCACGTCGGACAGTCGCAGGACGTTGACCCCGTCGCCTTCCACGCAGATCTGTCCGCGCTTGGGTCCATTGGCGAGCAACGCCCCGTTGACGAGAAATTTCTCGTTGGGTTTCAGGCTGATGAGAAGTCCGGCCATGAGCTAATCCTTACGCTGCGGCGGTTCGTCCGCCCTCGCCCGGCTGACCCAGAAGGCCCTTCAGGATGGCGGTGTTGATTTCGATGAGGACGTCGACCGACTTGGCGGTGCCGTTATACAGGCCGTGCGTGTGGTGGCGGACGAAGGCGCTGAGCTTGATGAGCTGCTGCGCCAGCGGGTCGGACAAAGTATTGTCCGGGTGGAGCAGGTCCACGACCAGCGCGTCCCAGAGCTTCAGGTTTTCCGCCAGCACTTCGGCGGCGCGTCCGGAGAGCCGGAAGTCCGGTCCGGAGAGTTCGCGCAGGCGCGCGACGGAGGTGCGAAAGACCGTAACTTCGATGTCGCGGTCCGACCCGGCCGCCTGCCCCATCGCACCATAGGCACTTTGCGCGTTGAAGGCGTGAGCGGTCATGAGAGCCATGGGGACATCCTGTTCTACCGGGGCCTATCGTTTCATGAGGGCCGGACCCGCACCCTAGGTGCCGGTCCGTAAAGAAATCTCTACTGGAACAGGCTGAGCAGGGATTGCGGGGCCTGGTTGGCGATGGAGAGCGCCTGGACGCCGAGCTGTTGCTGCACCTGCAGGGCCTGCAGGCGAGCGGAGGTCTCTTCCAGGTCCGCATCGGTCAGCGTAGACACACCCGTTTTCAGGCTGTCGGCGAGGCCGGACACGAAGTCCGCCTGGTTGTCGATGCGCTTCTGCTTGGAGCCGAACTCGGCGGCCGCGTCGATGGCGGCGGTCAGGAAGCCTTCTATGACGCTGAGCGCTTCGGTCGCTCCATTGGTCGTCGTCACGTCGATCGAGTCGAATCCAGCCAGCGTTCCGCGACCGTCCTGGAAGGTCTGCGTGCCGGCGGTCGAGTTGGTTGCGGCGCTGCCGGCTGCGTTGATCAGTTCGACCGTGTTGCCGTTCGTGCCGTCCACGGCGGCCGTGATGTTGGTGATACCGGCGGTATTGATCGCCTCGACCAGCTTGTTGGCCATGTCTTCGGGGCTGTCGCCATAGGCTGCGGTCACGGTGACCGTGGTGCCCGCCACGTCGAGCGCGTAGGAATTGCCGGGTTGAACGCCCGTTTCGAACTGGAAGATATCGACCGTCGCGTTGGCTCCGACCGCGCCGCCATTCAGGACCGTCGCCGCGCCGGAGCCTGCGCCCGTCGCCGTGATCGTGGTCGTGACGCCGACATCGTTGGTCAGGTTTTGCCGCTCCACGCTGATCTGCCCGGCAGTGACCGTGCCGTCGGCGGCGCGGTCGAGCGAGGACAGGATGGTGACATTGCCGTCCGACGACAGAAGGTTCTGGCCGTTGAACTGCGCCGCGCCGACCGTGCTCTGCACCTGTTCGGCCAGGGCGTCGATGTCGGTCTGGATCTTGGCGCGGTCGACATTCTCTTCCTGGGCGCTGATGATCAGGTTCTTGGCTTCCTGAATGTAGCCGACAATGTCTTCCGTCGCGCTTCGGGCCACGCCGACAGTGGCGGAACCGAGATTGAGCGAGTTGGAAATCTGTTCGAAGCTGGCCACGTCCGTCTCCATCACGGTCGCGATGGACCAGATGGCGGCGTTGTCCTTGGCGCTGTTGATCGTCTTGCCAGTCGAAATTTCGCTTTGGACCTGGCTGAGGTTGCGGTTGGTCGCCTTGAGCGCGTCGAGCGCGATCATCGCGCCGGGATTGTTGTTGATGCTGGACATGGAGGTCACCTTGCCTTTGCGTCGGAAGGTCGCCCTTCCCTTGCGTTTGAACTGCCTTCGACCGTCCTGACGAAAGAGCCCCATCCCTGGCCGTCCTGACGATCCGGTCGAAAATGTCCGACCGGGCTCTTCCGAGCAATTCGACCGTTAACCATAGAAAGCTAACAAGATGTAAAGACACACTTTTCGTTTACCACGTCCGCTAACCCTGTTTGGGTTGGAAGCCTCGCGCACGACCGCCATGGCAAAGAAAACCCCCGGCCGATGGCCGGGGGTCCGTGTCTTCATCCCTTTCGGGGAGCGGTCTATCGGAACAGGCTGAGCAGGGACTGCGGCGCCTGGTTTGCGATGGAGAGGGCCTGGACGCCGAGCTGTTGCTGGACCTGCAGGGCCTGCAGGCGAGCGGAGGTCTCTTCCAGGTCGGCATCGACCAGGGTGGAGATGCCCGTCTTCAAGCTGTCGGCCAGAGAGGAGACGAAGTCCGCCTGGTTGTCGAGACGCTTCTGCTTGGAACCGAACTCCGCAGCCGCGTCGATGGCCGAAGACAGGAAGCCCTCGATCGCCGTCAGGGCGGCGGCCGCGCCGGCGTCGGTCGTGACGTCGATCGCGTCCAGACCTTCCAGCTTGCCGCCATCATTGTTGGACTTGGTGGACGTGCCCGCCGTCGGCGTGGCGTTCGTAGCACCGGCGGCCAGGTCGAAGTCGACCTCGTTGGCGTTGGTGC
>JBATXP010000363.1:0-2700 GCA_049673465.1 Litorimonas sp.
GCACGGTGCGCCGGGCCTATGTGGACGCGCTGATCGACGCGTATGCGGCGGAATGCGCGGTGCGGCTCAAGGGGTCGGTCGCGCTGGTGGAAGAGGCGGAGGCGAAGCTGGGCGGCGGGGCCGTGGATCCGGGCCGCGTTCGCGCGGAAATCGACGGGCTGCTGGACGGACATGTCGATGTGGTGGTTCTGGCCTGCACTCACTTTCCGCTCCTGCTGGAAGAGCTCAAGGCGGTCGCGGAGCGGTCCGTGCGGTGGATCAACAGTGGCGACGCGATCGCGCGGCGGGTGGAGAGCCTGTTGAAAGACGTGGCACCCAGGGGCCGCCCTCCGGCGCGCCAGACCGCCTTCCTGACCGGTCCGGATGCGAACGAAGCCCGCCGCCGCGCATTCGCGGATCATGGCTTCGACGCGGTCGTTTCGCTAATGCATTAGGGTCCGGTAGCCCCAATAGGCGAGGCCCAGCAGGATGAAGAGCCCGACGGTGAACCAGCCGAAATGCTCCTTCATGATCTCCTCCGCCTTCGGGCCGAACGTCTTCACCACCCAGGCGACGAGGAAGAAGCGCAAGCCCCGCGACAGGACCGACGCGGCCATGAAGATGGCGAAATTGATCTTCAGCGCTCCGCTCATGATGGTGATGACCTTGTAGGGAAACGGCGTCAGCCCCGCCCCGAACACGGCGATGGCGCCGTATTCCTCCACCCGGCCCGAAAAGTCGGCGACCGATGCGGCCTTGCCCAGACGTTCCAGCACCGGCAGCGCGACCGCGTCGAAGAAGAGCAGCCCCAGCAGATAACCGAACGCCCCGCCCAGCACGGAGAACACGGTCGCCACCGCCGCGTAGCGCCACGCCTTTTCCGGCGCGGCCTGCACCATGGGGATCAGCATCACGTCCGGCGGAATGGGAAAGAAAGAGCTCTCCACAAAGCAGATGCCCGCGAAGGTGCGCTCCGCATTGGGATGGCGGGCGCCGACCTTGATAGCTTCGTACCAGCGGTCGAGGAATGCGAGACGGCCTTTCATGGCGTGCCCTATGGGCGCGCGAGCGTGGCCGCGTAAAGCCCCAGTTTCGGTTATTCGTAGGCGGCCTCGCCCAGCGCATATCGCACCCGGTTCAGTAGGGCGTAGTCCGCCTCCTTGCGCTCCGGCGCGTAGGTGTCGAAATGGACCTTGAGCGGATAGGTCGGCACGTCCGTCGCCAACGCTCCGCGCTCCACATCCGCCAGATAGAGATGCATCCCCATGCGGAAGGCATTGGCCGTGAAGGTGGACCACAAATCCTCCTGGATGGCTTTCAGGCCGGTCGGCACGGTGCGACCCGCCTTCTTGTCCTCCTTCCATTTCAGGACCGTGCGGTTGTAGCCGACGAAGTAGCTGTAGTTCAGGCGGAAGACGGGCGTGGTGCGTTCGATCCGGCCCACCCGCTTGTTGAAGCCCGCCACATTGGCCTCCGGCAGCGTGCCCTTGGCGACGATGCGCATGTTGGCGGCGAAGCTGTTGTGCAGGTGCAGGTTCTCGTCCAGCAGGCTGGCGATCATGTACTCCCCGCTCTTGGTGGAGTTGGACGCGTGGGTGCGCGCGAAGCTGGGGTCCTGGGTGAAGCCCAGCCAGAACCAGGCGAGGCGGAGCTCGTGCTGCTCCTGCGTCGCGGTGCGCTCACCATCGACGGAGTCGACGGCGAAATCGGGAAAGCCGAGCGCATCCATCTGTTCGCGCAGGCTGCCGGGATCGCGGTCGTTCTTCAGCATGACCCGCGCGCGGTCGCCGACTTCCCAATTATTGCCGGGCAGGAAATGCGGCTGTTTGCGCTTCAGCATGAAGTCCAGCGCCGGGTCCGCGTCGAGATAGGCATAGGCGAGCGGTCCTTCCTGGAAATCGTCGGGACGGCCCATCACCTCAAGCCGCATCCGGTGCTGGCCGATCAGCGCGGACAGGAACTTGTCCCTGTTGAAGTCGTCCACCGCCCCGCAGGCGAGGTGCGAGTTGGTGCCCTCGAACGTGCAGTCCCGAAGCGGCTGCGCGACGGTCATCTCCTCGGCGGCGGCATACATTCGCCAGAAGGTCACGCGATTGGGGTCAGACAGATAGTCGTCCATCACGGCCTGCCAGGCCTCGCGCTCTTCCGGCCTCGCATCGTGCGCCAGGTCCGCGACCCAGTCATTGAGCGTGCCGTCCTCCGGGCCGTGATGGGCGTCGGCCGACCAGAGCGGGAAGGGGATGCCCACGGGCAGGCTGCGCAGGTTCAGCCCGTCCGGATTGTGGCCCTGCCCGTCAGTGCCGTGCAATATGTCGAGCATCTCCGAGCGCGCGATCTCGGCCTCCTCCAGCGTCTCGATGGGGGGGCCGAACAGGGTCGGCATCAGCCGTTCCATCTCGTAGCCGAAAGCGATGTCGCGCTCCACGGCGGCGATATGCCGGGGCTTGGTCGATCCGGCGAAGATGACCTTGCCACCGGGCTGAAAGGGTCGGAAGGTGCGCGCATCCGTGCGCGGCATCAGCCAGCGCGTGCGCATATGTTCGATGGCGTTGGCGAGCGCCTCGGCCTGGTCCGGGGTCGCGCCGTCGATCACGGCTCGGCGCAACACGTCGTCGCGCGTCGTCCCGATCCGGGCGAGGTCGAGGAAGTCAGGTCCGTGGCAGCCCGCGCACGATCCCTTGGGATGGACGGTGCGGTCGTCATTGCGCCACAGCGCCAGGG
>JBATXP010000364.1:0-2251 GCA_049673465.1 Litorimonas sp.
CGTCGCCGGGCACGGTGTCGAAGCGACCGTTTGCCCATTCCTCCTTGGCCTGCTCGATGCGTTCGAGGCGCGAGGAGACGAAATTCCACCAGATGTAGCGCGGGCCATCCATCGGCGCACCGCCGAACAGCATGAACCGGGCATCGGACGTCGCCCGGACGGTGTGGCAGTCACCGGGGCGCAGGACCAACAGCTCGCCCGCTTCGAACGTGTCGCCGGCGATCTCGATCATGCCGCTGATCGTGTAGAGCGCGCGCTCATCTGCATCCGGCTCGATAGGTGCCGATGCGCCGGCGCGCAGCTGCACGTCGGCATAGAGCGTGTCGGAGGCCGTTTTCAGCGGCGAGGTCGCACCGAACGCTGACCCCGCGATCAGCCGCGCGGTTATGCCGTCGGCATCGACGACCGGCAGGTCGCCCGCGCCATGATGCATGAAGGCCGGATCGCTTTCTTCCTCGCTCTCGGGCAGGGCCATCCAAGTCTGGAGGCCAAAGAGCTGCTGGCCCGCGCTGAGCCGGTCCGGGGCCGTGCGCTCGGAATGGACGATGCCCCGCCCCGCCTTCATCCAGTTGACCGCCCCCGGCTCGATGGCGCGCTCGGTACCGAGGCTGTCGCGATGAAGGATCTGGCCTTCGAACAGGTAGGTCAGCGTCGCGAGGTTGATATGGGGATGCGGCCGGACGTCGATGCCCTCGTTGGTCAGGAACTCTGCGGGGCCCATCTGGTCGAAGAAGATGAACGGCCCGACCATCTGCCGCTTCTTCGAGGGCAGCGCCCGGCGCACGGTCATCTCGCCCAGATCGACCGCGCGGGGCACGATCAGGGTCTCGACCGCATCGCAGGTCCGGCGGTCGCCGAGGGTCGGATCGGGGGCGGGCGAAAAGCTCATCGGGTTTGCTCCTTACTGACAGAATAGGCGTTCATCCGGCCGCGCAACCATGCCGCTTCTTCGGCGGCGATGCCATGACCCGCATTGGGTGAGATCATGGTCCGCACGGTCGCGCCCATGCTGCCAATCACGTTCACACTCTCGATCACGCGCGCTATTGAGATAAGAAGATCCTATTCTTAAAAGCCGAACAAGACATGCGTGCCTTCGAGGTGGCCTTCGTAGGTCAGGGAGCTCCGGCACAGGGGGCGCGCGGCGGGCCTTCGGCCTCGCTGCTGCCGATCACATTGTACTCCTGTTTGGCGGCGCGCCTAATGTTGGGATCACCACCGCGTAGCCCGCCACGGAGGTCGCGAAGTCGAACTCAAAGTGAAGTCACCGCTGTGAAGAATAGCCCGGACACGGCTCCTCGATCTTCTCCGTGCCTGAAAGCGGGCAAGTGATTGACAGTATTCTTATAGGATCGGTCAGGACGTCAGTCTGCGCCACGTTCGATACCAGCAGGCGTCATTGCAAAATTTGATCCAGCAATCCGTCCTTGTCGGGCATCTGCCAGCTTTCGATGATCTGCCCGTCTTGAATGCGATAAACGGCGATGGCACCGAAGGATACCGATCGACCGGTAGGTTCTACGCCAAACAGCTTGCCTTCGTGGGTTTCGGTAATCGTTCCAATCACCGTGACGGTATCATAGGCAACCTTTACTTCGTCGACTTCAAACCGCGCACCGGCAAGGCCTTGGCGATATTCCGACAGCTCGGACAGGAAGCCGGTGGCGTCGCGCACAGTTGCAGAGCCGTCCATGCTTTTGTCTGTCCAGTCCGGGGCCAGCACGTTCTCCAGAGCAATCCGGTTGTCGTTGTTCAGCGCGGCGCAATAGCGAGACACCATGTCAGTGGCCTGATCCTCATATAGCAGGGGCGACACCAGCATGTCGGCGAAATGGCCCACATCCGGCGATGCTGAGTTCAGGCGCAGTGTACCCAGCACCCGGTTGTTGCACTTAGGATCGAGGACTATGATCTCGCCTTCAAAGGTGCTGAACTGGGTTAGTTCCTCGATATTCGTGAAATGTGTGGCAATCAGCAGCGGGCCCGACCGATCCGGATCGCCGTCCCAGGCCGAGACAAGATCGCGCAACGCGCTCACGTTCTCCGCGCCCTGGAGCGATAGGAGGAGATTCAGATCTGATCGGGTCGCCACGGGCACATTGCCAAGAATGCTTGGATCGACCCGCGCATAGCCTTCGCGCAGAGCATCCAGCGTCTGCTGATTGCGGCACCATTCGCTGACGACGATCCGGGCGGGGACGATGTCGTTGAAGGCCAGGAGACTTCCAAAATCGCGCATCTTGGCCTGACC
>JBATXP010000365.1:0-10222 GCA_049673465.1 Litorimonas sp.
AGACGGGCGCGGTGAAGCGCCCCGGCGCGTCGGCGCGCTCGGCCGCATCGACGCCCGTGGCGACCACGGACACGCGCACCACACCGTCCAGCGCGTCGTCCAGCGCGGAACCGACGATGATGTTGGCATCCTCGTCCACTTGGCTGCGGATCATTTCGGCGGCTTCGTCCACCTCGAACAGGGTCAGGTCCTCGCCGCCCGTGATGTTGATGAGCACACCCTTGGCCCCCTTCAGGGATACATCGTCCAGCAGCGGGTTGTTGATGGCCTTTTCGGCGGCTTCCACGGCGCGCGAGTCGCCCGTGGCCTCGCCCGTGCCCATCATGGCCTTGCCCATTTCGTCCATCACGGTGCGAACGTCGTTGAAGTCGAGATTGATCAGGCCCGGCACGACCATCAGGTCGGTCACGCCGCGCACGCCGGAGTAAAGGACTTCGTCGGCCAGCTGAAACGCATCCGCCATGGTCGTGCGCTCGGTCGCGACGCGGAACAGGTTCTGGTTGGGAATGGTGATCATCGTGTCGACGGAAGCGTAGAGGTTCTCGATCCCCTGCTCCGCCAGCTTCATCCGGCGCGAGCCTTCGAACATGAAGGGCTTGGTGACGATGCCGACCGTCAGGATGTTCCTATCGCGTGCCGCGCGAGCGATCACCGGGGCCGCGCCCGTGCCCGTGCCGCCGCCCATGCCGGCCGCCACGAACAGCATGTGCGCGCCTTCGAGGTGGACCATGATCTCGTCCAGGCTTTCTTCCGCCGACTGCTCGCCGACTTCCGGGCGCATGCCCGCGCCGAGGCCCTGCGTGATACCGGTGCCCATCTGCACCTTGCGTTCGGCCTTGGACAGGGCGAGCGCCTGTGCGTCCGTGTTGGCGACGACGAAGTCGACGCCGTCCAGTCCGGCCTCGATCATGTTGTTGACGGCATTGCCGCCGGCACCGCCGACGCCGACGACGACGATGCGGGGCTTGAGTTCAACGGAGGTCGGCATTTTGAAGTTGATCGGCATCGTTGCGCACCCGGCATGGTGAAAAGAGGGTTAAGCCGGTCTGTCGCCCAAAATAGTTAACGCTGCCTTTAACAATTGGTGATTTGGGGGATTAGCTACCGTTGGCCCCCACAGTTTTTCACGACATCTCCGTGATAGGGCGCGTTGCCGGTTGCCGCTCGCCGATGCGAGGCCTAGGGGCCGCCGATGACCGCGTCCTCCACCGCCGCATCCGCCACCCCGACCGTGTCCCTGCCCATTTCCGTGCGCGAGTTCGTGGCCATGATGGCGGCGATCTTCGGGCTGCAGGCGCTCGGCATCGACATCATGCTGCCCGCGCTGGAGGACATCGGACGGTTCTACGCGATCGACAATGCCAACGACCAGCAATGGATCGTCATCGCCTTCGTGCTGGGCTTCGGTTTCCCGCAGCTGATCTGGGGGCCGGTGGCGGACCGCTATGGACGAAAGATCCTGCTGCAGATCTCCCTCGTCGGATATGCGATCTTCGGGGTCGCCTGCATGTTCGCGCCGACCTTCGAGCTGTTGCTGCTGTTCCGGCTGCTGCAAGGCATCGCCTGTTCTGGGACCCGCGTGAGCGCGGGCGCGATCATCCGGGACGTATCGTCCGGGCGGGCGATGGCGAAAATCATGAGCCTGGTCTTCACCGTGTTCATGATCGTGCCGATCCTCGCGCCGGGCTTCGGGACCCTGATCATCATCGCCCTGGGCTGGCCTTGGACGTTCGGGATGCTGGGCGTGTTCGCGGCCATCGTCTTCCTGTGGACGGCCCTGCGCCTGCCCGCGACCATGCGCGAAGCGCCGCGGCCGATCAATCTGAGCAATATCCTGGAGGGCTTCCGCCGCGTGCTGACCCACCGCTGCAGCTTCGGCTATATGTGCGCGTCCGGCGTGATCTTCGGATCGCTCTTCGCCTTCATCGCAGCCAGCGAGCAGGTCTTCGACGAGGTGTTCGGTCGGGGCGAGCTGTTCTGGGCCTATTTCGCGGGCATCGCCGGCGGGTTGGCCGTCATGAACTATCTGAACAGCCGGGTGGTGGAACGGATCGGCATGCGCCGGATCAGTCATACCATGGTGCTGGTCTTCATCGCGTCCGCCGCGCTGAACCTGCTCTACATGTCGGCCATCGGGCAGAACTTCTGGGTTTTCTACGCTCTGTTCGTCGTCAGCTTCGCCTGCTTCGGCATGATGGGCGCGAACTTCGCCAGCCTCGCCCTGGAGCCGATGGGCGACATCGCGGGAACAGCCAACGCCGTCTACGGCTTCTTCACCTCCACGGGGGCGAGCCTGATCGGTCTGTTCGTCGCACAGCGCTTCGACGGAACGGTCATCCCGATCCTGATCGGCTACGTCGCGATGGGGCTGACGGCCCTGGCGATCATTCTGGTGACCGAAAGAGGCCGGCTGTTCGAGTTGGGCGAAGGAAAGTCCTGATCTCTCTGACTTGTCCCCAGCATTCGTTGCCGGGGACGAAAGGAGTCGGTTAAGGTCGACTTCGCCACACAGGCAGGAAAACGGCTAAGCCGCTCCTTCCAGATCGAAATCCTTGTACTGCTCTTTCAACTCACGCTTGAGGATCTTGCCCGTCGCGCCGAGGGGCAGTTCGTCCTGGAAGACGATGGCGTCGGGCATCCACCACTTGGCGCACTTATTGCCGATGCAGGCCTTGATCTCTTCCTTGTCCGGCGTCTTGCCCGGCGCGGGCATAACGATGAGCATGGGGCGTTCCTGCCACTTTTCGTGGCGCACGCCGATGCAGGCGGCCATGGCGACGTCCGGGTGATCCATCGCGGCGTTCTCGACCTCGATGGACGACACCCACTCCCCACCGGACTTGATCACGTCCTTGGACCGGTCGGTGATTTCCATATAACCTTCCGGATGCAACGCCGAGACGTCGCCCGTCGCGAACCAGCCATCGTCGGTGAAGGCATCGGAACCCGCGCCCTTGTAGTAGCCCGACGCCACCCACGGCCCGCGCACGTGCAAGTGGCCGGAGGCTTCACCATCTGCGGGAAGCTCATTGCCCTCATCATCCACGATGCGCATTTCCACGCCCCAGATACGGCGGCCTGCCAGCAGTTTGTGCGGCACGGTGGATTCGTAGTCGTCGAGGTCTGTCGTATGATGCGGCGCATAGGTCGTGCCGAGCGGGGAGGTTTCGGTCATCCCCCAGCCCTGCTGCATCGGGATGCCGAGGTCCTGCTCGTAGGCGCGCAGGAGGCTTTCCGGCAAGGCCGAGCCGCCGACCAGCGCTTTCTTCACCGTCGGGAGGGTGATGCCGTTGGCCTTGCAATGATTGTAGATGCCGAGCCACACGGTCGGCACACCGGCCATCAGCGTCACGCCTTCCTCGTTGATCATGCGCGACAGGTTCGCCCCGTCCAGCCCCGGCCCCGGCATGATCAGCTTCGCGCCGACCATGGCGGCGGAATAGACCAGCCCCCAAGCGGATACGTGGAACATGGGCACGACGGCCAGGATCGTGTCCGACCCGCCCGCACCGATCACGTCCTTCTGGCAACCCGCCAGCGCGTGCAGGATGGTGGAACGGTGGCTGTAGAGCACGCCCTTGGGATCGCCCGTCGTACCGGACGTGTAGCAAAGCGTGCAGGCCGTGTTTTCGTCGAAGCGCGGCCAGTCGATCTCATCAGACGCGCTGGCGATCAGGCCTTCATAGTCGCCCCCGAACGGAACGCTGTCGGGCTTGCCGGCCTCGTCCGTCAGGCTGACCCAGGCCTCGACGCTGGGACAGGCTTTGTGAATGCCGGCGATGATCGGCGCGAAGGTCGTGTCGAACATGACATATTTGTCTTCCGCATGGTTCACCATCCAGGCGATCTGCTCGGGCTTCAGGCGCGGATTGATCGTGTGGACGACCGCACCGATGGAGCTGACGGCGTAGTAGATCTCCACATGGCGGTAATTGTTCCAGGCGATGGTGGCGATCCGGTCGCCCCGCTTCACGCCCGCATCGAGCAGCGCATTGGCGAGCTTGCGCACCCGCGCCGCGCAATCGGCCCACCCATAGCGGTGCTGCGTCATGTCGGTTTCCAGCGTCACGATCTCCCGGTCGCCGTGAACCGTCGCGGCGTGTTCGATCAGATCGGAAATCATGAGCTCGCGGCTCATCATGAGACCTTGCATGGCAGGTTCCCCAGTCATTTGTTCATCTTGTTTGGCGCGTCTTTTTCAGACATGGCGGAGGCGGTCAACTCGGGGAGCCAAATGACCGCACCGACATATGATGACGTGATCCTGGCGGCGGAGCGGATCGAGGGCCATGCGGTTCGGACGCCATTGCTGCACTCCGACGCGCTGGACGAGATCATCGGTGCGGAGACCCACTTCAAGGCGGAGTGCCTGCAACATGTCGGCGCCTTCAAATATCGCGGCGCGCGGAACCGTCTCACGGCGATGAGCGATGCGGAACGTGCGGGGGGCGTGGTCGCCTTCTCCTCCGGCAACCATGCGCAAGGCGTGGCACGCGCGGCGAAGGAGCTGGACATCGACGCGGTGATCGTGATGCCGAACGACGCACCGAAGGTGAAGGTGGACGGCGTGCGCCGGGACGGCGCGACCCTCGTCACCTATGACCGCCTGACGGAGAGCCGCGAGGAGATCGCCGCATTCATAGCCGCGCGCGACGGGCGCACGCTGGTGCCGTCCTATGACGATCCGTACATCATTGCCGGACAAGGCACGGTCGGGCTGGAGATCGCGCGCTCCGGCCTCGCGTTCGACGCGCTCGTCACCTGCATGGGCGGCGGAGGGCTCTGCGCGGGCATAGCCCTAGCGCTGGCCGGGGAGAGTCCCGACACAGATATTTTCGGCGCTGAGCCGACCCATTACAACGACCACCAGATGAGCCTGCGCAGCGGAACGCGCACCCGCATCGCCACCGACGCCCCGCCCACGCTTTGCGATGCCATCATGACGCCCATGCCCGGCGAGATCACCTGGCCGATCAACAAGCGCCACTTGACGGATGTGTTCGACGTGTCAGACGCGGATTGTCTGCAAGCCATGAAGCTGGCGAAACGGCATCTGGGGGTGACGCTGGAGCCGGGCGGCGCGGCAGCCATGGCGGCGGTCGTGACAGGTCATTTGCCCGAGCGCTATCGACGCGTGGCGGTTGTGCTGTCGGGCGGCAATGTGGATCCTGCCATTTTAGAAAGGGCAATGACATCATGAGGCCAATCACCGCTTTCCTGGTCCTATCCGCAGCCTTGGCAGGCTGTGTCACAGCCAGTTCGGATGAGCCCGCTTTACCGGCCACGCCAGAAGAGGCCGCCGCAATCGAGGCGTTGGACGCCGCGATCTTCGAAGCGGCCTTTCTGACCTGCGACTCCGACCGCCTGCGTTCGCTCATGACGGATGACCTCGAATTCTACCACGACAAGTACGGTGTCATCGCCCGGTCTTCCGAGGCATTCATCGACGGGACGATTCCGGACTGTCTGCAAAGGCAATCCGGCGACCTGCCCTATCTGGAACGACGCGCGACTCCCGGCACGATGCAGGTGCGCAAAATCGGCGAGGATGGGCTGATGCAGACGGGACACCATAGCTTCTGGCTTCGCCCGCCGGGCGAGGACATTCGGGAAGTCGAAACGGGCCTCTATACTCACATCTGGGTCCGCGACGGCGACGGCCACCGGATCAGCCGCGTCATCAGCTACGACCACTTCGATGTTGGCGGTTAGGTCTTGAAGGTCGCGATCTCTTCGAGCGACTTCTTCTCCAGAGCGTGCGCGGGCACCGTGCATCCTGCCGCCGGATAGCCGACCACGAGCAGGACGAAGGGCTTCTCCGTTTCGGGTCGACCGCAGATCTCGC
The DNA here is from genome assembly GCA_049673465.1 of Litorimonas sp. GTDB lineage: Bacteria > Pseudomonadota > Alphaproteobacteria > Caulobacterales > Maricaulaceae > Litorimonas. The sequence goes on from JBATXP010000365.1 coordinate 5,846, forward strand.
GCAGGAAGGTCATGGGCGCGGGCGTATGGGTCAGCGTGCCGAGGCCGACCGAATGCAGCGCCGTGATGAGCAGTCCCGTGGCGAGGCCGACCGACTCCGTCACATAGTAGTTCTTGCCGTGATCGCCGCGCTTCTGGGCGAAGACCGCGATCAGCCACGGCGCGGTCTCCAGAAACGGTTTGCGATCGTCGGTCCCGAGGGGCGCGAGCGCGTCGAGCCATTCGTCCGACGCTCGTCCGGAGTAAAAGGCGCGCTCCTCCGCTTCCGCCGCCTCGCGAATGGCGCGCTTGGTCTTAGAATCGGAGATGGCGACGAAATGCCAGGGCTGTTGGTTCGCCCCGCTCGGCGCGGTTCCCGCCACCCGGATCGCGGTCTCTATGAGCTCGCGGGGGATGGGCGTGTCGGCGAAGTCCCGGATGGTCCGCCGCTTGGACATGAGGTCGAGGAAGGCGGACAGACTCTCGGCTATTCCGTCCTCGTCGTCCCGGACGTAGCCCTCCAACGGAATATGCAGATTACCGCTTATTGGAAGAAGCGAACCAGGACGGCCGTCAGGGCCGCCTGCCCAAGAAGAAGCGGGATCAGCATCTTCATGATGTCGATCTTCACATCGCAGATGGCGGTTTCGAGCTTGGCCTCAAGGCGTTGGATGTCGGCCTTGTTGGTAACGCCCTCGCGCATCGCCACGTCGAGCGCGTCGGCATGAGCCCGCGCCGACTTGTCTGCGATGCCTGCCGACTTGAGCCTGTCGACATAGGTCAGCTTGTCGAAAATGACATTGGCCATGAGCATCATCTAGGCATTGCAGGCCAGATTGACAAGCTACACCTCCGTCCAGTCGAGGATCACCTTGCCGGTCTTGCCCGTTTCCATCAGGTCGAACGCGTCCTGAAAATCCCGCGCCGCGAAGCGGTGCGTGATCATGGGTTTTACGTCGAGGCCGGCGTCGATCAGGGCGAGCATCTTGTACCAGGTTTCGTACATCTGGCGGCCATAGATACCCTTGAGCGTCAGCGCCTTGCCGACCAGCTTGCCGAGATCGACGGGATAGGGCGAGGCTGGGATTCCGAGCATCGCCATGCTGCCGCCCATCAGCATGGTGTCGAGCATCTGGTCGAAGGCAGGCTCGGCTCCGCTCATCTCCAGCCCAACATCGAACCCTTCGGTCATGCCGATCTCTTTCATCACCGCGTCCAGCTCGGTCGTCATCGTGTTGACCATGGTCGTGCGCGTCGTGATCTGCTTCGCGAACTCCAACCGCCAGTCGTTGATGTCGGTCAGCACGACGCGACGCGCGCCCGCCCGCTCGCACACGGCCGCCGCCATGATGCCGATGGGTCCTGCGCCGGTGATCAGCACGTCCTCGCCGACCAGGTCGTAGGCCAACGCCGTGTGCACGGCATTGCCGAGCGGGTCGAGAATGGCCGCGATCTCGATGTCGAAGTCCGGTCCGAGCGGGATGACGTTGAACTCCGGCAGGGCGAGATACTCCGCGAACGCGCCCGGCAGATTGACGCCGATGCCCTTGGTCTCCGGGTCGAGGTGGAAGCGACCTGCCCGCGCATTGCGAGACTTGCGACCGACCACGTGCCCCTCCCCGCTGACGCGCTCGCCGACGGTGACGCGCGTCACCGTGCTGCCCACGGCGGCGACCGTTCCGCCATATTCATGGCCGACGACCAGCGGCACCGGCACGTTGGTCTGCGCCCACTCGTCCCACTTGTAGATATGCATGTCCGTGCCGCAGATGGCGGTGCGCTCGATGCGAACCAATACCTCGTTGGGCGCGATCTCCGGGATCGGCACCTCCTGCATCCAGAGGCCCTTTTCGGGCTTCGCCTTGACCAGCGCGCGCATCGTTTCGGTCATGACACGACACCCAGCTCTCTGCCGACCTTGGTAAAGGCGGCGACGGCCCGGTCGATCTGCTCCGGCGTGTGGGCCGCGCTCATCTGGGTTCGGATGCGGGCCAGACCCTTGGGCACGACAGGGTAGAAAAAACCGATCACGTAGATGCCTTCGTCCAGCAGGCGCGCGCTCATATCCTGGGCGAGTTTCGCGTCGTGTAGCATGACGGGAATGATCGGATGTTCGCCCGGCAGCAGCTCGAAGCCGGCCTCCGTCATGCCCGCGCGAAAGCGGCGGGCATTGTCGAACAGCCGCGCCCGCAGGTCGTCGCCCGCCTTCGCCATGTCGATGGCCTTGATCGACGCCCCGACAAGGCTGGGCGCGAGGCTGTTGGAGAACAGATAGGGCCGGGAGCGCTGGCGGAGCATGTCGATCACTTCCTGCCGCGCGCAGGTGAAGCCGCCCATCGCGCCGCCCAACGCCTTGCCGAGCGTGCCCGTGAGGATGTCAACGCCGCCATCGACGCCGCAATGGGATGCCGTGCCCTTGCCGGTCTCGCCCATGAAGCCGGTGGAATGGCAGTCGTCGACCATCAGCAACGCGTCGTATTTCTCCTTGAGCGCCACAACCCCTTCGAGATTGCAGATCGTGCCGTCCATGGAAAACACGCCGTCCGTCGCGATCATGACATGGCGCGCCCCGTCCTCGCGGGCCTGTTTCAGCTTGGTTTCGAGGTCGGCCATGTCGTTATTGGCGTAGCGGTAGCGCTTCGCCTTGCAGAGCCGGATGCCATCGATGATCGAGGCATGGTTGAGGCTGTCGGACACGATGGCATCTTCCGGTCCCAAGAGCGGTTCGAACACGCCGCCATTGGCATCGAAACAGGCTGCGTAGAGGATCGTGTCGTCATAGCCGAGCCAGTCGGCGAGGGCTTTTTCCAGATCGCGGTGCTGGCCCTGCGTGCCGCAGATGAACCGCACGCTCGCCATGCCGAAGCCGTGATCGTCCAGCGCGGTCTTGCTCGCCTCGACCAGCTCCGGCGCGTCCGCCAGGCCGAGATAGTTGTTGGCGCAGAAGTTCAGGACCGATGTCTCGCCATCGTGCTCTATGGCGATCTCCGCATCCTGCGGCGTCGTGATGATCCGTTCGCGCTTGTAGAGGCCGTCCGCCTCGATCCGGTCGAGTTCGGTGGAGAGGTGGGAGAAGAAGCTGTCTGACATGGGACCGCCAATAATGAAACGCGCGCGGCAGTTCACGCATTATCTGGGCGACCCGCTGAAAAGGTTTGCCTCTTGTCCCAGCTAGACGCCCTAGTCCGAACGATCCGCGCCTGCGACGTCTGCGCCCACTCCACGCCGCCGCTACCCGTGGAGCCGAACCCGATCCTGCGCGCGACCGATCGGTCCCGGATCCGGATCATCAGCCAGGCCCCCGGCACGCTGGCCCATGCCAGCACCCTGCCCTTCAACGATCCGTCCGGACGGCGGCTGCGCGACTGGCTGGGTGTCAATCCGGCGACCTTCTACGACGCGGACAATTTCGCCATTACGCCCATGGGGTTCTGCTTTCCGGGACAGGACGCCAAGGGCGGCGACCTGCCGCCGCGACCGGAATGCGCACCGCTTTGGCAGGCGAAGCTGGACGCGCAGATGCACGGCGTCGAACTCACCCTCTTGGTCGGAATGTATGCGGTGAAGCACCATCTCGGTCCCGCCGCGAAGCGAACCTTGACCGAAACGGTGCGCGACTGGCGATCCTACGGACCCGATCTCATGCCGCTGCCGCATCCATCCTGGCGCAACAATGCCTGGATCAAGAAGCACGACTGGTTCGCGGAGGAACTAGCGGAATTGCGGCGGCGCGTCGACGAGCTGGTCACGCGCGACGACACGGATATCGGCATTCGCTGAGCGCCCGCGCCTATCCACCGCACTGACGCGGTAGAAGCCCGGCGCGTCCGGCACCCAGACCGATAGGCCGGCCTCGCGCCGCACGGGCTCGCCGGAAACGTAGAGCCGGACCGGGTCGTCGCTGTCGACCGAGATGGAGACCCCTCGCGCGCTCTGGAGCACATCGGAGCCGTCCGCCGGGAAGAGGATGACTGGCCCCCGATCCGTCTGCGCCGCGACGCGCGACAGCGCAGTCGGCGCGTCCGCCGGGCGATCGGTCCGTTCGGGCTTCACGAATGGCGCGGCGATGTCGAACAGGATCGGCGCGGCGGATGCGCGTCCCGTCCTTCCAGGGCGCGGCGCGCCGTCGGGTCGGCCCGTCCAGACGACGATGGCATAGTCGCCTGCCAGCCCGGCCGCCCAGCTGTCGCGGAAACCGTAGGACGTGCCCGTCTTGTAGGCGATGCGGCCCACGCCCGGCATGTTGGCGAAGCCGTTCGGCACGGGCGCATCCCGCAAAACCTCCAGCACGGCTTCGGCCGTGTCCTGGGTGACGAGGCGGTAGCGCTCCCCGTCCGGTGCGTCGGGCTTCAAACGCAAGGGACCCGCCTCGCCCCCATTGCCCAGAGCGGTGTAGAGC
>JBATXP010000366.1:0-4535 GCA_049673465.1 Litorimonas sp.
CAGGGAGTTGAACATGGCCCTGCGATGCGGGATGCTAGGAACGGGAAGTCGGGCCATGGGGTTCGGCTGGGATTTTGAATCAGGGGGCTGGCCGGAATGCGCGCCCGGCAACCCCGGTCGGCTGCGCGCCGGCCGCACGAAAGAGTAGACCGTGGATCTCAGGCTGACACTCACCGAACCGGACCGGGAGCGCCTGCGGGTCATGTTCCTCGCCAAGCATGCGCGCGGCGACGGCAGCATGGACGCGCAGGACGGGCTGCATGCCGTCTACCATCACGAGCTGCGCACCGTTCTGGAAGGCATCCTGCCCAACCTGTCGGTCGGCGACCGCTATTCCGATCTATTCGCGGAGCCGGACTACGACTTCCTGTTCACCATGCTCAACCGAGGCGGGTTCAAGAATTCCGAGATGCTGGGCCCGCTCATGGCGGTCTGGCGCGGCACCCCGCATCTGGGAGCCTCGCCGATCCTGCGCGGCGTGGGCGACGACAAGCACCTGTCCAAGCTTTGCGCGCGCGGGCGCGGCATCGCCACACCCGATAGCGAAATCTACCGCTATGGCGGCGTGCTGTCGGACGCGCCGGCCTTCGCCCATGACGGGCCGATGATGGTCAAGCCCAATGCCAGCTCCGCCTCCTGGGGCGTGCTGAAATGCGCGGACTGGGCCGAAGCGTCGGCTCACATGCAATCCCTGATGGCCGAAGACGACCGCCACGACGTGATCGTGGAGCGGTTCGTGGACGGGATCGAGCTGGCCGTTCCGGTCGTCCCCGCATCGGATGGCGGCCCGGCGCTGCTGCCCGTCATGATCTATGACGGCGAGGATGTCCGCCTGCGAACCTACCGGGAAAAGCGCTTCCGCGAATCCGACACGGAGTGGACCGTCTGCGACGACGAGGCGCTGGCGGAGCGGGTGCGCGACAATGTCCGCCGCCTCATGCCGGAAATCTGGCCGTTCGATTTCGGCCGCTTCGAGTTCAAGTACAGCCCCGAAACCGGCGACATCCATTTCATCGAGCTCAACATGAGCTGCAATCTGTGGAGCAAGAAGACCGTGTCCAACAGCTGGCGCAGCCTGGGCCACAGCCATGCCGAGCTGATCGAGACCATCCTCGCGGGCTCGCTCCTGCGCCAGGGCGTGATCGATGCCGTCGTCCAGGGGGAGGGATCATGAGCGTGTCCGCTCTCGTCCTCGCCGCGCGCCGTCCAGGCGCGACCGACCCGCTGGCCGCCAAGGCGGGCGTCAGCCACAAATGCCTGATCGAGATGGATGGCGGGCCGATGATCGAGCTGGTCCTGCGTTCGCTCGCCGGGTCGAGCCATGTCGAGGACATCTACATCTCCATCGACGATCCGTCCGCCCTGGACGGGGTGGCGATGATTCACGATGGCAGCCTCGGCAAGCCGGTCACGATCCTGCGCAGCGAGGACAATCTGTTCACCAGCGTCAAGTCCGCCCTGGCCGAGCAGAGCCGCTATCCCATCATCATCTGCACGGCCGACAATGCCTTGCAGACCGCAGAAATGGTCGACCATTTCTGCGCGGGCTTCGAGGGGTCCGACTGCGACGCCGCCGTCGCCCTGACGCCGGCGGAAGTCATCTGGGCCAAATATCCCGACGGGCAGCGCCGGCCCTATACGTTCAAGGACGGGAAATATTCCAACTGCAACCTGTTCGGCCTACGCACGCCGGCCTCCGTCGCGGCGGCCAAGGCGTTCGAGGGCGGCGGGCAGTTCGGCAAGAGCAAGAGGCGCATCGCCAAGGCGTTCGGAATCGTGAACCTCGCCCTCTACCACTACACGATGGTGTCATTGGACGATGTGTTCAAAAGACTGTCGAAGCGATTCCGCGTCAAGGTCGTACCCGTCATCATGCCGTTCGCAGAAGCGCCGATCGACGTGGACAATGAACGCACCGAACGCATCGCGCGGGAGGTGCTGGCCGAACGCCGAAGGTTGGCGGCGACGTAAGGGAATCCGCTTCGGGGAGGGACCGTGAAACTACTGAGTACGCTGATGCGCCGGTTCGTCACGTCCGGCCGACTGACCATCATCGACCATACCGGCACGCGACACGCGTTCGGGCCGGGCGGCGAGCCGTCCGCGACCATCCGCATCACCGATCCCAAGCTTTACCGCACCCTGTTCTTCAACCCCGAACTCCATGCGGGCGAAGCCTATATGGACGGCACGCTCATCGTCGAAGAGGGCGGGATCAGGGGCTTTCTGGAAGTGTTCGCCCAGAACCGCGACGGCCTGCGCGCGGGCGCGGTGCGACAGCGCATCAAGAAGACCAAGAAGCGTTTCCGCAAGCTGATGCAGCGCAATGTCCGCGCGGCGTCGTCCCGAAATGTCGAAGCGCATTACGACCTGTCCAACGATCTCTACCGCCTCTTCCTCGACGCGGACATGCAGTATAGCTGTGCCTACTGGCCGGAGGGCGATCCCACGGCAGACGGCGTGGACACGACATTGGAAGAGGCGCAACGCGCCAAGCTCCGCCACATCGCCGCCAAGCTGCGGCTGGAACCCGGTCACCGCGTGCTCGATATCGGGTGCGGTTGGGGCGGCATGGCGATGCATCTGGCGCGGGAACACGATGTGGAGGTGGTCGGCGTCACCCTGTCCCACGACCAGCACGCGCTCGCCCGCGAACGGGTGGAGCGGGCCGGCCTGTCGGACCGCGTCGACATCCGCCTGATCGACTACCGCGACGTGGACGGCCCGTTCGACCGGGTCGTTTCGGTCGGCATGTTCGAACATGTCGGGGTCGGCCATTTCGAGGAGTATTTCACCAGGATCCGCGATGTGCTGACGGATGACGGTTGCGCGCTCGTCCACTCCATCGGTCGCAAGAAAGGCCCCGGCACGACCGGAAAGTGGATCCGGAAGTACATCTTCCCCGGCGGCTACAGCCCGGCCCTGTCCGAAACGTTCGAGCGGATCGAGAAGACGGGCCTCTGGGTCACGGATGTGGAAATCCTGCGCCTGCACTATGCCTGGACGCTGGCGGAATGGGAGCGGCGCTTCCAGGCCAACCGAGAGGCCGTCGTGGCGATGAAGGACGAGCGGTTCGCGCGCATGTGGGAGTTCTACCTCGTCATCAGCGAGTTCTCCTTCCTCTACGGCAACCACATGAACTTCCAGCTTCAGCTGGCGAGGGACGTGCAGGCCCTGCCGCCGACGCGGAACTACATGATGGACGGCCCCGACCTGCTGGCGTAAGCCGCGCGCGCCATGACCGATGTCCTGAACGAACCCGAAACCAAGCCCGAAAAGCCCGCCCATCTCAAAAAGGGACGTCGCGCCTGGGTGAAGACCAACGGCAAGAAGCTGGTACGCAAGATCGCGGGCTATCAAAGCCGTCAGAGCACCGTTCCCGACACGCCCAAGATCGACAACGCCCACTTCCCCTGGTTGTCCGAATTCACCGACAATTGGGAGACGATCCGCGACGAGGCGCGCGCCGTGCTCGCCTTCCGAGACGAGATCCCGGCCTTCCACGAACTGTCGCCGGACCAGTACCGGCTGAGCCAGGCCAAGAACTGGAAGACCTTCATCCTCTACGGCTTCGGCCAGCGCATGGAGACCAACACCAAGCTGACGCCGAAGACGGCGGAACTGCTGGAGGGCGTCCCCAACCTCCAGACCGCCATGTTCTCCATCCTCGCCCCCGGCTACCACATCCCCGCCCACAAGGGCGTGACCAAGGGCATCCTGCGCAGCCATCTCGGCCTCATCATCCCCGAAGACCGGGAAAAGTGCCGCATCCGCGTGGACGACACGATCACCGCCTGGAGGGAAGGCGAGATCTTCGTCTTCGACGACACGTACGAACACGAGGTCTGGAACGACACGGACGAGGAGCGCGTGATCCTGCTGTTCGATTTCGACCGCCCGATGAAGCTGGGCGGGCGACTGCTCAACAAGACCTTCCTGCAGATCATGAAGCTGACGGCCTTCTACCAGGACCCGAAGAAGAACCTGGCGAGCGCGGAAGAGAAGATGGAAGCCGCGATCCGCCAGGCGGACGCAAACATGGAAGCGATGAGCGACCCGGCAGGGTAGGGCATGGGCCGCCTGCGGGCGGTCTCATTCCGGTCCCCTTCGGGGCATCGGAGCACCTCGTCCTCACGGGGGCACGCAGCGTTTCTGATCGACCGTCCAGTGGACGGACGATAGCGTAGTGCCGCGCGCCATGGGCGCGGTCCGAAACGCATTGCGTGCAGCCTGCCCTGGACTTGATCCGGGGGCAACTCCGCTACGAACATCCAAAGGGATGTTCGCTTGACGCTCCGTGCCCCCGCAAGGGGGGTTGCGACCAAGCGGTGCCGCGCCGCGACTCGCATGGGCCGGAGCGTAGCGAGGGTCGGAGGGGGACACCTAACATCAGCCGCGCGCAGCGCGCCCATCCACGGACGGTGCGGGCACGTCGTTCCCGCTGTCCCTTCTCCCCCCGCTAATCCCCGCGCACGCGGGGATCCAGTGGCTCACCGACCTCTCGGCTGGCCGGGACCCCGCACCCACGTCGTGGC
>JBATXP010000367.1:0-2800 GCA_049673465.1 Litorimonas sp.
GTGAAGGCCACGAACGGCGACACCTTTCTCGGCGGCGAGGACTTCGACATGCGCATCGTCGAATATCTCGCGGACGAGTTCAAGAAAGAGCAGGGCATCGATCTGAAGGCCGACAAGCTGGCGCTCCAGCGTCTGCGCGAGGAGGCCGAAAAGGCCAAGAAGGAGCTGTCCACGGCGTCCACCTACGAGGTCAACCTGCCCTTCATCACGGCCGACGCGACGGGTCCCAAGCACCTGAACATGAAGCTGACCCGCGCCAAGCTGGAAAGCCTGGTCGAGGACCTGATCAAGCGCACCATCACGCCGATCAAGAAGGCGCTGGCCGATGCCGGTCTGAAAGCCTCCGACGTGGACGATGTCGTGCTGGTCGGCGGCATGACCCGCATGCCCGCCGTGCAGAAGGCCGTGACCGACTATTTCGGCAAGGAGCCGCACAAGGGCGTGAACCCGGACGAGGTCGTCGCCATGGGTGCGGCCATCCAGGCGGGCGTGCTGCAAGGGGACGTCAAGGACGTGCTCCTGCTCGACGTGACGCCACTGAGCCTCGGCATCGAGACGGAAGGCGGTGTCTTCACTCGAATGATCGACCGCAACACCACAATCCCGACCAAGAAGTCGCAGACCTTCTCCACCGCTGCCGACAACCAGTCGGCCGTGACCATCAAGGTCGCGCAGGGCGAACGCGAAATGGCGTCCGACAACAAGCTGCTGGGTCAGTTCGACCTGGTCGGCATTCCCCCGGCTCCGAGAGGCATGCCGCAGATCGAGGTCACGTTCGACATCGACGCCAACGGCATCGTCAACGTGTCCGCCAAGGACGCGGCCACCGGCAAGGAGCAGCAGATCCGCATCCAGGCCTCCGGTGGTCTCTCGGATGACGACATCGAAGCGATGGTCAAGGACGCCGAAGCCAATGCCGACGAGGACAAGAAGCGCCGGGAGCTGGCCGAGGCCCGCAACAGCGCCGAGGCCATCGTCCACAAGGCGGAATCCGACTTGGCCGAGCACGGCGACAAGCTGGACGACGAGACCAAAGGCTCCATCGAGACGGCCCTGTCCGAGCTCAAGGAGATGATGGAGGACGAAAATGCCGATGCCGCCGGCCTGACCGACAAGGTCCAGATCCTGACGGCCGCCCTGATGAAGATGGGCGAGGCCATTTACGCTTCCGCCCAGGCCGAGCAGGAACAGGCCGAAAAGGACGCCACCAAGCCCGGCGCGGATGTCGAGGAAGACGACGATATCGTGGACGCCGAGTTCGAGGACGTCGACGACAACGAAAACGCCGCGTAAGGCGCGCGAACAGGCCCCGCCGCACTCCGGCGGGGCCTTTTGCATATCCGGCCCGAGACAGGGACGCCCGAGAAGGGATTATGGGCCGGACTGCGATCATGGGGACCCCCACACACGACCGGCCGTTCGGCCACCACGCCCTGCCACCCGCGCGCGAGCGCATCCGGGCCAAGGCGGACGCCTGCGCGGATACGCGGCTGGGTCGCTGGACGATCAGTGCTCGGCGCAAGCGGGCGATCCGCGGCCTGTCCGAGCCCTTCGACGTGACCGTCGCGCCCGGTGTGTGCGCCCGTCTCCACCCTTCCGGAAATCGCTGCGAGAAACGCGCCCTGGCGGGCGTGCAGGTCTGGGACGCGTCGGAACGAGCGGCCCTGCGCGACGCCGTGCGAAGCGGCGAAGCCGGACCGTTCGTCTTCCTCGACGTGGGTGCCAATGCCGGACTCTACACCCTGTTCGTCAATGCCTATGCGCGTGAGGCCGAACGACCCGTCCGGCTGATCGCGGTGGAGCCGAGCGCGGAGATGTCGGCGCGACTGTCCTTCAATGCGGACGCATCCAAGGCGAAGGTCGAGTTGATCCGCTCCGCCATATCGGACGAGCCCGGCGAAGCCTTTCTGTCGGATGGCGGAGGCAATCGCGGCGAGGGACAGCTGGGCGAACGCGGCGAGCGGGTCGCGGTGGAAACGCTGCATGGCCTATGCGACCGGTTGGACGTGAACCGCATCGACGCGCTGAAGCTCGACATCGAAGGCCATGACGAGCGGGCCTTGCGCGCCTTCTTCGAGACCACGCCGGAAACCCTCCATCCGCGCCTTCTGATCCTGGAGCTGTCTGAGCAAAGTCGACAGGGGCTTGTTGAATTGGCTCGCGCGCAAAACTACCTCTTAAGCGACGACACGGCGCTCAACGCGATTTTCAAGAAGACCGAACATGTCCAAACGTGACTATTACGACGTGCTGGGCGTGGCCCGCGCGGCCGACGCCAAGCAGTTGAAATCCGCCTTTCGCAAGAAGGCCATGGAGTGCCACCCCGACCGTCACCCCGACGATCCCGACGCGGAAGCCCGTTTCAAGGAACTGAACGAGGCCTACGGCATTCTGTCGGACGAGCAAAAGCGCGCCGCCTATGACCGCATGGGCCATGCCGCCTTCGAGCAGGGCGGCATGGGCAGCGGCGGATTCCAGGACTTCGGCGACATCTTCAGCCAGATCTTCGGCCAAGGGGGCATGGGCGGCGGTGCGGCCGGCGGGTTCGCCGACATGTTCGGCGGCCGAACGGGTGGCCGCGCCCAGACCGTCAGCCGGGGCAACGACCTGCGCTACGAGATGGAGATCACGCTGGAGGAAGCCTTCCGAGGCAAGACGGTGGAGATCGAAGTGCCGATCGCCGAGGATTGCGACCGTTGCGACGGCGACGGCGCGGAGCCGGGCGCGAGCGTGGAGACGTGCGGCACGTGCGGCGGGGCGGGCCGCGTCCGCACGCAGCAGGGCTTCTTCACCATGGAAC
>JBATXP010000368.1:0-3678 GCA_049673465.1 Litorimonas sp.
CACCTGGACACCGCCCGCGCCGCCGCCGGCAAGGTGCAACTGATCGAAAAGCCCTTCGCGATGAATGCCGGGGAAGCGCGCGAGATCGCCGCCCTGCCCGGCACGGTCATGGAGGCGTTCCACCACCGCTACCACCCGGCGTTCCGGCAGTTCATGGCGTGGGTGGAGGCGATCGGCCCTCTCACCCGCATGGAGGGGCGCTTCCACGTCACCATTCCGGACCGGCCCGGAGAGCTGCGGCACGTGGCGGAGCTGGGCGGCGGGAGCCTGATGGATCTGGGGACCTACCCGCTGCAGATCGCCCGCACGCTGGCGGGGCGCGAGCCGGTCGTCTTGGACGCGGTGGCCGTGGAGGGCCGCCCCCGCATCGACCTGTCCATGCGGTTCGACCTCGATTTCGGAGACGGCCTGTCCGCCAGGCTGAGCAGCGACATGAGCGAGGGGGTGGCACGCGAGATGTGGTTCGAGGCGACCGGCGCGGGCGGCACGGTGCGCATGGACAATCCGGTCCACCCCTATCGGGGCTGCCGGATTTCGGGACCGCAGGGCACGCTCACCAATGACGATCATCCGCGCTGGACGGAGGTCACGACCTATGACGCGCAGCTGGCCCACCTGATCGCCTGCCTGGGTATGGGCACCGCACCCTTGACCGGCGGGACCGCCGCGATCCGGCAGATGGAGGCGATCGACGCCATCTACGAAAAAAGCGGGCTCGGACCACGCTAGGGAGAGACGACATGGAAACGGTTCTGATCACGGGCTGCTCCACGGGCCTGGGCGTGTCCATCGCGGTCAAGGCGGCGCAGGCGGGCCACCGGGTCGTGGCGACGATGCGCGACCTCGGCAAGCGAGACACGCTGGACGCGGCGCTGGCAGAGGCGGGCGTGAGCGCGGAGGTGCGGCCGCTCGACGTGACCGACCAGGCCAGCATCGATGCGTGCGTGTCCGGCGTCATGGCCGATCACGGCCGCATCGACGTGTTGGTCAACAATGCGGGCGCGGCGCAGCTGCGCACGACGGAACAGTCGGACCCGGAAGTCTGGGAGTGGATCACGGACGTCAACTATCACGGCGTGATCCGCATGACCAAGGCGGTGCTGCCCGGCATGCGGGAGCGGCGCGCGGGCCGCATCATCAACATCAGCAGCGTCGGCGGTCTGGTCGGCCAGCCCTTCAACGAATTCTACTGCGCCGCCAAGTTCGCGGTCGAGGGCTACACGGAAAGCCTCGCCTCCTATGTCGGCCCGGCCTTCGGCATCCACTTCAGCCTGATCGAGCCGGGCGGGATCGCCACGGAGTTCGCCAACAACGTCATGGCCCATCTGGGCGCGACGGGCGGCGTGCTGGACGACGCCTACAAGCCGTTGCTGGAAGCCTATGTCGGCGGCGCGCGGCGGAGAGCCGAAGCCGGCCAGACCATCGCCTACCAGAGCGCCGACGCGGTCGCCGACATTGTGATGGAGGTGATGGGCGCGGACGAACCGCCCCTGCGCACCCGCACGAGCGAATGGTCGGAGGCGTTCACGCGGCTCAAGACGATGGCGGACCCGACGGGTCGCAAGCAGGTGGAGGACGTGGTGGCGCGGTTCCTGGGGGAGTATGAGTTTGGATCGAAGACATAGCACACCGTCGTCCCCGGCATTCATTGCCGGGGTCTGTTGCCGTCCAACCTCACAAGAGGAGACGGGTATCACGCTTTGGCCTTGTGAGCCTTGACGATGCCAGACCCCGGCAATGAATGCCGGGGACGGAGGGTGAAAGTTTCCGCTCATCCCGTGCTCCGACACGGGACCCAGCAGATCTGCGTGAGCGAAGCGAACTCATCAATTCACTGCCGCTCACGCCGCTGGAGTCGCGGTGGGTAGCGAAAACACCCCTACAGCCGCTCTGCCTTCGGCTACGCAGCGGGTGTTTTCGCTATGTCGCCGGTGCTCACCCACATTGATGTCATGGATTACTGGTCGGAGTGAGAGGATTTGAACCTCCGGCCCCTGCCTCCCGAAGACAGTGCTCTACCAGGCTGAGCTACACTCCGCCAACCAGCGAGGCGGGCCGATACGCCCTTTTGGCGGGCCTCGCAAGTCCGCCCATCATCCGAACCGGCCCGTAATGTAGTCCTGCGTGCGCGTATCCGAGGGGTTGGTGAACATGCGGTCGGTCTGGTCGTATTCGATCAGTTCGCCCCGGTGGAGGAAGGCCGTGCGGTCGCTGATGCGGGCGGCCTGGGCCATGCTGTGGGTCACGATGATGATGCAATAGCGGCTTTTCAGCGCCTCGATCAGCGCCTCCAGCCGGGCGGTGGCGATAGGGTCGAGCGAGCTGGCGGGTTCGTCCATCAGGATCACTTCGGGATCGATGGCGAGCGCGCGCGCCAAGACAAGACGCTGCTGCTGGCCAACCGACAGGCCCAGGGCGGGTCGGCGCAGCCGGTCCTTGACCTCTTCCCATAGCCCGGCCCGGCGCAGGCTGTTCTGGACCAGCGCGTCGAGCTCCGCGCGCGAGCGCGTGAGCCCGTGCAGGCGCGGCCCGTAGGCCACGTTCTCGAAGATGGAGCGCGGGAACGGGGCGGGCTTCTGGAACACCATGCCGACCCGCGCGCGCAGCAGCACCGGGTCCACCCCCTCGGCGTAGATGTCGGTCCCGTCCATGCGCACTTCGCCCGACACGCGCGTGCCGGGGATGGTGTCGTTCATGCGGTTGAACACGCGCAGCAAGGTGGACTTGCCGCACCCGCTCGGCCCGATCAGGGCGGTCACGCTGCGGTCGGCGATGTCCATGTCGATGCCGTCCAGCGCGCGGAACCCCTCATAGTCGACGCACACGCCGCGGCAGGTGAACTTCGGATCGGGCCGGGACGACATCACCGCCCCCTGCGGCGTTGCAGCCGTTCGCGCAACAGGATCGCGGCGGCGTTGATCAGCAGCAGGATCGCCAGCAGCACGATGATGGCGGCCGAGGCCCGCTCCGTCCAGGCCGCGCCCGCCTCCCCGGACCACAGGAAGATCTGCACCGGGAGGGCGGAGGCCGGGTCGAGCGGCCCGCCCGGCGCGGTGGTGACGAAGGCGACCATGCCGATCATCAGCAGGGGCGCGGTTTCGCCCAGCGCCTGCGCCATCCCGATGATCGAACCCGTGAGCATGCCCGGCGCGGCCAGGGGGACGCGGTGGTTGAACACGGCCTGCATGCGCGACGCGCCGAGGCTGAGCGCGCTGTCCGTCAGGTCTTCCGGAACGCTTCGCAGGGCGGCCTGCGTGGAGATGACGACGGTCGGAAACATGCGCAGGGCGAGCACGAGTCCCGCCACGAGCGGGATGGACCGCTGGAGCCCGATCAGGTTGATGAACACGGCGAGGCCAAGCAGGCCGAACACGATCGTCGGAACGGCTGCGAGATTGTTGATGTTGACTTCGAGCGCGCGTGTCAGGCGACCCCGCCAACCCGTGCGCGGGGCGAAACTGTCCAGATAGATTGCCGCGCCGACCCCGACGGGCAGCGCCAGAAAGCCCGAGACAAGAACGATAAGGACCGAGCCGACGAGCGCCGTGGCGAGACCGGCCCGTTCCGGATCGCGGGAGTCGGGATTGACGAACAGCGCGGTATTGAAGCTGCGCCGGACGCGGCCATCGTCGCGCCACTGGTCGAGCCACTCCACCTGCCGGACGGACAGACCTCCCC
>JBATXP010000369.1:0-5292 GCA_049673465.1 Litorimonas sp.
CCCGAGCCGAGAAACTGGAGACCCGCGCTCGCTTCCGCGCTTCCCTTGGCATAGGCCGAGCCCTGGATGGCGTCGGAAAACCGGGTGTCGTTGCTCTCATTGTAGGACTGGACCTGATTGAGCGCCCGGCTCAATGCGCGGCCCTCCTCGGACGTCTCGTTGATGCCCAGCTCGCTCATCGTGCTGTTCCCACGCACGAGCGACATGAACATGGAGGCCGCCTGCTCGCTCGACTCCGTGCGGGCCTCGGAGAGGGCCTGCGCCGCCGTGCGCTGACGTGACCGGGCGCTGTTGATGCGGCGTCCGATCTCCTCTGACGTCGACGCCTGCACCGCGCCGGACGTCGCGAAATTCCCCCGCGCCTGGCTGGTATCAGTCACGCTGGAGCCGTCGCGCATCCGCCGGTGCACCGCGCCATTGTCGGCCTGGAGGGTCGTCATGCCCGTCCGGCCGACTGTGTTGGTGTCCAGCTTGTATCCCGTGGCCTGGTTCTGCGAGATCATGTTGGTCGACGCGTTGCCCACGCTGATATTGCCCGAACTGGCCTCGGACGCCGCGACCTCGGCAGACTTTTCCAGCGGACGCAGCGAGGACTGGATCGATTGACCAATGCCCATGGCGCCGCGCGTGAAGATCGCGGACAGGGCCGGAATGGACAGCAGCAGCATGCTGGCCGTCGCCGAGATCTGGGAGGGCATGTCGCGCATCAGACCGTAGTTCGCGAGATTAAGCGTGCGCTCCGTGCCGCCGCCCGTCAGGGCGAGCGCCTGCCCGGCCAGAACTTGGTCGTTGACGATCACCGAGTTGATGACGACGAACAGGATGCCGAAGGCCTGGATGTAGATCAGCGACCCGAAATAGGTCTTGAGCGTCGGGAGTCCCGCGCCGGGCAGCAGGGCCATGAAGATCACGATCGGAAAGATGGCGATGAGCAGGATCAGCGTGATGGTGTAGATGCGTGGCAGGCTGTCTTGCATCAGCGACCCGAGCGCGCTCATGGTCAGCGTCGCCTGCGCCTCCGACTTGCCCTCCACATAGCTGATGAGCGCGGTCGCGCCGGGATCGTTTGCATAGCTCGACGCCGCATTGCGCAGCGCTCGGATTATGGCGACCTGGCGGAGATATTCCGCGCCCGCCTTGGACACACCGATGAACTGTTCCGTGCCGCGCGACAGGTCGCCCAGCAGTTCGGTTTGCGCCTCCGCCGGACCGAGCGCGGGATAGAGCCGCTGCGCGAAGTCCGCCATGTCCGTGTTCACTGCCGTGGTGAATGCGGCGCTCACACCCGCCACCGCGTCCCGGCAGACGGTGGAGACGAGCGGGCCGCCCGCCGTGCTGCGGATCTGCACCAGCCGGTTGGCGGGAGCGTCCGCGCCCAGAACGGTCAGGATGTCGCCGGTCGTGCGCACGCGGGCGCGGTAGTCCGGGACCGAGACGGTTCGCGGCAGCACGCAGGCGGCGAGGTAGCGCTCCATGTTCTCTCGCGCGACCGAGCCCTGAACGTCGAAGGCGAGCGACTGCTCGAACAGTTCGGGTCCCCACATCAGCCGACCCGAAGAATAGGAGAAGTCGCTCGGGACGCTGAGCGCGGTCTCCATCAGGGCCGCAATGCGGTCGCCAAAGCGCGTGGCGATCGAGACCGGCACGCCCAGCCCGAGGGGCACGCCGCTAACCGGCTCGGTCCCGACCGAGGCCGGATCAGACCGGTCGAGCACGTTGACCGTGACTTTGGGTACGACCAGCACGCCCCAGACGAGCGCGTAAACGAACAGCCATTGCAGCACGGCCGACCAGTTCCCCTTCAGCGTGACCATCAGGAGCAGGACGAGCACGCCAATGACCGCAATCATGTTCTCGACCGAGCCCATCAGCCCGTCCGCGCCCGTCATCAGGGCCACGGCCTCGAACATGTGCTGCAGGTGCGCCCCATCCGTCATGATCGGAACTTCGTAGGTTTCTGTCGCCATGGTTTGTCTCCCCTCTCCGGTTCGTTGCGCCTCATTGACGGCTCAGCCGTCGGCGAAGAGCGTTTCAAGGATGGCAGAGGAGTTCGACCGGCGGAGCCCGTTGAGCAGTTCGATGGACTGGGCATTGGCGACGAACTGGTCCGACAGGTCCGCCTTCATGGCGCGGAGCGTGCGCAGGTTCTCGAGGATGCCGTCCTCCCACGCCTCGAACATCTCCGGGTCGACGCCGGTGAGCCGCAGCGACTTTCCGTAGCGCAGCATGTCCGTGTTCTGCTCGATCAGGAACCCCAGCACCATCTCGGTTGCCAGCAAGTCCGCCATGGAAAAGGCAAAGGCACGCGCCATGGACGGGTCGCGGTCCGCCATCTGGCGCAGCAGCTCGTAGACCTGGATGCCCGAGCGATTGACGAACTCCGCATGTTCCGCCGTGAAGGCCGCGTTCGGATCGGCCATGGTGTCGATGATCTCGCCCAGCGTTTCGGCGACGCGCGGCGCGTAGGCCATGTCGTTGGTGATCGAGAGCGTCCGGCCGAGCGGCACGAAGGACAGGCAGTCCGAGCCCGTACAGCGGTGGATCTTCATGTCCCCGCCCCAGAGGATGGTGGACAGGATGCCCGTGTCGAGGGTTTCCGGGGCGACCGCCTGGGCAGAGACGGTCTGGCTGGCGTTCGATCCGTCCGTCCGGATGATGATCGTCCCCACCAGCGTCATCAGGAATTCCTTCATGGTGGTGTCGCTGCCGTAGAGCGGATGCTTCCCGGCCGCCGTGAAGGCGTAGTTGCGGTCGGTCAGCTGGTAGGGCGTCTCCACCGCGCCGGACCCGGCCGTGTTGGCGGTCGCGGAGCCGTCGTCGCAGTCGAGCGAGGCGGAGAAATAGTCCTTGAACTTGCCCGTGTTGGTGCTGCGGACCTTGCAGTCCGTGCGCGCCGCCGCCTCGATCCGCACGGCGGCGTTGTTGACCAGCACCTCGGCCGCCTGGCAGCTATCCAGCATGAGATCGTTCATGTCCTGAAGCTTGAAATCCATGACCTCGAGCTGCTCGGAGATCTGCGAGGAGATGGTGTCGACCGCCATCTTGAAGGCGAAACCCTTGGCATTCTGGACGATGTTGCGGAACAGGTTCTTGAGCTGCTCGCCATTGATGTAGGAGAAGGCTCCGCCATAGATGTCAATGCCGCCGCACCCGCCGGACGCGCTGGGCAGCTGCATGGAGGCGATCTGGACCTGGCTCTGGGGCGCCCGCCAGCCATAGGAGCCCAGCGACAGGGTGGTCCGGCTCTGTCCCTCATAGGAGCCCGGTCCGGTGTAGCGGCTCATGCCCTTGCTCTGATTGTAGTAGCTGTCCATGGCCGAACCGACCTGCGCCCGGGCCGTGTTGGCGGTCCCGATTGCCATTAGGATGGCAGCCGACAGGGCCATAGCGAAGCGCGCCGGCCCCCTCTTCTTTGCCGATCGCGGTTCGACGGGTGGGGTGGATCTTTTGAATCGTGTCATGGGCGGGTCTCCAGCGATCCGGTGAAGCCGTCGAAGCGGCCTCCGGTGAGTTCGAAAGCGCGCAGTTCCAGATCGTCCCGGCCCATGACGCCGAAACCCAGCGGGATGGTCTGCGCGGTTTGCGCGTCGAACAGGACCACGGCGGGCGTCACGCCGCGCTCCAAACCGACCTCGCGCGCGATGCCATTGTCCAGCCGCCAGTCGGGGAAGGTCGGGCTGGGCTGGCCATCCATGGAGATGGCCATGACGTCGAATCCGTAGAGTTGCGCGAACTCCCGCAGCACGGGCGAGAAGACCCGGCAGGCGCCGCAGGAGGAGGCGTAGAAATACATCAGTCCGTAGCGCTGGCCCGCCGCGCGAAGGTGCGCAGTCTGGGCGGACCTTCGCTCCGCCTTGTAGGCGCTGGCTCCCAGGCTGTTGACCGGGACCGTGCTGTCATAGGCAAGGCCCGGCACCTGCCAAGTATTGACCATGAAGGCGTCGGCGAAGCGTTCCGACTTCTCCAGCGTGAGGAGCTGCAGCTCCTGATAGTGCCGCAGGTTCTCGGGCGTCGGGTTCCACACGGCGACCATGCGCGCCTCCTCGAGATCGGCCTGATAGGCGCGCAGGGCGGCGATTTCGGGCGGGCGGTCCGGCTCGGGGGTCGGGGACAGTGGTACTGCCTGGATCGGGTCATCAGGCTCGGGATCGGACGGGGACGGGTCTTCCGGCTCGCAATAGAAATAGTCGCCCAGCCGCCGGCTTTCGCAGTCGAGGCCGTACGGCCCTGTGGCCGCGATCGGCTCCGCTGCGGTTTCGGCTTGCGCGCGGACGGTTGTGGGTGTCGCGAGCAGCATGGCCAAGCAGACCATCCCGGCCCGGAGGATCGAAGCCTTCGGGCGGCGCGGGGCGCGGGTATAATGGTGTGGAACAAGATTTGGGGTCATAGTCAGCCTCCCGGCAAAGGTGGTGAGGGTGGCGTCCACGGTGCGGGATCATCCGGCAGGCCGCTTGTGCCCTGCCCCTGCATCGCTTCGATGGAGCGGCGCAGGCGCTCGGCCGCATCTCCGGCGGACTCGACGCTCATGTCCGACAGGATGTCGTCCGCGACGCTGGAGAAGTCCGCCCGCGACAGATCGAGCAGCTGAAACTGGGTCACGGACAGGCCGTCGCAACGGGGCCGCTTGGCGCTGCCGAGGTCGAGCCCGGTCTGCCGGATGGCCGTCTCGATCACGATCCGCGCGAGCGAACTCTTGTAGCAGCAATCCGTTTCCTTCTTCTTCAAGCAGGCTCCGAACAGCGCCTTCTTGGAGCAGTAGGCCCCGAGCGGGATGCAGCGATCATTGTCGCGTGCGTCGCGCAACCGATTGGAGCTCTCCCCGCAGCCCAGGCCGATCAGCAGGCCCGTGCGCTTGCAGCAGTTCTTGGTGCCCAGCAGGAGCTTGGAGCATTTGAGGGGATCGCCGCCGAACATCTCCGGACTGGTCCGGTGGTCCTCCGCTCCGGCCCCGGCCGACTGCAGCGCGGCGAGGGCGTCGGGCAAGGTCCGGCTGGCAGAACCCCCATCCGTTGCCCCGCCATCCGGGTCTTCGAGATCCTCGCAGGTCGCGGGCGCGCCTTCGTCCAGCACGATGTCCTCGCGGGTGACGCAGTCATAGACGCGCTCCTCCGTCAGGCAGTCCCCGGCGTCGCTCTGGGCCAGGCACTGGGCCCCCCGGAAGGTGCAGTGAGGCTCCGGCTCGCAATTGTCGAACCGTCCGACCTCGCGCGAGCAGACATAGTCGCGTTCCCACGCCCAGCACTCCGACGTGACCGTGCCGCTTCCGACCGGCCGGGTCGCGGGTCCTTCCAC
>JBATXP010000370.1:0-1915 GCA_049673465.1 Litorimonas sp.
CCCCGCCGGTCTGGGCCTGAACCAGGGCGATGGCCCCGTCGGTGAATTCCGCCCCCGTGCCGCCGGCATGGCGGAGGCGGTGGCGGACATAGGCCTGCGTCGCCTCGGCATCCATGGCGGGAATGTGGAAGCTGGCCGAGACCCGCTGCGCGAACTGGCGCAACTCGGGGCGCGAGATAGTGGCGCGCAACTCGGGCTGTCCCATCAGGATCAGCTGCAGCAGCTCGTCCTTGTTGGAATTGATGTTAGTGAGCATCCGCAGCTCCTCCAGCCCCTCGACCGAGAGGTTCTGCGCCTCGTCGATGATCAGCAGGACGTGGCGGCCTTCGGAATACTCGTCGATAACAAAATCCTGCAACCGTTGAAACTTGATCACGTAATCGGCGTCGCGGTCGCAGGGAATGTCGAGCGCGTTGAGCACCCATTGCAGAAGATCGCCGCGCCCGCCCTGGGCGTTGGAGATCAGGCCGATGGTGGTGTCGGGGCCGATGCTGCGCAGCAGCTTCTGCAAAAGGGTCGTCTTGCCCGCGCCCACCTCGCCGGTGACGACCGTGATCGGCGCACGGGTCATCACGCCGTATTCCAGTACCGCAAAGGCCCGCTTGTGCGCAGCCGTCCAGTACAGAAAGTCGGGATCGGGCAGCAGCGTGAAGGGACGCTCGGTCAGGCCGAAGGCATGGGCAAAGAAATTCGAGCCGGACATGGGGCGATTGAAACCTTTCGGGCGGGCCTGGACAAGACAGACGCGTCTCGGATTCGCGGCGGATGCGAGGGCGCGGGACGGGTCGCGCACTTTATATGGACACGAAGAGGGAAATGCACAGACCCATAAGGTCCGGCCGAATCCCCCCTTTTTCCGTTGCCGACCCCCTTGCGGAACCCGTCGGACGCGCCTTGGGCGATGCCCGCGCGATCAGGCCAGGACGGGCCCCGCCCACCGGGTTCCGAGCCCCCGACACCCGCAAATCACCTGGTATCCAAGGCCTTTTGTGTGTATCCCCGGCACGATCGAAGCCAATTGAAACACGTCATTTGCATCACGGAACCGGTGTTCGGACCCTCACGACACGCGGAATGAGCGAAAGTAGGGAAAACCACCATCCAACTGAACGGATTTTTACGACAATCTCCGAATTCCACTGCCGCCGAAAGGCCCATACTGGCCAAAAAGCCATGTCGCCCCCCCGCCCGAAGAGATGATATGTACTGTCATCGTCTCTGATATCGCTTATCGGCGCCGACAGATATTTTAACCAGCGACGGATCGATCCCGGTCTTCGCGAAGAAGATGCAACCCAACCTGCCAAAGTCGTTTTACGCCCGATATGCGGACCGACATTAAGAAGAGCGCCACCGCCAACGGGCCGTGGCCGGAGACGGACATGACTGCCCACTCGTCTGACCTGCATGATTTCGACGCCTCGGCTGCCCCGGCGTTGCCCGGCCTGAACGCATCCCTGGATGTGCAGATGGCGGGTGGCCCGGAAGCTGTGGCGCATGACCATGCCGGCAACCTACTATATCGCCGCGTACTCAAGCGTTTGTTCGACGTGACTCTGATCGTGCTGTCGATGCCGTTCTGGATACCGCTGGTGGTGCTTGCGGCCCTTCTGGTGATGCGGGACGGTTACAACCCGTTTTACAGTCAGGACCGCGTCGGCCGCCGCGGCCGCACGTTCCGCATGTGGAAGCTGCGCTCGATGGTGATCGACGCCGATGCCCGCCTCGAGGCGCATCTCGCCTCCGACCCGATGGCCCGTGCCGAATGGGACCGGACCCAGAAACTCAAGGACGATCCCCGCATCACCTCGCTGGGACGGATCCTCCGAAAGACCTCGCTCGACGAGCTGCCGCAGCTGATCAACGTGCTGAGCGGCGACATGAGCCTGGTGGGCCCGCGTCCGATGATGGTCAG
>JBATXP010000371.1:0-4354 GCA_049673465.1 Litorimonas sp.
TGACGGCGTGGCCGAAGCGCTACGTCAGGGACGTGTGGATGGCTCGACTTATTCCGGCGAGTGCGCCTGCTTGGTCGGCACGATCGGCAATCTCAAGGGCGTATCAGGCGATGCCCTGCCCCACAACCCTTCCGACCCGTCGGAGCGCTGGTTCATGATGATCAAACCCGGCGATACGCCTGACAAGGGTACGGGCGGGGGATTTGCCGCTAAACTCGCCTTGGAATGGGTGGAGGAGTTTATCGCATTCCGTGACGGGCTTGCCGCATCAACCAACCCAGCGGCACCGTCCGCGCAAGAGCCTGCGGGCGAAGGAGAGTAGAGGATGAACCTTTACAACATCGGCGACCGTGTTCGCATTACAAACAGCACCTACAAGGGGGACTATGATGGCGTCGAGTTGATCGTCACAGCTATCAACTCGGAGCTGCCAGCAGTTTGTGGGGGCTGGCTTTTGGATTACACGCTTACCGTTGATAGGAGCCAGCCCCACAACCCTATGAATAGAGGTGATTGTTCTGATGGGTGGGAACATGGCGACTTCGTTAAAACAAAGCCCGCCCAATGACGCCCCCACTCACCCCGGACGCCGTGCGGGAGATGCTGGCGGAGGCGACGCCGGGGCCTTGGAAGCTGGCCCTCAACCCCGAAGGCGACTACATCATTTGCCAAGACGCGACTGGCGATGCGCTTGCTACGGAGTGGTTTGGCAGTGTTCCGAATACACAGCTTATGTCCGCCACCCCCGCGCTCGCCCAAGCCTGGCTGGACGCGGTGGAGTGGAGGCCGATTGAGACCGCGCCCAAGGACGGCACGCGCATCTTGACCTGCCGTCCGGGCGCTGTGCCTGCGGTGTCTTTTTGGCAAACGCATTTCGGAGAGAGCCGCTTCGGAGAAGACCCGGAGACCTTCATGGAGCAAGCGCATTTCGAGGAATACTGGCAGGCCTGCGACTACCAGCCTACCCACTGGCGCCCCCTCCCCCAACCACCCAGCCCACAGGAGCCAAGCCATGACGGATGAAGTGAAGGTGGAGCGACCAGACTTGGAGTTACTTAGCTACGACCCGCGCAAGGTGTCTCACATAATGATCTACAGAGAGGTTAAAAAGACCGCAGCGTATTCCCTTGATCTAGAAGCCCAGCTTGCCGAAGCGCAGGAGCGGGTGGCGGAGTTGGAGGAGCGGTTACTTATAACCGCCGCCAAGGGCGCTCGCACGGAAGCCGCTTTGCGTCGGATGGTGTCGGAGTATGCGCCGGGAACCACAGCCCCGCACAGCCCTGTCGTGAATGCAGCCCGCGCCGCCCTCCAACTCGACCCGCCGCAGGAAGATGCGGACGCGCAGAAGGGTGGGTCGTAGGCATGGTTATCGATACGAACAGCCCTGTCGGTGCGAGGATAAGCGCGGTGTTCTGGACGTGGGCGGCCATCTACGAGGTTCGCCTAGCGAAGGAGCTTCGCGGGAGAGGTGACGTCGTCGCTTCCGGTAAGCGGCTCATGGCAGGTCTTGGGCATCGAGCCACCGCGAACGGCGCTCGACGGAATGCGCGAGAGCTTGAGCGGGAGATTGGCATGGACCGCGCCCTTCCCGCTTGGCAGATGGAGCCATGACCCCCACCGACTCCGACCTAGCCCGTCACGACGCGGCCGACCGGGCCGAGCGCAAACGCATGCGCCTTGCCCCGCTCGTCGCCGCAGCAGGCTTCCTCATTGGCTTGACCGCGCTGGCTTTGCTGGCAGGATAGGCGGATGGACCACGGCCCCAACGACCAGCCACCCCGAAATCACGGCTGGCACGAATATGCAGGCGGCGAGGCGTGGTCGTATATCGACCCGGACGGCAAGTGGGCTGGCACCGTCACAAAGCACAACGGACGCTGGCACGCTATCTCAGACGGCATTCAGGACGTGAACCAGGGGCCGGAAATCTTGGACACCTTGGACGACGCTAAAATGGTCGTGGAGGCGTCGCAGCCCGTCGCCAAGGCTTTTCCTCACCCGTTGCCACCGGAGCAACAGAAGGTGTTGGACGACATCGGCGAAAAGGCCACCCGCTCGCTGCACACGGGCGAACCCTACGGATCGGCGCGTGACCATGCACCCATGTCGTGGTGGGGACTGGCGGGCTGGGGCGCGGCAATACTGCTGGCGCTCTACGTCATCCTGCCGATCGGCTAGTCCGCCAACCCCTTCGCCGCGAGGTCCAGCAGCCTCCGCAGCAGCCTGCGCGAGATCATGACCGTGCCCTCGCCCGTCTTCTCCACTGTCATGTCCTCGGCGCGCTGTCGGCTCTCCGCGTCCGTTATGGTGAGGTCCGGGGCCGCTTTACCGCGCAACTGGTCCGCGATGGCTTGCAGGTCGGCTAGGGTGAGGTCGGGAGCGGGTTCGGGCATGACGGGGATTCCCATAGGGCGCGCGTCTCGATATGGAAACAGGACATGGAAGCGGTGACGCGCCTCGGACAGGCCGCTTGCATCTTGATAATCCGGGCGGGCGTCAGGGTCCGAAAGAGTGAGTAGCCAGAGGTTCCGGGTTCGAATCCCGACGCGCCGTGTGCCCGTAGCTCAACGGATAGAGCGCTGACCAAAACTCCCTGAAATCCCCAGAACGCAAAAAGCCCGCCACGGCGAACCGGGCGGGCTTCAACACTATATGCGCCGCGATGGGGAAAGGCGGGCAATGAGAGGACCATGCGCCGTGCGGGCGGGTATGTCGTTAACCGGGGGCGCGGTTTGGAGCTAGAAGGGCCAGTCGAACCGCAGAGGTCGCCGCTCGTTTTTCAGCACTTCGATCAACTCCGCCCGGATTTCCGCCTTGTCCGCCTCGCGCTTGTCCGCCGCCGCTTCCAGCCGGTCGCAGTAGGCCTCCCACGCCTCGAAGCGGTCGATGTCCGCCGCGTTCGTGTCCAGCCCCTCCTTCAGGGTGACGCCGTATTCCCGCCCCTGCGCGATGTCGTCCAGTGGCCCGTCAATCTCCCGCAGGTCCGGCCCCTGCAAGCGGGTAGGCGCGCGGGGCCTCTCGCACCGGGTCTCGCTGATCGGGTCCGGCTCCGTCGCCAGAAACGCCGCGTCCACGAAAGCTTTCCTGGAGGGTTCGGGCGCTGTCGTGCAAGCCGTCGCCAGGACGGTAAGGCACAGACAGGCAGCCGCCCGCCACGCGCGCTGCATCCAGCGCCTCGCCTTGCCGCTCCCGCAGCGCGGCGTTGACGCCTTGCTGATAGGCCAGGCGAACGTCGGCGTCCGTGTAGACCGCGTGCAATTCAGTGGTCGCATCGTCTTTCTCCTGTTGGAATGTGTCGTCGGCCTCGCCCGTGTCGATAAGCGTCTCGCCCACGACCTGTTCGACCTGTTCGTCTGCATCGTCCTGCTTCGCCTGCTGGCGGTCCTCGCCAATGCCGATCAGAGAAGACACGGCCCAAACGACGAACACCGCCCCGATGGCGAGGAAGGCGTAGAGCGCGCCGCCGCCGAAGAAGCTGGCGATAGCCGTGCGGATTGGGTTGGGGGGCGCGGGGATCATGCCCTGACCTCCCCCGTCGCCAGCCAGTGGCGTAGGTCGAACGAGGGACACGCCTTCGCCACGCCGGGAAGGTCGCGATGGCCCACAAAATCTGCGTCTGGGTATTGTTCCCGCAGGCAAGCAATGACGCGCCGTAGCGTCCGCCATTGGGCGCGCGTGTAGTCAGGTGCGGGGCGATTGTCCCTGCCCAGCCCGCCCGCAAGGCAGACGCCGATGGAGTTCCGGTTGAAGCCCCGCGCGTGCGCGCCTGTCTTGTGGACCGAGCGGCCCGGCTCGAACGCGCCGTTGCGGCGGATGACGCCATGATAACCGATGCCTGACCATCCTCGCGCCTTGTGCCAGCGGTCAATGTCCTCTGCGCCTATGTCGAGCGAGGGCATGGTGGCTGCGCAATGAATGACGATATGGTCGATCCGGCGGCGGGACATGGGAAGGTAGGTCACGACGCGCTCCACAGCGACAGTCGCAACCCGCCCGCCACACGCTTGACCCCGAACTGCAGCGTGATCCGCGCAGTCGAGGTAAACTCATTCGTGCCTTCGGGCGCTTCGTCAGCCGTGACGATCAGCGTGCCGTCGAGGCCGTCCTGCATCTCCATCGTTGGCGTCACGGCCGCGAACTCGGCCTCCCCGCCGCGCTTCCGCAACACGGGTTGCACGGCGCGGGCGGCGGCGAACACAGCGTCCGTGTCCGGGAAGGTCCGGTCGTGCAGTGCGTCGGTGACGAGCATCCGGGCGTGGTTGGTGAAGTCCATGGCAGGGCCTTTCGGGTTGGTCGTCAGGTGGCTCGGCACACAAAGGCGCGCGTCGGGAAGGCGAAGCCCGGCCCCTCGCCC
>JBATXP010000372.1:0-4731 GCA_049673465.1 Litorimonas sp.
GGCCGAGGCAGGAAAGGCGGGTGAGCGGCGTCATCGAAGCCCGCGCTTAGCCCCGCCCGGTCCGCCGGACAAGCCGCGCGCCCCGCAGCCATACCGAAGGGCGCTCCCGCCCGGTCCCGCCACTGCAACGCCGCGCGATTTGGCCTTGCCAGCCTTTTCCCCTTTGCCTATGTCGCCTCTTCCCGAACGCCGGACGGCCCCAAAGGCCAAGCTTCCGGTCCAACGTTCATCCATGGAACGGGCGATTAGCTCAGCGGGAGAGCACTACATTGACATTGTAGGGGTCACTGGTTCAATCCCAGTATCGCCCACCATGGATTTTACTTCTAAGCGCTTGTAACCGATGAACTTTTGGTGTCGATTAGGCGCTTCCTACGTCAGGCGATCTTTCACCAATGTGTGCATAAATCCCCCATTCCTAGCCCATATTGCCCGTAGTTGCTGGGCAGTATCTGGGCGATTCTATGCCGGCGGTGTCCGAGAGAACCACAGTATTAGCTAAGCTCGCACAAATCCTATCTGAGTGAGGTGATGCGACATGCGCGTGCGTCAAACCGTCAGAATTTTTCCGGACACGGGAAACAGGTAACATTGGTAACGCTGTCGTATAACAGTAGTTAGGTGCTTGAAACACAACAGGAAAAGTGATTACCCTAAAAGGTAATTTAGAAGTAATCCAATTACCTTTTCATTGGTAATTCAGCCGTTGCGCAGAATGCTGTGATCTCAATGGCTTAGGTCACGGTTACCTTTCGGATTACCCAAAATTACCTTTTGGGGTAACTAAAATAATTATTGAAAAACAATCACTTGACCCCCGTTTTGCCTAGGTAGTTACCAACGTTACCTTTAGCCAAGGGGCAGATATTTTTTCGTCTGAGTGAAGCGTTGGTTTGGCGATTGTCCTGCGCGGGTCCACCTATGCGCATTCCTGCATATTGAAGTCTCTCCCATGTGAGGGGCGTGCTTCTGATCCACACTGAATTTCCCAGTAACAGCGGCGTTCTAGGCCTTTGGGCAAACGACTAGATACAAAATTTAATTTGCATTGAAAAAGCGCCCTCGATGTCCATCGGAGGCGGGGGGGGCAGTGCGAAATGTGGGGTCGGGGCGCGATCGCTGTGCCCCGACCCCCGATGCCCCCTCCCGTCCTGCTGAGAGCGCGCACGAAAAAGCCCGCCGGGACGAGCGGCGGGCTGGTCGGACCTGGTCTTGCGGTGCGTATCTAGGGAACCACGGCCCCCACACCCCGCGCCTGCGCCTCTTCCCAGTCGAACGGCAGGAAGCGCATCACCTCCTCCCCGATCCACTGGTTCAGCTCTTCCATCCGGCGCTGCAGCGGCGCGATCTCGTTGCGCTCGAACACCTGCAGCGCGTCCGTGATCGACCCGAACCCGCCCGCATTGACCGGCACCACCCCGATCAGCTGAGGCGGCACGCGATGCGCGGCCAGCACGTCGTCGCGGCTGATATTCTTGACGTTGGAGAACTCGTCCTTGGCCGTGGCCTCCGACAGGTGGATGATCTTCAGCCCGTCCGGCTTACCCCCTGGCGCGTGCATGAACAGCGAGCGAAAGTTGCCCGGCCCCTTGCTCGCCGTGATCTGCTCCTGCAGCGCTTCCACGTCGGCTTCGGTGAACTGGTCGTCCGTCAGATAGGCGATGTACCCCGCATGCGCCCCGTTCTTGTAGTATTTCCGCCGGAACAGCGTCGCGCTCTCGTTCAGCCAGATCGGCTGCAGCGCGGCGAGATAGTCCGGCAGCCCGTAGACCTCCTGATCCACGTCCGGCTCCAGCAGGTGGAACACCGCGTCCGCCGCGAAGTCGTGGACCGTGCCGGAGGGCGAGATCATTCCCAGATGCCCGTCCTTGTGCCGGCGCATATATTTGGCCGGGGCGGGCGCGAGCCGCACCGCCGTGCGCAGCATCGACTCCTTGCGCTCCAGATAGCCATTGCCGAAGGTCAGGAACTCATAGGCGAAGCGCGAGAAGTCCGCCCGGCTCAGCAGCCGGTGCGGAACGAAGGTCTTGACCAGCAGGTTGCGCTTCACCTTCAGCGAGCTGGCATGATGCACGCTCGCGCGCAGCGTGTCGGCAATGCCCTGGAACGGGACGGGCGGGTCGTAATAGCCCGCGAAGCTGGGCACCACATAGCCCAGCAGGCGCGTGTCTCCCAGGCTCGGATCGGGATCCCCGAAGGAAAACACCATCGGTGTCTTGCGCGGCTCGCCCCGCTCGCCCGCATGGGCTTTCAAGCCTCTTTCGGCCATATGATCCTGCCTTTCTTGGTTCCGCCGACGGCGTCCACGGAGTCGATCGCCATCGTGTCGAGCGCGTTGAACAGCGCCCAGGCGATGTCGGCGTGCCCCGTCTCGCCGGACCGCCCGGCGCTATAGGTGATGTGGCGACTGTTTTCGGTCTGCGACCGGTGAATGGACAGCAGGCTCGCCACCATGTCCGACCAGCCCGCATCCCAATGTATCTTCCGGTTCTGGATCAGGTGCATCGCCTTGACGGCGAGGCGGGTCTTGGTCTCCACCGAATAGACGATCTTGCGCGTCCGCGGGAAGAACTTGCGGACCAGCTCATACACGCCCAGCCCCATGCCGGACGCGTCGATGTTGATCGCCGCCACATTGTACTTTTCAGTCAGGGCCCGCAGCCTGCGCGCCTGTTCCTCGAAACTGATATTGGTCCAGCTCTGCTTCTCGATCACCCGGAACAGCCCGCCCGGCACGCTCGGCGGCACCACCACCACGACGGACGCATTGTCGCGCGACCGCGACGGATCGTAGCCGATCCAGACCGCCTGGTCGCCCACGGGGCGGGCGGCGAAGGGCGCGAAATCCCGCCATACCGACCAGCTATCCACCATGCAGGCCTGGAGCTGGCGCAGGCTGAAGATCGACGCGGCCGCGTCGATGAACTCGCACATCAGCAGGTTGCGGTACTCCGCCGTGGAATATTCCCCGCGCAGCGCCTCGATGTCGAACAGGTCGCACCCGCCCGCCTGCGCGTCTTCCACCGTCACGATCTGACGCCACTGCCCATCCGCGCACTTGGCCCCGTCCCGCAACGCCGCGTGGCTCGTATCGATCTCCACCCGGTCCCGCTTGGCCCGGCCCTTGTTGAACAGCTTGCCCGACCAGAACGGGTGCGCGTCGTGATCGAGCGTCGACGGCGTGGAGAAATAGGTCTGTCGCCAGCGCTTGTGCATCGCCATGCCGGACGCGACCTTGCGCAGCGTCTGGAACTTGTGGACCCAGAAATATTCGTCGAAATAGAGATGGCCGTGATAGCTCTGGGCGGTGCGGGAGTTGGTCCCGAGGAAATAGAGCGTCGCCCCGTTCCATAGCCGGATCGGGTCGCCCTTGAGCTCGACTCCGGTCACCTCCTTGACGAAATCCAGAATGTAGCCCTTGAAGACGTGGGCCTGCGCCCGCGAGGCCGAGAGGAAGATCTGATTGTCCCCCGTCGTCACCGCGTCGATCAGGGCCTCGCGCGCGAAATACCAGGTCGCGCCGATCTGCCGGCTCTTCAGGATGTTGCGGATACGGTGCGTCTTCGCCGCCGCCCACCTCTTCTGATAGTCGAACAGGCCCGTCTCGAACGCGTCGATCAGGTCCTGCACCTGCGCTTCGCTCAGCGCGTTCTTCGCGCCCGGCTTGGCGGGCTTTCGCGACAGTTTCGGGTTCAGGGTCGCGGGCTTGCCGCCCGCCTCGAACCGGCCGATCCGCGCGGTCCGCTCCATCAGCTTGCCCAGCGCGTCCATCTCCTTGAGGTCGCGGTCGGTCTTTTCGGGTTTCAGGACAAGCTGCGACAGCCGCGCTTCGGTGCAGCTGCCGACCTTCCGCGCCACGCTCGCCGCGTCCCACGCGTCGCGCCGCTTCCACGTATTGACCGTCCCATAGGGGACGTTCAGCCGGGTGGCGATCTCCCGCACCGTGTAGCCTTGCCAGTAGAGCCGCGCCGCACGCCGCCGGGGATGGGCGGACAGGGCGGTCGCACCGTCTTCCGTGTCGGGGCCTGGGACCATGCCCAGCGGACTAGGGCGGGAAAACCCCGCCGCGCCCCTGAATAAAGTCCTAAGTCGCTTGGCCGCACCGCGCGCTCTTGGAAGAGGCGGCCCGCCCGGCGCAGGGCAGCGTCATGACCGGAACGCCCTCCTCCCTCGGATTGATCTCGGCCTTCTTCATCGTCGGCCTGTCCGGCCCGACCGTGGACGGCCGGGAAGTCAGCCCGGCCCATATCGAGGAAATGGCCGAAACCTACGATCCGGCCGAATATACCGCCCTCATCAACGCCGAACACGTCACCGGCCTGTCGCCTTACGGCGACTATCCCGCGCTCGGCGAGGTGGTGGCGCTCAAGGCCGAAACCGATGGCAAGGGGCGCATGGCGCTCTGGGCCCGCGTCAAGCCCACGGTCGCGCTGCTCAACATCAATGCGCGCGGCCAGAAACTGTTTCCCTCCATGGAAGTGATCTCGAACTTCGCCGGAACCGGCAAGGCCTATCTCGTCGGCCTCGCCATGACGGACCGCCCCGCCTCGCTCGGCACCCAGGCGATCCAGTATGCCGCGCAGGCCGGCGGCCCGGACGATGCGCGATTCAAGACCCACCTTTTCTCCCAGCACATCGAAACGGAGCCCTTCACGATGGACCAGCCGTCTACCAACCCCGCCCAGCCCGCCGCCTCCGCCCAGCCAGACGCCCCCGCCGCGACCCCGGCGG
>JBATXP010000373.1:0-12304 GCA_049673465.1 Litorimonas sp.
CTGTATGCCATGGCCCGCGTGCACGAGGCCGGCAAGACGGACAAGGCCGAAACCCCGGCGGAACTCGAACCCGCCGAGTAAGTGCCCTGCACGTCGGCTTCGGCATCCGCACGCTTTCCGACTTCCAATCGCCAATATTCATCTTGACGGCTGGGCGCACAGCCGACTACTCCTGTAGTCGATATGGCCATTGAGCCGTTGGCGTTTGGGAGCTTGATCATGCCGACTTGGAAACTTTGTCTTGGAAGCGTCGCCGCACTTGCGCTGATTGCGGGATGTGGGGACGCCGCTTCGGATCTCGAAGCGCCATCCACAGCCGAGGGGCAACCCGACGCCGCGGCCGAAGCGGTCGCAACGGAGCCGCAGTCGGAGACCCAGACATCGGGACAGACCGAAGGCGCGCCGCTGTCGGCTCGAATCCAGCCTGCCGTGGAAAGCATCGTCGCGCAGGCCGACCTGGTCGGCCTGGCCGTCAAGGTCGTCGTCGATGGCGAGGTCGTGGGAGAGGCAGTGACCGGAACCCGGACCATGGGTTCCGACGTGCCGCTGTCGCTCGACGACCGCTATCACATGGGGTCCATCGGCAAGTCCATGACGTCCACCATCATCGCGACCCTGGTCGAGGACGGCACGATGCGCTGGGACGACAGGCTGGGGGACCACCTCGGGGATGTGGAGATGGAAGACGGATGGCGGGACGTCACGCTGGAACAGCTGCTGACGCACCGCTCCGGCGTTCCGGCCGCCCCTCAATCCGCCTTCACCTTACAGGCGACGGGCGGCCAAGCGCTTGCCGATGCGCGTCGTCAGGTGGCCGCGACCGTTCTGGGCGACGCACCGGCAACCGAGCCGGGCACGGCGTTCGCCTACTCCAACGAAGGCTATTTGCTGGCATCCATCATGGCGGAGACCGCGACGGGTCAGCCTTGGGAATCCCTGGTGCGGACACGTCTTGCGGAGCCGCTGGGTTTGAACAGCCTCGGCTTCGGCGCTCCGACCGGAGACGATGCACCGCGCGGCCACCGCGGCACCAAGGAGGCCAAGGTCACGGCGGAGCCAACGCTTCCCGGCGCGGACAACCCACGCTGGATGGCGGCGGCAGGCACGCTGCACATGACGCTGGACGATCTCGTCCGATACGGCATGGCGCACGCGCAGGGCGGCGACGCCCCGGACGCGATCCTGTCGCAGGAGACGTTCGACCGGCTGCACACCGCCCAGCTCGGGAGCTATGGTTATGGCTGGGTCGTGCAGGAGGTCAGCCTGGACGGAGAGACGGAGCCCCTCATCTGGCACAACGGCTCCAACACGATGTGGTATTCCCTGATCGGTGTCCTGCCCGAACGCGACACGGTGATCGTCATGTCCACCAATGACGGCACCGGGCTTGCGACCACGCAAGGAGCCCTGGACCAGTTGATGCGCAGCATCATCGGACTCGTGGCTTCGCAGGAATAGTCGCTGCCTCCACTTGCGCTATCATAATGCGCGAGGATGCGGGGCGGGCGATCCATGGGCATTAACCTTATGGAGCCCGCCCATGCGATCCGGCCTTTTCCTTGTCTCCACGGCTCTTCTCAGCGCCTGCGCGAGCGTGTCAGACGCGCAGCGGGAGGCCTCCCCGGACTTCCTCTACGTCCAGCCCGACGGCTCCTACGAGACCGTGCCGCTGGAAAAGGACGTCATCACGCTCAAGGTGCTGCAGACCACGGTGAAGAACCTGTCGGACTATCCGACCATCGAGGACGGGCTGGCGGGGAATCTGGCCCACATGAAGGCGATGGCGGACGAGGCGTGCTCGACCGGGTCCAAGCCGGACATATTGCTCTATCACGAGTTTCCGCTGACGGGCTATTCCAGTGGGACGCGCACGGAAAAGCTGAAATATACCGTCCAGATGCCAGGACCGGAGACGGACTTCCTGGGCCAGATCGCGCGCGACTGCGACACCTATATCGTGTTCGGTTCCTACGCGACCGACCCGGACTGGCCCGGCCACATATTGAGCCTGAACGGGGTGATCGACACGGACGGCGTTCTGGTGGAGCGGTTCTGGAAGACGCGCAACATCAAGCGGATCTATCCCGACCGGGAAATCACGACCACCACCATCGAGAGCGTGCGCTCGCGCTACCGGGAGATGTACGGCCCCGAGGCGGAGTTCCCGGTCGTACGCACGGAGTTCGGCAACATCGCCGTGTCGACCGTGCAGTTCGACCCGTTCGTCTTCGCCGCCTACGCCATGCGCGGCACAGAGATCATGCTGCGCACCGCGACCCTGTTCGCCGACCATGACGTGATGGCCACGGCCGCACAGAACGACTTCTACTCCGCCATGGCCAACATCGCCTTCGACATTCCCGGCTACACGGCGGGCGAAAGCCTGATCGTGGACGATTGGGGCAAGGTGCTGGCCAAGTCGGAGAGCCAGACCGAGGACGACATCATCGAGGCGCAAATCCCCATCGCGGAGTTCCGCGAAGGCCGCCGAATCCCCAACTACGCGCTGGACGTCACCCTGCCCGTGATCGAGCAGTACGTGCAGGAGTTCCCCGTCGACCACATGGACATGCCGCGCGAGGCCCTGCCAGAAACGGGCGAAGCCATGAAGGCCTTGATGGAGCGCGCGTCGCGCTTCAACTCGGATGCGGAGAAGGCGACGTGGGCGGATAAATAGACCGCGTCTTCCGCGGCGGCTCCGCATTGCCGTTCAGGCGTTACGACAAGCGAATGCATCGCCCTTTACGGGGACTCATGTGCGCTGCACCGAACTCTTGGCAGTCATCCACGCAGTCCGGAAAATAAGCATGACAGGCAGGGGTTTGCCGGGAAGGTGAAGGGACCAACCGACCCGATTTCCGACACTCCGACCACGATACTCAACGCGCCACGATCGGGACGCCTGTCTCGTCGTGGGCTTGCCCGATCCGCTCACACTGGTGAGTTCACGTCTGTTCCGCTTTGCGATTGCCAGGGTAAAAAAGGAGTTAAACGCCATTCAAACCCCTGATTTGTCTGCATTATGACTATTGGCGGTGGTCACTGAATAGTCCGCCAGAGGTCAAGCATCCCTTCAAGCCATCCCCCATTCTTGTGTGAGAACACCAACAGACGGGGACGCAGTTATGTCTATTCATCAAAAGGCGACCGGGAATAGGTCCAAAGCGACAAATCGTGGCCTCGGTCCGAAAGGGCTGCGAAGGAAATTCCGAGACGACGAGTCAGGGATCGCCGCGCTCGAGTTCGCGATCATTTCGCCCGTTCTCATTGCGCTGCTTTTCGGCATGCTCAACTTTTCCAACGCCATGTTCCGCTACAACAAGTTGCAGCACGTTGCCAATGAGACCAACCGGGTCATCGCCTATAGCGACATGTCCGACGAAGAGGCGATCAAGTTGGCCCAAGACCAGCTCGGCGCGGCCTTTTCGCAGAACCTGACCTTCCTGATCGCCCGTAAGAGCGGCGAATACAGAACCTTCGAGATCAGCGGCCCGACCGCTTCGATGACTTTGGTGAAATTCCCCTACACGGCCTTGGAGCACTTCATGAAGGACTTCACCGTCCGGTCCGTGTCGCCGGAGTTCAAGACCTCCAGCTTCGCGACAGGGCGGTGATCGCCATGACCGTTCTCACCGCTGCAAGACACCGGATCGTAGGGCTTCCGAAAAGGTTCGCGGACGATGCCCGCGGAGCGACGGCGATGGCGTGCGCCATTGCCATTCCCGTCTTGCTGATGATCGCGTCGCTTGCCGTCGATGCCGGATATCTTTTCATCATGCGCAACAAGCTCCAGGCCAATGTGGACAGCGTCGCATTGGAAATCGCCAGCCACGGTAGCATCACCGAAGTTCGCGCAATCAGTTTCGTGAAGGAAAAGACGTTAAAGAAGGCGGGGGAGCGAGCCATGCAGATGGGTCAACTCAATCTGCTCGATGCCGACGACGACAGGGCTGTGGTGATTTCGGACATCGAGGTCGGTGAATGGGACCCTCAAACGCGAACGTTTTCATCCACGCCGCCCTTCCGGCTCATAAATGCGGTTCACGTGACCGGGGAGTTCTCGGTCGAGCGGGGCAACGCCGTGCAGGCCTTCTTCAGGACGCTGTTCGACATCGATGTCACCGTCAGGGCCGACACCATCGCCGTCATTCCACCCGTGCCGACGATCCACACGCTGGACGAAAGCCGGTCGGCATCCTTCGCCATGACCGGCTCGGCGGATCTCGACACGCATGACGTCTGGACCAACTCCACCGCCGGGGACTCCGTGAGCATCGAACTGGGCCCGCTGGGATCGTTTGGCGGGGTCAGGACCTATACAGCGGGTGGATCGCGTTCGCCGGGCCGCATCAGCAAGGACATGTATGCCTTGAAGGACCTGCTCGCAGAGGAGCGCGACCCGGGTTACGTCTCGTGCCAGGATGTTCGGGGCGGATCGCGCGTTCACACGGCATGCCAGACCTTCCGGGACACGGTGCTGGACCGACCGGGTCAGCCCGTCGTCGTTCATCCTGGCATCTATCAGGGTGGGTTGACGATCCTGAACGCCCGCTCCGTGACCCTGATGCCCGGCACATATGTCTTCAAGGACGGCCCCCTGAAGCTGGAAGCCGGATTGGACAAAGCGCGAATCGAAGGTCGCGACGTGATGCTATACTTCACGGGCGAAGATGCCGCGCTGGAGGTCGCCGGGGGCACGCTTAGCCTGAGTGGACTGAAAACCGGTCCGTACCAAGGCTACGTGCTCTTCTCCAACCGAAGCACGACATCCGGAGAGACGCACCGGATCGGTTATGGCGGTCGAATGGAATCGCTTGGCACGATTTATGCGCCCAGCAACGATTTCGTTTTCGACGGCACACTCGATGGGTCCTGCCACAGCCTCTGTCTCGTCGCGCGCAACATCACCATCAATGGCGGCGCGCTGGACATCGCCTCCATGCAACCCATCAAGGGTTTCGGAACCGGCAGTGGTTTCCCCTATCCGCCTGCCCTGCACCCCTCCCTGATCCCGTTCCTGCGGGCTCGACAGGGGTGAAGGTCCCACGGGGAAGGTGGGCACCTGGGTCAGGGCCGGGCGGGGCTCCGATCCAGGTCTTCCAGACAGTGATGGTCCGGGTGGCGTTCGGACATCGACATGGCAAAGGCCGTCACCTCGCCAGCCGGAGCCTCGAGCCGGGCCAGGCGACAGGCGGCCCCTACCTGGGACAGGGCGGAGTCGTTCTGGCGGATGAGCTCGAGCGCGGTCGACCGAGCTTCGGCGGTTTGCGCAGACCGTTCCAGGGCATGGAGAGCCTCGGCCTTTACGAGCCAGGCATCGAGTTCCAGGAACGGGTCCGCCGGTTCGGACGGCGTATCGATCACCGACTGCGCCAGATCCAGCGCCGCCTCGGCTTGCCCCGTCCGGATCTGCAGGGCGGCGACCCCGAGTTCCGCGCCGCGGATCGTCGTCTCGGTTCCGAATTCGCGCTCGAGCTCCAACCAAGCCGACATGTCCGCAAGCGCGTCTTCGGTTCTGCCCATATCCTCGAACAAGTCGCCCCGGTTTTTCAGCGCAAGGCGCATGACCCTGTTGCTTTCGGTCGTGCGGGCAATCTCGACACTCTCGGACAGGCTCCGCAAGGCGTCGTCTTCCTTGCCCCAATCGGCCTGCAACGCACCCAGCCGCACGAGGTCGAAGCCCAGCGCGCCAAGCGCCTGTTGCTCCCTGAACAGGGCGACGGACTCCGTATAGTACCGCTCCGCATCCGAATAGCGTCCCAGTTCGTGGCTCAACCGACCCAGATTGCCCAGATTGTAAGGCATGCTCGACATGTCGCCCAGCAGGCGGTCGCGCGTCATGTGAGCTTCGAAATAGGGGATGGCCTCCTCGAACCGTCCTTCCGAGGCCTCCAGAATGCCCATTGACGGCATAAGCAGCTCCGGCAGGGACCCTTCGGGCTGGGCCGTCGAAACCTCCAGCGCCCGGTTCAGATAGGTGCGAGCCGTGTCGAATTCCCGCATGTCCGTGGACACGGACCCAAGCTCGATCAGCGCCTGGACGATCAGATCCGATGCACCGGCCTTTTCCGCATGGTCCAGAGCCATTTCGAAGTACTTCCGGCCATCGAGGAAATTTCCGCTGCGGAACTCCACATCCCCATATCCGAGATAGAGGGTCGCGCTTTTCCGGTCGGAAAGCCGCCCCTCCTCCAGCAAGAGGTCGAGGCGCTCCGTTGCGGCAGCGTACTGCCCCTGGCGGGTCAGGATCTGGGCGATCTCGTGCTGCAGCCAGAAATTCCCGGGATCGGCCAGCAGCCCCCTTTCGAACTCGGCGATCGCTTCGTCATATTTTCCGGCCGAGCGGACGGACAGACCCTTGGCATAGGCCTCCAAGGCCTGTGGGTCTTCCGAGATCGGCTGGACGTTCACGGCCCCGGCGTCGGGGCGGAGAAACCGGGCCGACAGTTCGCGGGCGAGGGCGCGGCCCAGCTGTGTCGGCTCCTGGCCCTGCACCTGTCCGGACAGGCTGACGCCGCCGTCATGGTATATGACATAGTCCAGAGCGAGTCCGTCCTCTACCGCCACCAGACGCGACCGGATCACGGTGCGCGTGTCTTCGAGCTGGTCGATCAGTTGCAGGGTTTCGTCGGCAACTGTGAGATCCTCGCCGGGACGCTCGACCGACTGGTTGGCGATCGCCAAAATCGACTCCGGACGGACCGAGGATATGCCCGGCCTTTGCGCTAGTTCCTCATGAACGAGGCTCAGCAGACCGATTTCGGTCCACTCCAGGTCTTCGCGGCCTGTCGTATTGTCTATCGGCAGAACGGCAATCTTCGGCACGGATGAGAGGGCGCGGTCGACCGGGCGTGGGTCCCCTTGGCGCGAGACGAGGAACAGGACCGTCGCAACCGCCGTGAAAGTCAGGACCATGAGGGCGACAAGCCCTCTTCTGCCGAGAGTCCAGGGCGCAGGGGCGGTGTCCTGAGGAGACTGGGGCGTGGCCGCCCCGCCCTCGGAGCGGATGAACCGATAGCCGTGCCCGTGGAGCGTCTGGATCGCCCGGCTGGAGGCCTTATTGTCTCCGATCGCAAGCCGGGCCTTCATGACGCAGCGCGTCAACGCGGTCTCCGACACGAAGGCGTTCGGCCAGATGGCCTCCAACAGCTCGTCTTTGGAAACGGCGGTGCCTGGGCGCTGGACCAGATAGCTAAGCAGGGCGTAGACCTTGGGCTGGACCGCAACGACGCGACCGCCAACCCGGAGTTCCCGGCGTTCCGAATCCAGTTCGAACCGGTCGTCCTTGTAGTTCATGATGAGCCCGCTTCCGCCAGGGGGCGCACCCGTGTGAAGATCTGGCGCCCCAGGACTGTCTTCTACCCAGTCGCTCCGACTTCCAAGGCTTTCGGGCAGAATTATGGCAATCGGGCCAAAATATGGCCGTAGCGGAGGCCGTACTCCGAAACGAGGCCGGAGCTAGAAGGTCGGCATGTTGCCGGTTGCCGCCCACGGGATGAAGAAGGCCAGCGCGACGGAGACGGCGAGGCCGAACAGCAGGCGGCCGCCATCCTTGGTCACGTCGGCCAGGGCTTCGGAGCGGTCGCGCAGGCCGCCCACGAAGGACACGGCCAGTTCGCGGCCAGCGATCAGGCCGAGGAAGACCCAGGTCGTGCTCATCGGGATGTCGTTCATCTCCTTGAAGATCAGCAGGATGATGCCGAACATGATGTCCACCAGCGTGCCGACGCGCGGGTCCTGCGTGTTGGTTTTGGAATTGACGATCTCCTGAATCTTTCCGCCACGACGCGAGAACGTATAGGCCAGCAACCCCAGCGTCAGGAACCCGCCCCAGAACACGGTGGAGGCCGCGATGACGACTTGCGTCTCGCCGCCCGTCGTGACGGTTTCGCGCGGCAGGAAGACGAAGATGTTGGCGAGGTCCTGCGCCAGCCATTGCCACCACAGAAACGCCGTGGTCATCCACTGGAACACGTACCAGTAGGGGGCCGCGCCCTGCTCCTGCGTGTTGGCGATCCAGCGTTCGTAGAAGCGGGAGATGGCCGTATAGACCACGATGCCCGTCGCGAAGGCGACCGCATAGCCCAGCGCCGACTTGATCAGCATCGAGCCGAGCAGCCCTTCCGTGGCCGCCCCGCCCGTCAGCGCGAACATGGTCAGGACGAGGAAGGTGGTCGATACCGGAATGGAAGCCCGCGTCAGGATGATCAGAACGGCAGGCGGAATGACGTGGTACCACTGGACCCCGTTTTCAGGGTACGGGATGTTGTTCAGCCGCTCGAATGCGACGTCCGTGTCGTAGGTGTAGTAGCCATAGATGATGACCGCGACGAGGATCGCGCCCGCGAAGCACCAGAGCAGGAACCAGGAGCGGTGCTGGTTGGAGCGAAGGAAAGTTCCCAACGTCTGAATAGCATCGTTGGCGATGACGGAATAGGCGGCCAGCGCGAAGCCGATGACGCCGAAAATCTCGATACCGGGCATGATGTACCTTGTCCGTGCGGCCAGCGGTGCCACCGCAGACCCGTCAGCCCGCCCCGGCACGCCGCAGCAGATAAGGCCCGATAAACAGCCGCCCGGTCCGCGCCAAGTGACAGTTTTGCGACGGAGCCGCAACGAGCCAACCATCCCTGTGGACGACGCGCCTTGTTCCGCACCCGACCGGCATGGCGAAGCACCCGCACAGGAGACCCGCCATGCCGCTACATATCGACTATGTCGAATTCGTCTCGCCCGAGCTGGAGGCGACGCAGGCCTTCTTTGCCGAAGCGCTGGGCTGGACCTTCGTGGATTACGGTCCGGACTATCGGGACATCCAAGAGGCCGGGCTGGGGGCTGGGATCGAGCGGGGTGATTGCCGCGCGCCGCTGGTCGTGCTGAAGTCCGGCGACCTGGAAGGCGACCGCGACCGGCTGGTCGCGGCGGGCGCGGTGCTGGAAATCGACATTTTCGACTTTCCCGGAGGGCGGCGGTTCGAGTTCACCGAACCGGGCGGGACGCGCATGGCCGCCTGGTCAGCGGACAGCTGAGGACGCCCCGAAAGACCTTACGGGAAGTCTTTATAGTTCGCGTCGTCGGCGGCGGCGCTGTTGAGCTTGATATATTGCTCGATGCCGATCTGCTTGATCAGGTCGAACTGGGTTTCCAGATAGTCCACATGCTCCTCTTCGTCGGCGAGGATCTTGGACAGCAGGTCGCGCGTGACGAAGTCTCGCGTGGTTTCGGCGTAGAAAATGCCGTCCTTGTACATCGGGATGGCATGCTCCTCTAGCTTCATGTCGCATTCGAGAATTTCGCGCACGTCCTCGCCGATGTGCAGCTTGCCGAGATCTTGCAGGTTGGGCAGCCCGCCGAGGAAGAGTATGCGCTCGATGATCTCGTCGGCGTGGTTCATCTCCTCGATGGACTCTTCATACTCCTTCTTGGCGAGGCGCACGACGCCCCAATCCTTGAGCATCCGGGAATGCAGGAAGTACTGGTTGATCGCCGTCAGTTCGGCCTTGAGCGCCTTGTTGAGGTGCGCGATCATTTCGGGATCTTTTCTCATGTCCGGAATCTACGTCGCGGTGGCGCGTCCCGTCAATCGAATTGGCGGCTAACGATTTGCAACTGCAAGGAAAATCGTCGCAGGATCCAGGGTTTCTGCGACCGATAGTCAGGTGCCGTGCGTCTGCTTCGCAGTCGCCGGGCCGGAAGAGCTATTCGGCAGCGTCGAGCAGCGGGCGCGTTCTGCGCCAGTCGCGCAGGCGAGCGTCGATGTCGGGGCGACACTGACCGCAGCGGAAGCGCGTGCCGCAGGCGCGCTGCACGCAGGCGGCGGTTTCCGCGCCGTCGGCAGCGGCGGCGTGAACGGCCTTGGTGTTGATGTTGTTGCAGATGCAATGAATCACGGGAGGCGGAATACGCGATTGCGAACGGTTGTCAATGCAGTTGCGAATGAATGTCAGTGATTTGCCGCAGGTTAACCGACATTGGTCGTGCGCGGGGCCGAAATCCGCTAATGAGCGCCATGACTCCTGAGGATTTCGCCCGACGCCACCCGCGCCTCTACCACCAGACGGCCAGCGGGCTGTGGCCGCAGATTCGGGAACGCGGCCTGTTTCCCACGGCGGAGCTGCTGCGCCGCATCCGCCTGCCCCAGGTCCAGATCGACGCCCTGACCCGTCATCGCCGCCCGCACGGCCTGATCTTTCTCGATACACCGCTGGGCCGGGTAGAGATCAACGACAACCGCCCGCTGTCGCACGCGGCGCTGGAAAAGTGCCTCGACGACGGCCTCACGCCCGAGGACTGGTGCGCCATGCTGGCCGAACGGGTCTTCTTCTGGGCGGACGAAAAGCGCGGCCTGTCGCGCCTGCTGAACGCCAGGATGAACCGCGACCGCCCGCGCGACGTGCTCGTCATCGACACGCTGTCCTTCGTGCGCGCGGAAGCCAACCGCATCGAGCTGTCGCCGATCAATAGCGGCTCCACCATCCGCAAGCCCGCCCGGCGCGGACGCTCGACCTACGCGCCGATGCAGGAGTTCGAGAAGTACGGCGACTGGGCGGGATTGCGCGGACGCAGGGACGTGGTGCTGGAGGTAGTGGTGCCGGGAACCGTGGAGGTCGCGCCGCATGTGCTGGAGGTGCGGCGGTATAAGGGCGGGGCTTATCGGGTGGTGGCGTGAACGGGATGAGGGCGCTTTGTGCGGCTCTTTCAATTAGTCTCCCCCTCCGCCGCTTCGCGGCACCTCCCCCTGTCCGGGGGAGGAACAGAGATAAATGCCCATCCTTTTAAGTTCCTCCCCCGGACAGGGGGAGGGGGACCGCATCGCGGGAGTGAGCGCAGTGAACGGAGCGATGGGGTGGAGGGGGAGACAAGCGAAAAAAGCCTGCCGTAAGGCAGACCTTCTTTTGGGCTCGCGCCGGACTATCCCCTTTCCGTCCTTTGGGACGGACGCCTGCGGCGGGATTTCGTACGGTCCGCTTCGCGGCCCTTAGACCCCTATCGGGGAACGAAATCCGTGGGGCCAGCCTCTAGCGGGGCGGCATCCGCGCCCCGGCATCCGTCCGGATATACTCCCCATTGATGTAGCCATGCTCCACCATGAACCGGACCACATCCGCATATTCGTCCGGCTGGCCGAAGCGATTGGGGAACTGGACGTGGGCGCGCAAGTTTTCCTTCACTTCCGGCTTCATCTGCTCGTAGATCGGCGTTTCGTAGAAGCCGGGCAGGATGGTGTTCACGCGGATGCCTTCGCGGGCGAGGTCGCGGGCCATGGGCAGCGCCATGGACAGGATGCCGCCCTTGGACGCGGCGTAGGCCACCTGCCCGATCTGGCCGTCCTGCGCGGCGACGGAGGCGGTATTGACGATCACGCCGCGTTCGCCGTCGGGCTGGGTCGGGTCCAGCGTCATCATTCCGGCCGCCGACTTGGAGGCACACAGAAAGCTGCCGATCAGGTTGATGTTGATGATGCGGATGAAGGCCTCCGGGTCGTGCGCCTTGATCTCGCCCGTGTCCCGCTTGCGCGACACGGTCTTGATGCCGCCACCGATCCCGGCGCAGTTGACCAGGATGCGTTCCTGCCCGATCTCTCCGCGCACCGCCTCGAACCCGGCATCGACGGACGCATTGTCGGCCACGTCGACGCGCGCGAACACGCCGCCGATGTCGTTCGCGACGGCCTTGCCGCGCTCTTCGTTCATGTCGAAGATGCCGACCTTCACGCCCGCGCCAGCCAGCATTCGCGCCGTGCCCTCGCCAAGACCCGACGCCCCGCCCGTGACGATGGCTTTGTGGCCGCTTTCCAGTTTCATGGTGATCTCCGTTATCTGTCGCGCCGCGCGGTAGAACGGCGCACCGTCCGCCGCAAGCGCGGGTTCGTAACCTATACGGGCCACACAGGAAGAGCGCGTGATCTATATCGTCCAGAACCTCGTTCCCATCCTCGCCGCGACAGGGGCGGCCTTTCTGTTCGGCGGGCTCTACTACCGGGCCTTGCGCAGGCCGTGGCTGGCCGCCGTCGGGCCGAACGCGGAAGCTGCGGAGGACAGGCCCGGCGCGCTCCACTATCTGGCGATCTTCATCGCTGAGTTCTGGATGGCGGCGATCCTGGCCGGCGCGATGATCCTCGCCCCGACCGACGGGGGCGCGGGGCCGTGGACGATGGCGCTGGGCAGCGCGGTCATCATCTGGATCGGCTTCGTCCTACCCGCCCTCTTCGTCAGCTACCGGTTGGCCGGGCTGAGGACGCGGCTGGTCGCCTATGACGCGCTGCACTGGCTAGGCGCGATGCTCCTCATGGCGGCGACCGTGC
>JBATXP010000374.1:0-1849 GCA_049673465.1 Litorimonas sp.
CGCTCGAACTGTCCCAGGGCGCCGAACACGTGGAACACCAGCCGCCCCGTGGGGGTAGTGGTATCGATGCTCTCCGTCAGGGACCGAAACCCCACGCCGCGATCCTCCAGATCGGCCACGACCTGCAGCAGGTGGGTCATGGACCGCCCCAGCCGATCCAGCTTCCAGACCACCAGCGTGTCGCCCGACCGCAGGTAGGCCAACGCCTTCCCCAACCCCGGGCGCTCGGCCTTCGCCCCCGACACGCCGGCATCCTCGAACACCCGGTCCACGCCCGCGCCGGCAAGCGCATCACGTTGTAGATCGAGGGTCTGGTCGTGCGTGCTGACACGGGCGTATCCGATCAGAGGCATGGGCGAGGGACCTCGTTCACCGCGGCCTCGATGGCCGCTTTGTCCAACTACCCGTCCGGCAATCTATTTGT
The DNA here is from genome assembly GCA_049673465.1 of Litorimonas sp. Lineage (GTDB taxonomy): Bacteria > Pseudomonadota > Alphaproteobacteria > Caulobacterales > Maricaulaceae > Litorimonas. The sequence continues at coordinate 425 of JBATXP010000374.1, forward strand.
CCAGATACCCGTGGCATGCGGTGTTCGTGGACTGGGGCGCCGACGCGTCCACCAAACTCAGGAATGATGGACGGACAGGGTTTTTCGAAAACCTTGTGTCTCGACCCGTGCGTCTCTATTGAGACTACATGAGGTCACATCAGGAGGCTGTTCATGAAGACCCTGCAGGTCCGCGAAGCCAAGGCCGCGTTCTCCGCCCTCGTGGAGGCGGCCGAACGCGGTGAGCCGACGACAATCACCCGTCACGGCCGCCCCGCTGCCGTGGTCGTGCCGGTGAGCGCGGCCGAAACGCTATATCCCGAACCCAGCTTCGCGGACTTCCTGCTGTCCTATCCGGGCGGCGTGGACATCCCGCGCGACGACACGTCCCTGGAGGCCGCCGACCTTTCCGATCCCGGGACGTGAGCGGCTATCTCCTCGACACCTCGGTGCTGTCGCTGGCGGGGCCGGGCAAACCGCCACTGCCGGACGAGGTGACGGGATGGCTGCGAGCCCATGCGGACGACCTGTTCGTGCCCGTGATCGCGGTGGCGGAGATCGAGGCGGGGATCGCCAAGCTGCGGCGGGCGGGCAGCACCGCGCGGATGGATCGCCTGTCCGCCTGGCTCGACGCCCTCGTCGCGAATTACGGCACGCGCGTCCTACCGCTCGACCCCGTTGTCGCGCGCATGGCTGGCCGGTTGTCGGATGCGGCCGTAGCCAAGGGCCGGAACCCGGGCTTCGCGGATGTAGCGATCGCCGCAATCGCCGCCGCGCATAACCTTACCGTCCTCACTCGGAACGTTCGACACTTCGAACCGCTGGGCGTGGCGCATGCCGATCCGCTAGCGAACCTGCCAGGATGAGAGCCGGCGTTGCATTAGGTCCTAGACCCACGCCCGGTGGCGTTCCGAAAACGGTGAACCGACCTTGTTGGAACGCCCTGAACGTTTCATGGGGTGGTCCAACGGGAGTGCAGCCATTCTGGACGCTTTCGCCATCTCCGGAGACGGTCCGAGAACTTTAAGGGCCTCGCAGCGGCGGGCGATAGGGAGCGCGACCCGTATACCTAGCCAGTGTCCGCGCGAATGGGCGGGCGCCGCTCATGCCGACACCCGCTCGTCCCCACGCATCACGTCTCCCCGTCCTCATCGACGAACTCGAGGAGGTCGCCCGGCTGGCAGTCGAGTGCGCGGCAGATGGCCTCCAGCGTGCCGAAGCGCACGCCGCGCGCGCGGCCCGACCTGAGGGTCGAGAGGTTCTGCTCGGCGATGCCAATGCGTCCGGCGAGCTCGCGCGAGGTCATCTTGCGCCGGGCGAGCATGACGTCGAGGCGCACCACGATGGCCATGTCAGACGATCTCCTGGTGGTCCTGCCATAGCGCCGCCCCCAGCGTGAGAGCGTGCGCGAGGAAGGCCGCGATCAGGGCGGCGACCGCAATGGAG
>JBATXP010000375.1:0-4392 GCA_049673465.1 Litorimonas sp.
CGCGAGAGCCGCTTCGTCATCGGCTGCCCGTCCGGCTGGAGCGAGGCGGTGCGGGGCCACTATCGGCGCCTGTTCACCAAGGCGGCGGGGCTCAGCCAGGCGCGCATCGTGTCCGAATCGCGCGCCGCGCTGATGACGGCGCTGGAACAGGGCTACCTGTCGATGGACGATGCGCGGGCATCCGTGCTGATCGTGGACATCGGCAGCTCCACGACCGACTTCACCTATTGCCGCGACCTCGAAGCGGACGATGTCGGGCACAACGTTCTCGGCTCCGGCTTGCTGGACACGCAGATCTTCGAGCTCAATCTTGCCCGTCAGCCGCAGCGCGAGCGGATCGAGGCCTTGCTGAAAAGCCATCCCTCCTACCGACCCATCCTCGAATTCTGGTGCCGGGAGGCGAAGGAAGCCTTCTTCACCGGCGAGGACAAACCCGTCGAGATGATCCGCCGCCTGCCCGTGGCCAGAGAGAGGGGTGGAGGTCTCCTGTTCGAAATCCGCATCGACACGGCGGATGCGGACGCGATCCTGTCCAAGCCGCTTGAGGCCCTGCACGGCTATAGCTGGGCGGACGCGTTCGATTACGCCCTGCGCGAGACCGTCGACCGGCTGGGCGGGCGGGACCCGGATACGGTGCTGCTGACGGGCGGGGCGTCGCGTCTGCCCTTGGTGCTGCCCGCATCGAAAAAGGCGTTTCCGAAGGCGCGCGTCATTCGGGGCGCGGAGCCGGAATTCGCCATCGCGCGCGGCCTCGCCTGGCTAGGTCGGTTCGAGTTCCTGCACGACAGCTTCAAGCGCGAAGTCGGGGGGTTGATGGGGCCGGACGGGGAGGTCTCCGACCTGGCGCGCGTCGCGTCCACCCGGCTCGGCGACACGCTCGCCCCGGCCCTGATCGACGGGTTGGCGGAAGACTGCATCAAGCCCGCCCTGCGGTCCTGGCGCGCGGGCAATATCGGCTCGCTGGCGGAGGTCGAGGTCCACCTCACCCAATCGGTGGCGGACTGGCTGCGGTCCGACGCGGCGCAAGGGAGGCTTCGACCCGTGATCGACGTCTGGTTCGCCGGGCTGCAACGCGACATCGAGACCATCACCGATCCGCTCTGCCGCGAACACGGCCTGCCCGCCATGGTGCTGAGCCTGGACGATAGCGCCTATGTCAGCCAGCACCTGGAGGGTCTCAGCCTTGCCGCGCCGTCCATCGGCCATCTGGAAACGGATACGGCCCTGCTCGGTACGACGCTGGCGGCGATCCTCGTCTCCGCCCTGCTGGCGCACGCCAACCTGTTTGCGCCGCTGCTGATGAACCCGGTGGGATTGCTCGTCGGCGGGGCCGTCGCCGGGGGCGGCTACCTGTTCGGCAAGCGCGCCCTGGCGGGCCGCTTCCGCAGTGCCAAGGTGCCGGTCGTGGCGCGGCAGGTGCTGACGGAAAAGCGGATCGCTCAAGCCGTGGACAAGCAGCGTCCGGAACTGGTCGAAGCCGTGCGCGCCGCCTGGGTCGGACAGGCCTCAGAGCGGTTCACCGAAGACCTGATCGGGATGCTGGGCCGCGCCTTGCTCGACCGTGCGGACGAACGCGCCGTCCTATTCCTGATCTGACGCATCGTCGGGCACTCGCGGAAGCTCGACCTCCAGATCCTCGCCGCCTTCCATCTCGATCACGATGCGCGACGTGGTGCGGCCGTCGCGGGTGGTCGTCTCGCGCTCCACGGACAGGTTGCGACCCAGACCCGTAATGGTGATGCGATCATCGGATTGGCGTTTCAGCTCGCGGCGAATGCGCAGCAATTCGTCCCCATCGAAGAACAGCGCCGTGCCCTCGCCCTCCCCGCGCTCGACCTCCAGCCGGTCGGCGAAGTCCGTCATCAGCTCGCTCATGTTTCCGACCAGATCGCTGCGCTCAAGCGCCTCGCCCGCCTCTTCCGCCGCCTCGCGGCCCCGCTCCGCGAGGTCTTCGCCGCGCAGGCGCGATTCGCGCAGAATGCGGTCGACGATCTCTCCCGCCGTCTCGGCAGGCTCCGACCCGTCTCCACGCTCCGGCGATTGGGCAAGAGCGGGAGAGGCGAAGAGCAGGGTGGCCGCGAACAGGCTCAGGGCTTTCGGGAAGGTCATTGGCGGTCGTCCTTTCTTGCGGAACTGTAGTCCTTGGTGCTCTGGCGCGGGCGTGAAAACATGGTAACGCGCGGGCGCTATGCTCGGTGACCGTTTCTTCTATCCCTTGGCCGCCCTGGTGATCGTCGCCATGGTCGGCCTCGCCCTGTCCTTCGGTGGGGGCGAATCGCTCGACGAGGCGCGCATCCTGGAGGACGGCTACACCCTATCCGGGATGGATCTGGAGGCGCTGACCATCTCGCCTGGCTCCGAAGGCGTCTATGTGGACGAGGACGGCGGCTACATCCAGCTGCTGCAATTCACGCCGGACGGGGTCGGGCCGTCCTCCATCGGCGTGTTCGCGACCCTGCCCGCCGACTATGAGCGCGCCTTCGCCGGTCGGCAGCTGCGCGTCACGATGCGCGCGCGGGCGTCGCGGACCCAGCCGCTGGGCGCGTTCGATGCCGCCTACTACACGCTGGATGGAGGCGGATCGTCGCCCTGGCGCACCTTCGAGCTGACGTCCGACTGGCAGGATCACAGCTACATCTACACACCGCCCATCGTGGACGCGCCCGAAAACGTCGATCTGGTCGCGGTCTTTCCGGGCAAGGAAGGCGAGCGCGAACGGATGGACCTGGCCGAACTGCGGATCGAGGTCGTCGGCGAAGCGGGTGGATAGGGCATGAAAAACCCGGACCGCAAGGCGGTCCGGGTTCGGATCGGTTGGACAAGGGGCGCAAGAGTCGAACCGATCGTTTCTGCGTCGACCAGCAAGGGATCCGGTCGCGCCTTGTGATAGATACGCAGGCCCTTGGCGAAGGGTTTTGCAACGACTGCGTTTGCCCTCACTCGGCGGCGATGGGCTGCGCCTTCTGCCGTTGCAGGAGCGCGGCGCGGTCTTCAACGGCGGCGACGATCTCCTCGATCATGTCGTCATTGTCCGTCTTCCCGCTCTTCTTGCCCGCATGATACATCATGCCGTAGCCGGCCGACCCGCCCGTGAAGCCGATATCGGTGAACATGGCCTCGCCGGGACCGTTCACGACGCAGCCGATGATGGAGAGCGAAATCGGCTCGCTGATGTGGGACAGGCGTTCCTCCAGCGTTCGCACCGTCTGGATCACGTCGAAGCCCTGCCGCGCGCAGGATGGGCAGGAGATGATGTTCACGCCGCGCGTGCGCAGGCCGAGCGATTTCAGCATGTCGAACCCGACGCGGATTTCCTCTTCCGGTTCGTCGGATAGCGATACGCGGATCGTGTCGCCGATCCCCGCCCAGAGCAGGTTGCCCATGCCGATGGAGGATTTGACCGTGCCGATACGCTGCCCGCCCGCTTCGGTGATGCCGAGATGCAGCGGCGCGTCGGTCGCCTCCGCCAGCTGGTGGTAGGCGGCGACCGTCAGGAACACGTCCGACGCCTTCACCGAAATCTTGTATTCGTGGAAGCCCTCGTCGTCGAGCATGCGCGCATGCATCAGCGCGCTCTCCACCATCGCGTCGGGGCATGGCTCGCCATATTTCTCCAGCAGGTCGCGCTCCAGCGAGCCGCCATTCACGCCGATGCGGATGGAGCAGCCATTGGCGCGGGCCGCGGCGACGACTTCCCGGACGCGGTCGCGCCCACCGATATTGCCCGGATTGATGCGCAGGCAGGCCGCACCATTGTCCGCCGCCTCGATCCCGCGCTTGTAGTGAAAATGGATATCCGCCACGAGCGGCACCTCGACCTGGTCCACGATGGCGCGCAGGGCCGCGCTGCTTTCGGGGTCCGGAACGGAGACGCGCACGATGTCCGCGCCCACCTCTTCCAGCCGCCTCACCTGCGCGACCGTCGCCTCCACGTCGTGGGTCAGCGTGTTGGTCATGCTCTGCACGGCGATGGGCGCGTCGCCGCCGACCTCCACGGAACCCACCTTGATCTTGCGGCAGGGACGGCGCTCGATGGTCCGCCAGGGGCGGACGGCGGCGAGAGAGGAAGGCTGGGAGCTCATGGCCGCGCCATAGCCGAACCCCGTGACGGTTTAAAGTCGCCAGCGCGGCGCGGAGGTGGCGAAGTCTAACGTATTTGCGAGAGGTCGAAGTCGCGCAGCGGCACGCCGGGTTCGCCCAACACGCCGCGGCTGTTTTCGCCGACCAGCAGTTCCACCGCGCCGGAATCGCGGACATCGATGGAGAAATTGCGCCCCACATCGCCCTGCCAGGCTTCGCCCGTCACGAAGACGCGGTTGACCAGCAGGCGGCCCCGCGCGTCCCGGATCGTGACCCAGCTCGGCGCATTGGCGCGCAGGGTCAGCACGTCGT
>JBATXP010000376.1:0-1776 GCA_049673465.1 Litorimonas sp.
CCGATGAGAACGTGTCCGAGGTGGGAATGACCGCGATCAGCCCGACCATCAGCGCGAGGCCCGAGACGGGCTCCATCCCGTACATGAACGGCAGCACCAGCGCGAGACCCGCGATCCCGCCCAGACCTGGCAGGATCCCCACGGCCAGTCCGAGGAGCACACCCGCGCCAAGGAACATCAGTTGCCGGGGCTGGAAGATCAGCCCCATGGCGGTGCCGAGTTGGGCTAGGGCGTCGGCGAAGAGGTCCACGTGATCGGCCTCGCGGGCAGGGCTGGAATGGCCGCCCGGGGCATTCACCCCGGGCAGCGCGTCAGATTGTCTGGCGGGGCGCCGTCACTCGAGCGTGACGTCGTAATCCTCCGACAGCCAGTCTAGGACGAACTGCTTGGCCTCGGGCGTGATCGAGGTCGCCTCGGCATTCGCGCGCCGCGCCGCCTCGCCGGTGGCCTGCGGATAGATCCCCAGCTCGGCGCCAGAAATCTCGGCGAAGTCGCTGCGCGCCTTGATCGCGTCGAAGGCCGCAGTGTAGGCGTCCACGACCTCCTGGGGCGCCGAATTGGGCAAATAGACCATTTTTTGCGCGGCGAAGCCCGAGACGAAGAACGACTTCCACGCATCCCACTGGACCCCTGACGCCTCGCAGCCCTCGGTCGCCTCGCAGACCTCCTTGAACGACGGCATGTCGGGGAAGGTCGGGTCACGGACGATGTTACCGTCCTCGTCCAGCGCGCCCCAGGTCATGATCGGGACCGCGGTGCCCTCCGCCACGAGCGGGACGACGCTGGCCAAGTAGGCCGCGCTTGTCTGGTAGTCGATATTGGCCTCGCCGCGCTCGAACATCAGGCGCCCGTCGCCGCGGCCCGAGACGCCGAAGACCGGATCGACCTGCAGGCCGAGCATCTTGAACGCAAGCAGCGGCACGAGGTCGAGCGTGGTCGCTCCCTAGCTGCCGTAGAGGAAGAACAAGTCCTTCAGGCCATCGAAATCGCCGTCAAACCGCTCGGCGAGGTCGGGTGGCAGGTAGACGACACCACCTGTGCCCGAGGCCAGCACGACCTGCCAGTCATCGTACTCGTAGCGCACGCGCGGATCGCCCAGAAGGTAGGGGAACTGCGTCGAGCCAGAGGTGCCGAAGATCAGCGTGCCGTCCGCGGTGTCCTGCTCGGCGAACCAGTTGGCGCCTTCGGTCGAGCCCGCGCCGGGACGGTAGCGCACCACGACCGTGGGCTGACCCGGCAGCGCCTCCGATATCAGCGGGGCGTAGAAATTGGCCCAGCGGGCGGAGCCTCCGGATTCGGAGAAGGGGATCACGTATTCGACGGTCTCGCCTTCGAGGGATACCTCCTGCGCCGACACCGGGACGGCGCAGAGCAGGGCGACCGTCGCGACGGCGGCTCCGGCATAATGGTGATACATGGTTGTCCTCCCTGGATCTTTCGCCCGGTCTGTGCCGGATCTCATGCGGACCGGCCCCTTCCAGGGACGGCCCTCACCATCAGACTGACGCGAGTTTTGCGTTTAATCAAATGCAGTTCGTGAGCCAATGGATGAATATTCTTCATCGGCGCAGGCCGAGAATGGCCGCGAAGATCGGCGCGCCTGCGATCACGATGACGATCCGGACGATATGGTGGACGGCGATGAAGCCCAGGTCGGCGCCCGCCACGATGCCCAGAACCATCATCTCGGACTGACCGCCCGGCGCGAAGGAGAGGAACCCCTCGACAGGGTCGGCGAGCCCGAGCCAGACGACCAGTTCCATCACGGCGATGGCG
>JBATXP010000377.1:0-12090 GCA_049673465.1 Litorimonas sp.
GCTTCGGAGAAGCCGGCATGGTCGTTGGAGCGGCCGTCCCACGGCATGGGCGTGCGCGCCCCGTCGCGGCCCAGCGTTTCGGGCCAGTTTGTGATCGCCTCCGGGTCCTTCAGGTCCTCGAATGCGATCTCGCCCTGCGTCAGGCCGAGCTCCCCGCCATAATAGACGAACGGATTGCCGCGCAGGCTCATCAGCAAAAGGCCCAGCAGCTTGGCGTAGCGGTCTTCCGCGCACGCGCCGCGCCAGCGCGTGACGGCGCGGGGGGCGTCGTGATTCTCGAACGCCCAGCTGGGCCAGCCTTCCCCAAGCTCGCACGGCCATTGGGCCTGCGTGTCGCGGATCAGCTCGGCCGTCAGCGCGTCCGCGTAGAGGAAGTCGAAATTATAGGCGGAATCGAGGCGGTCGTCGCCCTGGGTGAAGGCCTTCATTTCCGCCAGCGGGCGCGGGCCGCCCACTTCGGCGACGGTGAAATGTTCCCCGCCATGCGCGTCGATCACGCCTGCGATGCGCTCGATGAAGGGCACGATCTCGGGCTGGCTCATATTGTGGACGTGGCGCTGGAAGTCGAAGGGTCGGGTGGGCGGGCGCTTGTGCTCGGTCTCCGGCGGATTGTCGCGCAAGTCGCGGTCGTGCATCCCGAAGTTCAGCGCGTCGAGCCGGAAGCCGTCCACCCCCCGGTCGAGCCAGAAGCGCGTCACGTCCAGGATCGCGTCCTGGACGTCCGGATTGTGCAGGTTCAGGTCGGGCTGTTCGCGCAGGAAATTGTGCAGGTAATACTGCCCGCGCCGTGCGTCCCATTCCCACGACCCCATGCCGAACACGCTCTGCCAGTTGGTGGGCGGGGAGCCGTCGGGCTTGGCGTCCGCCCACACATACCAGTCGGCCTTGTCGTTGTCGCGCGAGCGGCGGCTTTCCTCGAACCAGGGGTGCTGGTCGGATGTGTGGCTGTAGACCTGGTCGATCGTGACCTTGAGGCCGAGCGCGTGGGCGCGCTCGATCAGCGTGTCGAAATCGGCCAGCGTGCCGAAGATCGGATCGACGTCGCAGAAGTCCGCCACGTCATAGCCGAAATCGACCATGGGCGAGGTGAAGAAGGGCGAGATCCAGATCGCCTGGACGCCCAATGAGGCGATATGGTCGAGCCTGCGCGTGATGCCGGGCAGGTCGCCGATGCCGTCGCCATTCGTGTCCTGGAAGGAACGCGGATAGACCTGGTAGATCACCGCCCCCTTCCACCAGGGAACGGCGCGCGCGGCGGCGGCGGGATCGGGCGAATCGGTCACGGCTGATACCTGGCCCGGCGCGTCCATGTCTGCCAAGCCCGTTCGGTCCATCATCGAACGTGGCGCGCCGCGCGCCCGTCCGCTTGACACACCACGATGCCGAACGCTGGAACAACTACCGTGGCCGTCGCCGTCGTGGCGACGGTCGCCGGGCACTCGCCCATCAGGGAGGTGAAGCGCGTCGTGTCGGGCTCGACCCGCGAATTGATCGTCTGTGCCGTCGGCGCGGTGTTGACGACGACCAGATATTCCTGGCCCGTGACGGGGTCGAAGCGGGAGAAGGCGAAGGCGCTGCCGGTCGCGGCGTCGAACTGGCGAACGTTCATGCCCGCGCTATTGTCCGTGTTCTCGCCGACCTCGAAGACGCGCACGTCGGTCGCGCCGCGCCGGAAGGCGGCGTGGGCCTTTCGGATGGCGGCGGTCTCCGCGATGTAGCGGTAGAGCGGGTGGTCGCGATCGAAATTGCTGTCGGCGGTCGTCGCGTCCGTGCCGATCAGGTCATTGTCGTTGTAGACGGCCGTCTGGCTGGGGAAGAGCGGTTCGCGGGCCAGCTGGTCGTTGCCGTCCGACACGAAGCCCTGCTCGTCGCCGGAATAGATGACGGGCACGCCGCGCATGAACATCATCAGCCCGTGGCCGAGCTTGGTGCGGGCCAGCAGCTCGTCCTGCGTAATGCCGGGAATGGCCTGCTTCAGCATGCCGGAGAAGCGGCCCATATCGTGATTGCCGAGGAAGGTCGGCTGGGTCATGCCTTTCCACGTCGTCGGACCGTAGAGGTCGTCGGCGCGGCTCATCGTGTTCAGCCGCGCGGTCGGCTCCTGGCCGGACACCACGGCGAAGACGGCCGACTGGAAGCCGAAGTCCAGCACCTGATCGAAGCCGTCGACGCGGGTGAAGCGCGCCAGCCCGCCCGGATCGGGGTCGTAGACCTCGCCGAACTGGTAGAAATAGGGATTGCCGATCTCGGCCGCCTTCTCGTTCATGGCGGGCAGGAACTCCAGCCAGAACTCCGGGTCGACGTGGCGGGTCGTGTCGATGCGGAAGCCGTCGACGCGGTAGGTCTCGATCCAGTCCTCGAAGATGTCGATCATCCCCGCGCGCACCGTCGGATGACTGGTGAGCAGGTCGTCCAGGCCGGAGAAGTCGCCCCAGAGCGAGCTTTCGCCCGACCAGGTCGTCTCGCCCCGGTTGGAATAATAGATTGGATCGTTCAGCCACTCAGGGTGTTTCACGTCTTCCTCGCCCGCCGGGAGATAGGGCGTGTAGGCGTAGTTGGGGTTCACCAGCTTGGCGAAGTTCTCCGCCGTCTGCACATGCGGTGCGTCGCCCAGGAAGCCGGTATTGATCGCCGGGCCGTCGGGGCCGCCATCCGTCGTGAAGGGGTAGTCTGCGATGGAGCGGTACTTGCAGCCATCCGTGACCCTGTCATTGCCCGCATAGTTCGGGTCATGGCATTCGCGATAGGCGATCACATCCGCCGTATGGTTGGTGATGATGTCCATATAGACCTTCATCCCGCGCGCATGCGCCGCGTCCACGAAGGCGCGGAACTCGGCTTCCGTGCCCAGATGCGGGTCGGGACGGGTGAAGTCGGTGATCCAGTAGCCGTGATAGCCCGCGCTCTCCTGGCCCGGCCCGCCCTGGACGGGCTTGTTCTTGAAGATGGGCCCGAGCCAGATCGCCGTCGCGCCCAGCCCTTCGATATAGTCGAGGCGCGACGTCAGGCCGACCAGGTCGCCGCCCTGGTAGAACCCCTTGGCCGTCGGGTCGAAGCCGTGATCCAGCCGCGTGCCCTCGACCCCGCCCCGGTCGTTGGACGGATCGCCGTTTTCGAACCGGTCGGGCAGCATGAAGTAGACGATCTCGTCCACGGGCAGACGATCGGCCGTGCGAAGCGCCTCCGCGCCGATGGCACCGGCCGGCACCTGCACTGCTGCCTCTGCCGGGGTGGAGGTGCCGACCTGGGCGGTCGCATCGATAGCCATGCATCCCGCCAAGGATGCCGCGCACAGCGCCAGGACGGCCCCGCTCGCGGCCCATCGGCGCCAGCCTGTGGCATGTGCGCTCCGATCGAGCGTGGACGGTCTGCGGGTGGCGTTTGCCTGGCTCATCTGCGTCTCCCTGATCGGCGATCCATGACCCTGGTGGTCCATGGCGCGATCTCCTCTTGTCGGTTTTGGAGCGATGTTTAGTCCGATCGAACCGATGCGCGCAAGAGCTGGCGCAAAATTTTGCATCTCTATCCATGGGACGTTGATGGCACCGCGATGCGGATTGAAGCGCTTTAACGGCGAAATTGTCGCACCGCTGTTCATATGTGACGTAATTGCAACAGGGGGAGGCTCGTTTTACCACCTCGACAGAAAATAGTTTGCAAAGTCTTTGCAAATTTGTGTAGGCAGGGGCGGGGCGGAGCTGCGCCATGTGATGGCTCCGACAACAAAGACCGCGCCGACACACAAATAAACGGCGCCATGGAAGGGAACATCATGACCAAACCGTCCACCTTGGACCGCCACCTCCTGCTCGGGGTCGCCTCTTTCGCCATGCTCATGTCGGCCATTCCGGCCCATGCACAGGTCGTCGACGAAGACGTCGACCTTGTCGAGGACGAAGTCGTCGCCACGGGCATCCGTCAGTCCATCGAGGATGCGCTCAACATCAAGCGCAATGCCGGCGGCATCGTCGAAGCGATCACGGCCGAGGACATCGGCAAGCTACCCGACATCTCGATCGCCGACTCGCTGGCTCGCCTGCCGGGCGTCACGGCGCAACGTGTCCGCGGCCGCGCCCAGCGCGTGTCCATTCGCGGCCTCGGGCCGGACTTCTCCCTGGCGCTGCTCAACGGTCGCGAGATCGTGTCCGCCTCGAACAATCGCGGCGTCGAGTTCGACCAGTTCCCGTCCGAGCTTATCGGGCAGGGCATCGTCTACAAGACCCCACAAGCCGATCTGGCGGCCACGGGCCTCGCCGGCGTCGTCGATCTGCGGACCTTGAAGCCGCTCGACTACAACGAGACCATCTTCAACGCATCGGGCCGCTACGTGATCAACGACAATGGCTCGCTCAACCCGGATTTCTCGGATGACGGCTATCGCCTCTTCGGGTCCCTCGTCACGCAGAACGATGCGAAGACCGTCGGTTTGTCCGTCGGCATCACCCACGAAACGACCCCGACCCAGTTCTTCCAGCGAAACCTGAAAGTGGGTTCCGGCCAGACCAACGACTTCAACGGCACGTTCGTGCCGCGCGACAATCCGCGATCCGGCGTCGAATCGCGCGAGTTCGAGCGCACCTCGGTCGCAGGCACACTCCAGTTCGAGCCGACCGACGACGCGTCGATCACGCTCGACGCCTTCTACTCCGACTTCTCGGACGCCGGTGTCTTCCGCGGCGTGGAAACGCCGCTCGCCTCGTGGGCCAATGTCAGCCAGACACCCTCCTTCACGGGCGGGCCGGGCGTTGCCTCTTCGGCGACATACGACTCGGACTCGGTGGCCGGGATCGGGATCGCCAATTTCCTGCGGACCGACACCGAAGTGAACGACGTCGAGACCTTGGCTTTCGGCATCAACTTCAAGAACCGTTTCAACGATCGTCTGACCCTCGAACTCGATGCGGGCCACTCCACCCTGTCGCGCACGGACATCGACTACGAAAGCTATGCGGGCACGGCCTTCAACGCATTCTACAACAACGAACCCTCGCAAGTGGCCCCTGTCACGTTTACCTTCGACCCGGACGGAGAGTATTCGATCAGCACGCCGCTGGATTACACATCGCCCAACAATGTTGTTCTGACGACACCGGGCGGCTGGGGCGGCCCGGACAACGCTCAGGTCGGCTTCATCAACCAACCGGACGTCGATGACGAGTTGACGCAACTCGAAGCCGAACTCGATTACGAAATCCAGGTCTTCAATATCATCGACTCCGTGACAGTCGGTGGACGGATCAACCGCCGCGACAAGACGTTCCTGAACCAACGCGCATTCCTGCGCACGAGTTCGGCCTTCACGAACAATGAGGCGGCGATTCCGGAGTCCGCGATTGTCGGCGCCACGGATAGCGGCAGCATCGGCCTGGACGTCATCGCCTATGATCCCTCTTCCCTGCTGTCGGATGGCATCTACCGGGTCGAACTTACCGGCGGCGGCCAGGAGTTCCAGATCAGCGAGGACATCAACACGCTCTACGCCATGATCAACCTCGGCGACGCAAGCGATCGGCTGTTCGGTAACATCGGACTGCAATATGTCGACGTCGAACAGGCCTCGACCGGTCTTGTCGGGCGTCTGACAACCGACCAGCGCATCAGCACGACCGGGGAAGCGAGCTATGACGATTGGCTTCCGACCGTGAACCTCGGCTACCGCGTGACGGACGAGTTCCAGATTCGCGGGGCCTTTGGTGAATCCGTGACCCGCCCGCGCCTCGATGACCTCGCCGCGTCGACGGGCGTTGGGATCAACCCGCAGGTCTGCGAAGATTTGGACGGAGACGGACTCCCCGATACGTTCGACAACTCGGCCTTCAACCCGCCGTCGCAGCTCTGCCTTGGCGGTGGGGGCGGCAACCCGTTCCTGCGCCCCTACGCCTCGACAAATTATGATGCGTCGGCCGAATGGTTCTTCTCGGCAGCCGGAGCGCTGAGTGTCGCCCTGTTCCACAAGGACTTGAGCGACTATATCGACAACGGTTCGGCCATCATCGACGATGCAGGTTTCGCAGGGGAGATCCTTGGGAGCGGCTTCGTCTCCGCAAACCCGAACGCGTCCGTCTTCTCGATCGGTGGCCCCGTGAACGGGCTGGACGGCAGCCTGACCGGTTTCGAGGTCGCGCTTTCGGTGCCCTTCGATGAAGTTTTCGATATGCCGTTTGCAGGCTTCGGCTTCAACGGCAACTTCGGCTATACCGACTCCAGCTTGGAGCGTCCGGTCGGGAACGATTTTGTCGATGTGTCCATTCCCGGTTTCTCCGAAGAGACCGCGAACGGCGAAGTCTATTATGAGAACTCCGGATGGCAGGCGCGTGTCAACGTGTCCTACCGCTCGGATTACGTGACCCAGATCGTGAGCTTCGATCAGAGCCTGCTGACACCGAGAGCCAAGTCGCGAACCACTGTCGACGCGCAGCTGGGCTACGAGTTCCAGTCCGGTCCGCTGGAAGGCCTGAACCTGCGTGTGGAAGCCTACAACCTCACCGACGAACCGTTCGTGACCATCGAAGAGCAGCCGGACGGCTCGGTTTTCCCGTCGGTTCGTGAGGATTACGGCCGCACCTTCAACTTCACGGTGGCCAAGACTTTCTAAGTCGCGACGCGATCCATGGAATACCGGCCCGCTGCGTCATGCGCAGCGGGCTTTTTCATACGTGGACAGCCCGGCGGCGCTGCGATGTCGCGGTGACGGGACTACATCTAGTCTCTACCATGAGGAAATGAGCGGGGAGAATGTGAAGGCCGTAGGGAAAATCGTCATCGTCGGCGGGGGAACGGCCGGGTGGATTGCTGCGGCTTCGCTAGCCAAGCTGATGGGCGGGACGCTCGACATACGCCTGATCGAATCCGACGCGATCGGGACGATCGGTGTCGGAGAGGCCACGATCCCGCAGATACTCAACCTCAACTCCGCTCTCGGCATCGACGAAAAGGATTTCCTACGTCGGACCAATGCCACGTTCAAACTCGGCATAGAGTTCTCGGATTGGGGGCATCTCGGAGAGCGCTACCTTCACACTTTCGGCTGGGTCGGGCTGGATCTGGGCAATGTTCCCTTCCACCATTACTGGGCACGCTATCGCGTCGATAATCCCAGTGCCGATTACTGGAACTACTCCCTCCATCATGCTGCAGCCTATTCGGGCCGGTTCGCGCATGTCGACCGGGTCGGCCAGACATCGATGAGCCCGCTGCATTATGCCTATCATTTCGATGCGGGAGCCTATGCGGCCGTCCTCCGCGAGCGGGCCGAGGCGGACGGGGTCGTTCGGACTGAAGGCCGCGTCGTGGATGTCGCGCTGGAACCCGAAACGGGTTTCATCCAGTCCGTCACGCTGGATGACGGCGAAGAGATTTACGGCGATCTCTTCATCGATTGCACAGGCTTTCGTGCGCTATTGATCGGCGAGGCTCTCGGCGTCGGCTACCAGGACTGGTCGCACTGGCTTCCGGTCAACCGGGCCTTCGCCGTACAGACGGAGCGCGTCGGCCCGCCGCCACCTTATACCAAGGCCATGGCGAGGGATGCGGGCTGGCAGTGGCGCATTCCGCTACAGCACCGGACGGGCAATGGTCACGTCTTCTGCGACGCGTTCACGACCGAGACCGAGGCGCTCGACACATTGCTGGACACTCTGGACGGCTCCCCCATCATGGAGCCGAAGCCTCTACGCTTCGGCACGGGTCGCCGCGAGGCGCTCTGGCACAAGAACTGCGTCAGCCTCGGCCTTGCTTCCGGCTTCCTGGAGCCGCTCGAAAGCACGTCCATCCATATCATTCAGAGCAATGTCTCCCGGTTGATCGAGCTGTTTCCCGACGCCGGTTTCTCTCCGGCGGTCATCGCGGAATATAACCGCGTCGTGGCGAAGGAGTACGACCTCATTCGCGACTTCCTGATCCTGCACTACTGTCGGACGGACCGGGACGACACGCCCTTTTGGCGGCATTGTGCGAACATGGACATTCCCGACAGTCTGACCCACAAGATCGAGCTGTTCCGGCAGTCCGGTCATCTGTTCCGCGACCCCGAGGACCTGTTCCGGGAAGCGTCATGGGTGCAGGTCATGATGGGCCAGGGCATCCATCCCGAAAGCTGGCACCGCCGCGCCGACGCCCTGTCCGACGAAAAGCTGGAAAAATTCATGAGCGACGTGCGGCGACTCGTCGATCGCACGGTCTCACCGCTTCCCGCTCATGCAGACTACGTGGCGAAGCTCGTCTCTAGCTAGACAGCACCCGGTCCAGATAGGCGTCGTGGGTCGGCATGGCGTCGGCCGCCTCCACCACGGCGGACCTGACCTGGTCCAGCCGTTCGGATACGGGCGGGCCGTCCCGTATCTCCGACAGGACGGGCGCGCGCTCAGGTGCGATGCCTTGGCCGAGATAGACCGCGATCCAGCTGGGATTGGCGAAGAGCTCGTCGGCGGTGGAGACGATCAGGCCGTGGCGACGGAAATGCTCGATCTTGGTCGAGAGGCTGTCCGGGATCGGCATGGTGCGGCAATAGTCCCAGAAGGGGGAGTCGTCGCGTTCCGTCGCGTGATAGTGCAGCACGAGGAAGTCGCGGATGCGTTCATATTCCGCGCGGGTGGCGCGGTTGTACTCGTCCGCCAGCAGCGGGCTCATGCTCGCATCCGGCAACATGGCGAGCAGGCGCATGATGCCGTACTGAATCAGGTGGAGCGAGGTGCTCTCCAGCGGTTCCATGAACCCCGCGCTCAGTCCGATGGCGACCACGTTGCGGTCCCACACCTTGCGCCGCATGCCCGTCGTGAAGCGCAGGTGCCGCGGCTCCGCCGTGGGCGCGCCGTCGAGATTCGCCAGCAGCGTCTCGGTCGCTGCCGCCTGTGTCTCGAAGGCGGAGCAGTAGACATGGCCGTTGCCCGTGCGGTGCTGCAGCGGAATGCGCCACTGCCAGCCCGCCCGGTGCGCGGTGGAAATCGTGTAGCTCTTGGTCGGACCGTTCGGCTCGCACGGCACGGCGACGGCGCGGTCGACGGGCAGATAGTTCGACCAGTCGTCATAACCCGCCTCCAGCGTGCCCTCGATCAGCAGACCCCGGAAGCCGGAACAGTCGATGAAGAGATCGCCCGCGAACGACCGGCCGTCGCCGGTGGATACAGAGGTGACGGCTCCGCTATCCGGGTCCTGCTCGACCGTCTCGATCCGGCCTTCATGGCGGACCACGCCGCGCGCCTCCGCATAGCCACGCAGGAAGCGCGCATAGCGGGTCGCGTCGAAATGATAGGCGTAGTCGTGACGCGAGCGAATATTGCGAGGATCGCGCAGGGGCGGCTCGAAGCGTCCGTGGCGAGCCGCTTCCCATGCCATGCAGAACGCGCCGATGTCCCGGCTCTCCCGGCCCGCAAGGTGTTCGCGCATCCAGTACTGATAGAAAGGCACCCAGTCGAATTCCGCACCGTACTGACCGAACGGGTGGAAATAGCGGTCCCCGATGCGCCGCCAGTTCACGAACTCGATGCCGAGCTTATAGGAGCCTTGCGTCTCGCGGATGAAGGTCGGCTCGTCGATGCCGAGGCGCCGGTTGAAGGTGCGGATCGGCGGAATGGTCGCCTCGCCGACGCCGACCGTGCCGATGGCGTCAGACTCCACCAGTTCGATGCGGACGTTGGACCCGACCGCGTTGGATAGCGCCGCCGCCGTCATCCAGCCGGCCGATCCGCCGCCGACGATGACCATTCTGGAAAGTGGCTGCATGGATCCCCGGCCCTATGGTTGCAAATTGTTGCACGATGAATGCGCGGTGCTTGCCCGAACTTTGCGCCAAGACCTTCCCGTCAGCGCAAATTCCTGTAAAGGAATGGAAAACACACTATCAGGGGAAACCATCATGTCCATGCGCGCAACTGTCCTTGCCGGCGTAGCGAGCCTCGCCTTGATCGCCTGCACGGCGCAAACCGGTGCCGACGTCGAGGCCCAGGCCCCGCAGCAAGCTGAAGCCCGGCCCGCACCTGCCGCGCAGACCCCGCCGGAGCCGGAGCGGACCTTCGAGCGCGCCTCTGTCGCCAGCCCGGACGGAGAGATTGAGTTCGTCCTGTCCGAGCAGGGCGGCTTGCTCCGTTACGAGGTCGATTTCCAGGGCGAGTCCGCCGTGGGGGCGTCGCGCCTCGGCCTGCGCTTCCTGGAGACGTTCGGCCTCGATGACGGGCTGGAGATCATCGGCCTGAAAGAGAATGCGGCCAATACGGTCTGGGAACAGCCCTGGGGCGAACGGCGCGAGGTCCTCGACCGCCATAACGAATTGCTGATCCAGGCGCGGCGCGCGCCGACGGATACGAGCCCCGATATCCGTTTCGACATCCGCGTGCGTGTCTTCGATGATGGGCTGGGCTTCCGCTACGAGGTGCCGGAACAGGCCGGCCTGCCGGAGACCGTGTCAATCATGGACGAGCTGACCGAGTTCAATGTGGGCCGCGAGACCGAAAGCTGGTGGATCCCGTCGCGCATGTATAACCGCTATGAATATCATTACCGCACCACGCCGGTGGACGACATCCAGATGGTCCACACACCCATCACGCTGCGCCGGGGCGACCTGCACATGGCGATCCACGAAGCGGCGCTGGTGAACTATTCCGGCATGAGCCTGGAGCAGGAACGTGAAGGCGTTCTGGAAGCCAGCCTCGCCCTGCGCAGCGACGGCCGCAGGGTCGTGGTGGATGCCGGCTTCGTCACGCCTTGGCGCACGATCCAGATCGGCGACGAGGCGGTGGACCTCCTGAACTCCGACCTGATCCTGAACCTGAATGAACCGAACGCACTCGGCGATGTGTCCTATTTCGAGCCTGGCAAATATGCGGGTATCTGGTGGGACCAGCATATCCGCAACGGAACCTGGGGTCAGGTGCAAGGCGATGTGGAAGGGCTGCACGCAGCCACGACGGAGCGAACAAAGGCGTATATGGATTTCGCCGCCGAAAACGGTTTCGTCGGCGTGCTGGTCGAGGGCTGGAACGTCGGCTGGGACGATGACTGGTTCAACAATGGCGACGTGTTCTCCTTCACCGAAACCTATGACGATTTCGATATCGAGGAGGTCGCGGCTTACGCCGAAGAGGTCGGCACGCGGCTGATCGGTCACCACGAGACGTCCGGCAACATCACCAATTACGAAAACCAGCTGGAAGACGCGCTCGACCTCTACCAGGCGAGCGGCGTGCGCGTCATCAAGTCGGGCTATGTGGCCGATGACGGAAACCTGAAGTTCGTCGACGAGAACGGCATCGCCCGCTACGAATACCATGACAGCCAACCACAGGTGGACCACCACTTGCACGTGGTGCGGCGCGCGCACGAACACCAGATCGCCATGAATCCGCACGAACCCGTCAAGGATACCGGTCTGCGCCGCACCTATCCCAACTGGGTCACGCGAGAAGGCGCGCGCGGTCAGGAGTTCAACGCCTGGGGCGTGCCGCCCAACGGCCCGGAGCACGTGTCGAACCTGATCTTCACGCGCATGCTGAGCGGCCCCATGGACTACACGGCCGGGGCCTTCGACCTGCGCCCCAACGAAAAGCCGCCCGTGCGCGAGGATTTCCCCCGCAATAGTCCAGTCTCGCGCATCGATCACACGCTGGCCAAGGAACTGGCACTCTATGTCGCGATCTATTCGCCCGTGCAGATGGTCGTGGACAGCCCGGAGGAGTATGCCAAGCGCCCCGACGCCTTCCAGTTCATCGTGGACGTCCCGACCGACTGGGAGGAGTCCATCGCGCTGGACGGCGAGGTCGGCGACTACGCCGTCATCGCACGCAAGGACCGGAACAGCGAGGACTGGTATCTGGGCGCCGTGACGGACGCGGACGCGCGCGCGGTGGAAGTCGAACTGGGAGACTTCCTCGAAGACGGCGAATACGAGGCGCAGATCTACCGCGACGGACCCGACGCGGACTTTGAAGCCGACCCGTACGATATTCGCATCGAGAGCAGGATGGTGAGCGCCGACGACACGATGGTGCTTCCGCTGGCACGAAGCGGCGGCGCGGCCGTTCGCTTCCGGAAGCTTGACGGTGAGTAGAAATCTTTCTTTCCTCCCCCTTCAGGGGGAGGTGGCCGAGCGCAGCG
>JBATXP010000378.1:0-3248 GCA_049673465.1 Litorimonas sp.
GGAATGGGAGCAGGAACTCTCCGCCGGGGCGGTCTGCCTGAAGCTCTGCCTCGCCGCGCAGGCCTCGGGGTTCGGCGCGCAGTGGCTGACCGAATGGTACGCCTACGATGCGCGCCTCCACGCCGAGCTCGGCCTGGAGGCAGGTCAGCGCGTGGCGGGCTTCATCTATATCGGCACGCCCAGCCAGCCCGCCTCGCCGCGCGCCCGGCCCGATCTGGACGCGGTGGTCCGCTTCGCCTGACGACCCTCGGCTTGCGCTCATCCACAGCGGATTCACAGTGTGTAACACTTTCATGAATGACAGCGGCGACCTCTTGCTCTAACGATTCGCACGTGGCCGGGCCTCGCGCTCGCCATCTGCCCTCGGTCTCCATTTGCGCCCCGTGAGACCGAGGGCCTTTCGGTTCCGTCTCCTTATCTTCTGTATCTTCTGTCGCCGCCCCTTCGCGGAACTCTCCGCGCGGCCCGCCCGTAGACAGAAGCGTGACCCGTCCCGCCCCGCTTTTTCCGACCGTCCTCATCGCGGCGACGCTCGGTCTCGTCGCTGGCTCGGCCAGCGCCCAGGACGGCGAGGCGCGTCCGAGCGAAACCCACAGCCAGGAGTGCGCCGTGCAGCAGGACCTATCCGACATCGAAACCGCCCGGCAGTGGCGGGCCGTCAATGACGGGGTGATGGGCGGGCTGTCCTCCGGCGGGCCGTCCATGGGTGACGGCCACATGGTGTTTTCCGGCACGATCAACACGAATGGCGGCGGCTTCTCCTCCATCCGCACCCGGGTGGAGCCGGGCGCGCTGTCCGGCGCGGACGGCGTGCGGCTGACGATCCGCTCCGACGGCCGCGACTACAAGCTGACCTTCCGCACGAGCGAACGCTGGCGCGGTCGCTCCGTCTCCTACCAGGCCCCGATCCCCAACCCTCCGTCCGGCCAATGGGGCGAGGTCTTCGTCCCCTTCGCCGATCTCGACACGTCCGTCTTCGGCCGCCGGGTCCGTGCCGGCGCGTTCGAGCCGGGCGACGTGCGCGAAATGGGCATCATCCTGGCCGACGGCCGGGACGGCCCGTTCCGTCTGGAGATCGAACGGTTGGAGTGCGCCGAGGGCGTTCCAGTCGACGCCTAACCGCCCATCTCCTGCAGGGCTGCGCTGGCCGTCGCCTTGGCGCATATCCGCCCGTCCGCGTCGAACAGCTCGCCGTCCATGAAGGCGATGCGCGATCCCAGCTTCACAACGCGGCCCTTCGTCGTGACGCGTCCCGGCTTCACGCCGCGCAGATAGTGGACGTGCAGGTCGATGGTGGTGCCGAAGCGACGACCGTCCACATGGGCGAACAAGGCGGGACCCAGCGTGTCGTCCAGCATGGCGGCCAGAAAGCCGCCCTGCACATGGCCGATCGGATTGCAGAAGCCGGGCCGGGCGTCGAAGGCCAACTCGATGGTCCCGGCCTCCGCGTCCAGCGCCAGCAACTCCCAGCCCAGCGTTTCGGCGGCGGGCGGGGCGGGCAGGCGGTCGAAGATCGTGTCGGTCATGGGTTCTCTCATTTTCCCGCCCCCGGCATTTATTGCCGGGGTCTGTGATCCACCATCTTCACAAGATTATAGCGCGGTGGTTGCCATCGTCCTGTGAGATTCCCCGAGACCAGACCCCGGCAATAAATGCCGGGGACGATGTTTCCTCACCTTGTTTCCGAAAACAGCTCCCGCCCGATCAGCCAGCGGCGGATCTCGGACGTGCCCGCGCCGATCTCCATCAGCTTGGCGTCGCGCAAGAGGCGGCCCGTGGGGTAGTCGTTGATGTAGCCATTGCCGCCCAGGATCTGGATCGCGTCGAGCGCCATCTGCGTCGCTTTTTCCGCCGCGTAGAGGATGCAGCCGGCCGCGTCCTTGCGGGTCGTCTCGCCCCGGTCGCAGGCCGCGGCCACGGCGTAGGAATAGGCCCGCGCGGTGGAGAGCGAGACATACATGTCCGCCAGCTTGCCCTGGATCAGCTGGAACTCGCCGATGGCTTTGCCGAACTGCTTGCGTTCGTGGACATAAGGAACCACCGCGTCGAGGCAGGCTTGCATGATGCCGATGGAGACGGCGGAAAGCACGACGCGCTCATAGTCGAGGCCCGACATCAGGATCGCCGCGCCCTGGCCGATCTCGCCGACCAGATTGTCCTCGGGCACGAAACAGTCCTCGAACACCAGCTCCGCCGTGTCGGAGCCGCGCATGCCCAGCTTGTCGAGCTTCTGGGCGACGGAGAAACCGTCGAAGCCGCGCTCGATCAGGAAGGCGGAGACGGACTTGCTGCCTGCGCTCGGATCGGTCTTGGCATAGACCAGCAGCGTGTCGGCGGTGGGCGAATTGGTGATCCACATCTTGGTGCCGTTGAGCAGGTAGCCGCCTTGCGCGCTCTCCGCCTTCAGCTTCATCGACATGACGTCGGACCCCGCGCCCGCCTCGCTCATGGCGAGCGATCCGAGATGCTCGCCGCTCACCAGCTTGGGCAGGTATTTTTCCTTCTGCTCCGTATTTCCCCAGCGCTCGATCTGGTTGATGCAGAGATTGGAATGCGCGCCGTAGCTTAGCCCAATGGAGGCGGACGCCCGGCTCACTTCCTCGATGGCGATGGTGTGCTCCAGATAGCCGAGGCCCAGCCCGCCATTCTCTTCCGCGACCGTGATCCCGTGCAGGCCCAGCTCGCCCATCGGCTCCCACAGCGCGCGCGGGAACTGGTTGGAGCGGTCCACTTCGGCGGCGATGGGCGCGATCTTGTCTTGCGCGAACTGGTGGACCGTCTCGCGGATCGCCTCGGTCGTCTCCGAATGGCCGAATTGCAGCGTGGGATATGGGGTGGTGGGCATGGTCGTGTCTCGAAGGGTCTGGGACGGAAATCTCTGGGTCGTAGTAGCGGGGGAAGGGAGGGAATGTCTTGCCCTTTTGCGCAGGCAGGGGGTCAGGTGCGACCGGAGGGCTGTTTCCGGCAAGTCTGGCGTTTTGTGCCGATAGTGGCACGAAGCGCGGGCCCTGCCCCGCGATGGGGAAGGGAGAAACAAAACCATTTACGCAAGGACAGAGCCCGCGCGTTCGATGTGCGCAGCTGGCGTTAGCGCTTTGGTCCGGACGGCCTGCAATAGGCACACGCCCGGAGCGGGGAAGCGGGTTCAGGGCTTTCGGCCTCTGGTCCGCCATCCGCTCTCGGCCGGAGGGCACACGGCGGGCCGGATGCCATCCCGGCCCGTTGCTCCGCTTGTCTCTCTCCAGCCT
>JBATXP010000379.1:0-3069 GCA_049673465.1 Litorimonas sp.
CCTCATGATAATACAGGCGATTGTATCTTCGACAGACCCACAGGGTTGGCGGGCGTCCAACCCGTCACGCTTTGGCGCCGGGCTTCAGTCGTCGACTTCGTCGTCGTCCTTCGGCTCTGGCTTCGTCTCCGCCAGCTTTCGCAGCCGGTCGTTGAACCGGGCCCCGTGGTCGGCCTCAACCTCGCGGGCGGCGGCTTGGAAGCGCTTCAGTTGTTCAGTATCTTTCATGGCATGCCTCTATCCAGCGAACCGCTTATGACGCTCACTTTCTCCGGCGACGCCGGCAGCTGCGACGATACTTGCATGGTCGCAGGCGGTTTTGCAGTAGCCGGGGATCGGATCGAAGAGATAGGTGACCACATCGCTTCCCTGCGTGATGAGGCGAAGATCTCTCGCGAGTTTCATTGATACGCCTATCGAGGTGGTCAGCGCCGCGATGCCTACCATCGCCTAGTCGACTTCGGATACGGTCTCGTTCGCAAATAGCAAGCGGCGCTTCATGTGATCGTCAGGGCTTCAAGACGTTCGACCACAAGGCGAAGCCGGGGGAAAATCGGAACACCAGCATCAATAAGATGTACTGGCAGCTGTGCGTGCATCGGTTGGGCCGGTTCTACGGCCAGAGGCGCGCTGTCCATGTCCGCCTGGACGCGGGGAACGACTCGTAGGACATCTTCCAGATGCGCAACCGAGTCTGCGCCGAGGCTTACAAGAAGTGGCGGACCCGGCCGAACTGCGTTCGCTCGATCGAAGCTATGGACTCGGCCCGCTCCGGCATCCTTCAAAGGGCCGACGTTATGGTCGGAGGCATCGCATCGAATGTGAACGCAAGAAGCAAGACCTCCGCGAAAGACCAGCTTGCGGCGCATATTCGTCGTAAGTCCGGCCTCTCCGGCTGGCACCAGTCAACTCCGGTGGATGCCCGATCACTCACGGTCTGGCATCATCGGGGTGGTGGTCCCCCCACCGCCTAGCTTGTGGGACTGGCCCGCGGAGCATGGCTGGCCTAGCCGGCGCATTCAGCGGAGAGGCGCCACGCGGAACCTGGCGATCCTTACGCCTCTCGACAAGGTGTTTTATAGGTGAGCCGCTTGCCGACAGCATCTGAAATCTTGATATTGGAGCGACTTAGATCGTCAACGCCGTCCGCCGCACGGTTGATGTAGCGGAAGTCGAACTCCGCTGCGTAGCGGTGCAGGTGCTGCTTGCCGCAGTGCTGATACACGCCCTTCATGCCGCGCTTGAAGATGCTGTAGAAGCCTTCGACCGTGTTGGTGTGGATCTCGCGGTCCTCAAAGTTCACGTATTCGCCCGCACCGTGGTTGGTCCAACCGTGCGCGTCGAATACGGCACCTGCGCCGATGCCATGATACTGGCGGGCTTCGTCGGTCATGCATAGGCCTCGCGGTCGATGTTTTCTTGCAAGATCGGGATCAGGGTGGATTTCTTGAGGTCGTCCACGACGATGCTCTTCGCGCGCTTGGTGTCGCGGTCGACGAGGGTCAGAAGCTTCATCCTGTGCGAGCCGCCACGGGCGTTCTTCGCCTTGGTGGCGCCCGGCTCTCTACCGATGAAGGTTTCGTCCACCTCGACCACGCCGCCACCCGAGCCGAACGGCGCTAGATCGCCGGAGCGCATGCACTCGCGAATGCGGTGCGCGAGGAACCACGTGGATTTGTAGGTCACGCCGAGGACGCGGTGGAGCTGGTGGGCGCTGAAGCCCTTCTCGCTGGACGCCATCAGGTGGATAGCCTGAAGCCACAGGTGGCTTTCATCGAAGATGGTGCCCTTGCGGACGGTGAACTGCTTGCGGCACTCGCGGCACTTCCAGAGACCGTGACGCTCTTTGCCCTTGGGGTTCTTCTCGGACGCCTTGGCGCGGACGCCTTTGAGGGCGAACGCGCGATCCACGACGCCGCAGTGCGGTCAGGTAGGACCGCCAACCCAAAGCAGCGCCTCGACGTGCGCGAATGCGGCGGCTTCGTCGTGAATGCAGGGGGCGAAGAGGACGGACATCGGGCAAACCTCAAGCCGTCGAGATATGACGACCTCGCCAGCTTGGGTTTGTCAGATATACAATTGCTATAATTTTGATATGGTAAACTCTCAAAAATGAGAATTCATGAAACGATCGAAATCGATTGTTTCCGAATTGAGTGCATATCACCCGTATACGCGGGCCGCTTCGATCCCTAAGTGCCTTTCTATTCCGGAGCGATAACCGGGAAAGCAACCGTTATTAGTGGAGTGCATTCATGCTCAAGACCCTTCTTCTTTCCAGCGCCGCCCTCGTCGCGGCCGGCACCGCCAACGCCGCCAGCATCAGCGTCCAGATGTTCGACCAGGCCAGCTTCCAGGCCTATGTCGACCGCGCCGACGCCTCGACCACCGAGACGTTCGAGGAGATCACCCCCACCTCGCGCGAGATCGCCAACGTCGAGACCTCCGTCGGCAACTTCCAGTCGCTCGGCGGCACCGGCTCGGGCGGCTCCGTGATCGGCACCGGCGAAGAGCTCGCCGTGCGCACCCAGGGCAACAACGCCTTCGGCCGAAGCAACACGACGCCTGGTGGCGCGTTCTACCTCGACAGCAACGACACGTTCGGGATCGGCTGGGACGCCACGCTCGGCGGGTCGCTCTTCAACTCGGTCGCCTTCAGCCTGACGGACGCCGCCGACCAGGGCGCGCGCCTCCAGATCAGCACAGATAACGGCAGCCTGAGCACGATGCTCGCGAACCTGCCCAACGCGATGACCCAGCTCGTCGTCATCAGCTTCGACGAGTTCATCTCCTCGGCGCGGATCGAGCTGCTCAACACCGAGCCCCAGCAGCTCAACGACGGCTTCTCGATCGACGACGCCACCCTGGCGAGCGCCCCCGCCGTGCCGCTTCCGGCCGCGGGCGTCCTGCTCCTCGCGGGCCTGGGAAGCCTCGGCGCCATGCGCCGCCGCAAGTCCGCCACGGCTTAACCAGTGCGGGGCCGTTGCCCCACATGACCAGTGACTGGGGCCGTTGCCCCAGTCGACCAGTGATCGGGGCCGTTGCCTCGAAGGGCCCCGCCGGCATCGC
>JBATXP010000380.1:0-2489 GCA_049673465.1 Litorimonas sp.
GGACTGACCCGGGCACGGCACCGTGATTGTGTCGAGCGGGGGCTCGCGGCCATTTTACGGGGGGGCTTGCGTCTAGACGATGCGCCCGAGCTTGCAGGCGAGGATTTGAGGGCTGCCTTGCTGGCGATAGAGGAGTTGTCCGGACGCGCGGACATGGATGCGGTTTTGGACAGGGTGTTTTCGCGATTCTGCATCGGCAAATAGGATTTACATTGCATTTCTGTGTTTCGGTGAAACCCTAACGTTTCACGTGAAACGCTTCTTTGTTTTCACGATGGATGTTTCACGTGAAACAAACTTATGTCACCTGCCCTAGCGAAAATACGCAGAGCTGATTATAGGCAGCGCATGTCGTTCGATGTGGTTGTGATTGGTGGCGGACACGCGGGCGCGGAAGCGGCGGCGGCGGCGGCACGTATGGGTGTCAGGACGGCCCTCATCACACATAATCCCTTAACGATAGGCGAGATGAGCTGCAATCCTGCCATCGGCGGCCTCGGCAAGGGCCATCTTGTCCGGGAGGTCGACGCGCTTGGGGGGTTGATGGGGCTAGCGGCGGATGCGTCGGGAATCCAGTTCCGTCTGCTCAATCGCTCGAAGGGCCCTGCCGTACGTGGGCCACGGACGCAATCCGATCGGTTCCTGTATCGCAACGCGATGCAGAAGCTGGTCGGTGACGTGGGAGGGCTGACGATCCTGGCGGGAGCTGTCGAGGATCTGCAGATAGTGAAGGGTCGTGTCTGCGGCGTGATACTAAATGATGGCTCGGTCGTGTCCTGCAAGGCGGTGGTGCTGACGACGGGGACATTCCTCGGTGGGATGATCCATATCGGCGAAGAGCGCATTCCGGCCGGACGGCACGGGGAGGCTCCGGCGAACGGATTGTCCGAGACGCTGCGTGGCATGGATTTGCGCATGGGCCGGCTGAAGACGGGAACGCCCGCGCGGTTGCGTCTGGGTTCGATCGATTGGAGCGGGCTGGAGATGCAGGCGGCGGATGAGGAGCCCGTGCCGTTTTCGTTCATGACAAAGCAAATTGATGTGCCGCAGATTGCGTGCGGTATCACCTATACGAACGAAGCGACGCACGAGGTCATCGCCGAGAACGTGGGGAAATCCGCGGTCTACAATGGATCGATCAGCGGACGCGGTCCGCGGTACTGCCCCTCCATCGAGGACAAGGTGGTGCGGTTTGCCGACCGGACCCGGCATCAGGTGTTCCTCGAGCGCGAAGGACTACCGGGCAACCCGGATGGGGATATCGTCTATCCCAACGGGATCAGTTCGAGCCTGCCGGAAGAAGTGCAGGACGTGTTCCTGCGCACGATCCCGGGGCTGCGGGATGTAAAGGTTCTGCGCTACGGATACGCGATCGCCTATGACTACGTCGATCCACGTGAGTTGCGGGCGACACTGGAAGTCAAAGCACTGCCGGGACTGTATCTGGCAGGCCAGATCAACGGGACGACCGGATATGAAGAGGCGGCGGGGCAGGGACTTCTGGCGGGCACGAACGCGGCGTTGGCCATCCAGGAGTTGGAGCCGTTCGTTCTGGACCGCAGCCAGGCCTATCTCGGCGTGATGGTCGATGACCTGATCACGAAAGGCGTGACCGAACCCTACCGCATGTTCACGAGCCGGGCGGAGTACCGATTGAGCTTGCGTGCGGACAACGCGGATCGGCGCCTGACGTCGATCGGAAATGCGCTCGGGCTCGTGTCGAAAGAGCGAGCGAAAATGTTTCACGTGAAACGCGCAAACCAAGAGCAAGCGCTCAAAATTGCCAAGCTGTTGTCTTCGACGCCAAACGGTCTTCGGGAAGCGGGATTGAAGGTGAGCGGAGACGGGAAGACGCGGTCTGTCTATGACCTGCTGGCCTATCCCGATATTGGGTGGGAAGATTTGGCCAAGTTGTGGCCGGAGCTATCGCGTATGAGCCGAGAGCAGCGGGAATATGTCGAAACGGAAGCGCTCTATGCTGCTTATATCAAGCGGCAATCGAAAGATATCGCTGCATTCCAACGAGACGAAGGGCTGCGTCTGCCGGATAGTATTGATTACGCTTCCATAGGCGGGCTCTCGAACGAGGTGAAATCCAAGCTGTCACAAGCCCGCCCGGCGACACTTGGGCAGGCAACACGGATCGAAGGCGTGACGCCAGGAGCAATTACCGCGCTTCTAGCCTATGTGAAACGTGCAGCGTGAGCGGTTTCGGTCGTGATGACTTTGCCGACGAATCGGATGTTTCACATGAAACATTGCTCGCTTTCGACATGTGGAACCGGTTGCTGACGAGGTGGAACCGGTCGGTCAATCTGGTCGCGCAATCGACCCTGTCGGATTTTTGGGGTCGTCATGCGCTCGATAGTTGGCAGGTGACGAGACTGATGCCGAAGGGCGCGAAAACTGCGATAGACCTAGGTTCTGGGGCGGGTTTTCCGGGGATTGCTCTAGGAATTGCGTTCAAGGATCGGAATGCCGGAGAAGTT
>JBATXP010000381.1:0-2189 GCA_049673465.1 Litorimonas sp.
CACGTCCACGCGCGTGCCATCGCCGGGCGCGGGGCGCAGGCGGATGGCGACATCGTCCTTGAACCCATACCAGAAAGTGGTGTCGGTCGCGTCGATCCGGCCGGAGGCCGCGTCCGCCTCCTTGATCGCCCAGCCGAGATCGCGCGCAGCCGCTTCCGCCCGGCCGAACACGGCTTCCGGCGGTGACGACAGGACCAATGTGCGAATGTTGGGATAGGCTTGCGTCTGCAGGGCCGAGACCAGCTTGCCGTCCGGCTCGCGGTCGCGCTTGCCGGCATAGTCGACCGTGTTGACGCCCGGCGTCGCCTCGCGCTCCGCCATGATGGTCGCGCCGAAGACTGGCGGGTCCTGCGTGTCCGTCGTGATGTCGTGGATGAAGGGCAGTTCTGCGGCGGTGGCGCGGACCGATGTCAGCCGCGCAAAGGCGATGACCGGGATCAGCACGGCGAATAGCGCGATCAGCAGCCCCTTGCGGCGGGGCGCGATGAGAAAGGCCAGCAGCGCCGAAATCAGCCCCATCACCAGCGTCGCGATCAGCAGGATCGGCCCCAGCGTCGCCGTCATCGTCCCCAGCCCGAAGCTCCACGACCAGAGCCCGATCCGCGAGCCCAGCCCCGCCAGCATGAACCAGACCGGCAACAGGATCACCAGGCCGAGCGTGAGGCGCAGCACCCAGCGCCGGACACTGCGCCGCTTGCTGTGGTCCGGGTCCAGGCCGGGGTCCTTGACGGGGGTCTCGGCCACGACGGGTTCGTGATCGGGGTCGGGGAGCGTGTCCATGTCTGTCATGGGCCGCGCCTTAGCGCCGCTCACGGATAAAGACGAGTCCTCTCCCACCCGTCGCCCGCGCGGGTGAACAGGAGACGGTCGTGCAGGCGGAACGCCCCGTCCTGCCAGAACTCGACCGCATCCGGAACGACGCGGTAGCCATACCAGTGTTCGGGCCGCGGCACGTCGCGCCCCTCGAAGCGGCGTTCCACCGCCTCCATGGCGGCGACCAGTTCGTCCCGGTCTTCCGCCGGGTGGGACTGCTTGGACGCCCAGGCCGACAGGCGCGATCCGCGCGCCCGGCTGCGATAGTAGACGTCCGACGCCTCCGCGCCAACCTCTTCCACCCGCCCCCTCACCCGCACCTGGCGGCGCAGGCTCTTCCAATGGAAGCACAGGGCCGCGCGCGGCACCTCGCCGAGCTGGCGTCCCTTGGCCGATTCGCTGTTGGTGTAGAAATCGAACCCGGCATCCGAGACCCCCTTGAGAAGCACGATACGAACGTCCGGCTGCCCGCCCGCGTCCACCGTCGCCAGGGACAGCGCATTGGGGTCGTTGGGCTCCGTTTCGCCCGCCCGCGCCAGCCAGGTCCCGAACAGCGCGACGGGATCGGGCGCGTCGATCCAGGACAGGTCGCGCGGCGTGTCGTCCTGCAGATAGTCGGTCGCGCTCGGCGACGCGGGAATGGCAGACGTCGCCACAGCGGGCGGGGGCGTGGAATCGGTCATGGCTCGCCTCGAGTTAAGATCGTTAACCACATCCCTTAGCGCGACGTTGACTCTCTGTCCTCATGATCCGTTCAACATCGTAAAGCTCCGATCAAGAGAGCGTGCGTTTAGGAGATGACGCCATGACCCGCCAGAAAGCCCTCCTGACCCTCGGATGCGCCATGAACGCGCGCGAAGCCGACATCCGCGCGGCGTGGCGCAAGAAGGCCAAGTTCTTCCACCCCGACAGCCCCTACGCCAATGTCGGCGCCTTCATGCAGGCCAAGGCCGCCTTCGAAACCCTCATCCCCCCCATCCCCCAATCCATCCGCGTGCGGGCCGGAGGACGACGGTTCTAGACCTCACCGGGCCACCTGTCGGCGGTCTTATGCGTGTCGCCCTCCACCAAAACGCGCGGTCGCTTCGCTCCCTTAATCGCGTTTCGGTCCTCTTCTCCCTTTCAGGGGAGGAACCGACCGTCCCTTCTCTCCGCCCTCAAGTTCCTCCCCCGTGAGGGGGTTTGCGACCAAGCGGCGTAGCACGCCGCGACTCGCATGGGCCGGAGCGTAGCGAAGGTCGGAGGGGGACACCCGGCATCAGCCGCGCGGAGCGCGCCCTTACTGCGGACGGTGCGGGCAGGCCGTTCCCGCTCCTCCCTTCTCCCCCGCTCATCCCCGCGCACGCGGGGATCCAGTGGCTCACCCACCTCTCGGC
>JBATXP010000382.1:0-3302 GCA_049673465.1 Litorimonas sp.
CCGCCGGGCCGCGCTGGTGCGCGCCCTCGCCCCCGATCCGGACGTGCTCCTGCTGGACGAGCCGACCAACCATCTGGACCTGCCCGCCATCGAATGGCTGGAAGGCGAGCTGAGCCGATCCCGGTCCGCGCTGGTGCTGATCAGTCACGACCGGCGCTTCCTGGAAAACCTGTCGCGGCGCGTGGTCTGGCTCGACCGGGGCGTCACCCACGAGCTCGACAAGGGGTTCGCCCATTTCGAGGATTGGCGCGACGAGATGATCGAGCAGGAAGCGCTCAACAGGCACAAGCTGGCGCGCAAGATCCACCGCGAGGAGCACTGGGTCACGCACGGCGTCAGCGGTCGGCGCAAGCGCAATGTGCGCCGGTTGAAGGAACTCGGAAATCTCAAGGGTCAGCTCAAAGGGTCGACGGGGCCGCAGGGCAATGTCTCGCTCACCGTCTCCGAGGCCGACAAGTCGGCCAAGCGCGTGGTGGAGATGAAGGACGTTTCGTTCGCCTATGGCGACCGCCCGATCGTCGCGGATATGGACCTGCGCATCATGCGGGGCGACCGTCTCGCCGTGATCGGTCCGAACGGATCCGGCAAGACGACGCTGCTCAAGCTGATGACGGGCGGGTTGGAAGCGCAAAGCGGCACGATCCGCCTCGGGGACAATCTGGAGCCGCTGGTGATCGACCAGGCCCGCGCCGGGCTCGACCGGGAGATGAGCCTGCGCGACGCGATGGGCGACGGCAACGAGTCCGTCATCGTCAACGGCCAGGCCGTCCACGTCATGCGCTATCTGAAGGACTTCCTGTTCCGCCCCGAACAGGCGACCACGCCGTTGCGCGCCCTTTCCGGCGGGGAGCGGGCGCGGGTGCAGCTGGCGAGAGGCCTGCGCCTGCCCAGCAACCTGTTGATCCTCGACGAGCCGACCAACGATCTCGACCTGGAGACGCTCGACCTGCTGCAGGAAATGGTCGCGGACTATCCGGGCACGGTCATCCTCGTCAGCCACGACCGCGATTTCATCGACCGGCTCGCCGCGCGCACCCTCGCCTATGAGGGACCGGCCGACTGGCAGCTCTATCCGGGCGGCTATAGCGACATGGCCCGCCAGCGCGGTAAAGGCGTGGAGGCACGCGGCGGAGCGGATGGCAAGACGGCAAAGAAGAGCGCGACCGCCAAGCCGCGCACGGGCCGTACGGAAAAGATGTCCTACAAGGAGACGTTCCGGCTGGAGAAGCTGCCGGAAGAGATGGAGGGCCTGCGGGCGACGATCGACGCCCTCAACGCCGAACTGGCCGACCCGGAACTGTATACGCGGGACGCGGGACGGTTCGCGAAGGCATCGGACGAGCTGGGAAGCGCGACGGATGCGCTGGAAGCGGCGGAACTGGAGTGGCTGGAGCTGGAGGAGAAGCGCGAGCGGTTGGAAGGGTGACGATATCCAGATAACATCGCCCCCGGCATTCATTGCCGGGGTCTGCGCTGTTCAATTCCACAAGACGAGAGCGGCTCCGACGGCTCGTCTTGTGGGCTTCCACTCGACCAGACCCCGGCAATGAATGCCGGGGACGGAGTGTTTCGGTTCTACCCCGTTGCCTCCGCCACCACCACGACGTCCAGCGTGACCGCGTGGCCGACATATTCCTCCGTGTCCCACGGCGCGGCGCCGACGTTCCAGTCGGTGCGGTCCAGCTCCGCCTCGCCGCGCATCACGGTGCGGCCCTGCGCGTCCTCCTCCAGGGTGAAGAACAGGACCACCGGTGCGTCCGCGCCCTTCAGGCCGAGCGTGCCGTTGGCGACGTAGCCGTCCGTTGTCGCCGCGATGTCCTCGCTCTCGAACAGGGCGGTCGGGAAGGTCCGCACGTCGAACCAGACGGCGTCCGGCAGGGTCGAGGTGCGGTCGGTGGAGCCGCCATCGACCGAAGCGAGCGGGACGCTGACCCGGACGCGCGAGCCGTCCAGATCGTCCGGATCGAAGCGGATGTCGGCATCGAACGCCGTGAAGCGCCCTTCGAACGGCTCGCCCTCCTGCGTGCCGGAGAAACGGATCTCGCTATCCGCCTCGATCACCGCGAAGTTGGTCTCGAAGGTCGGGGCGGTCGTCGCGGCCTCCTGCACGGGCGGTGGGGCCTCGCCGCCACAGGCGAGAAGGGCGAGGGCGGAAGCGAGGATGACGAAGCGCATGCGCTCTGATAGCGCGATGCGATCACCGCACCAAGGACCGTTCATGCCGCATCCAGACTCCCCGTTTCTCGCCGTTCCGGGCCAACCTTTCGATCTGTCCGACCGGCCCACGGCGGTCGACGCGTTCGAGAGCCGCAGCGAGGCCAAGGCGGTGGCGCGCGAATGCGGCGAGGCGGTCGCGGAACTGGCGGAAAAGCTCTACGCCAATGCGGGCCAAGCGAGCGCGCCCAAGGTGCTGATCCTGCTGCAGGGCATGGACACGTCCGGCAAGGACGGAACGACCAAGGGGCTGTTCCGACACACCCCGCCGCTCAACGTCAAGGTCAAGCCCTTCAAGGCCCCGACCAAGCCGGAGCTGGCGCACGATTTCCTCTGGCGCGTCCACAAGGCCGTGCCCGGTCGCGGCCAGATCACCGTGTTCAACCGCAGCCACTACGAAGACGTGCTGGTCGTCAAGGTGCGCGAGTTCGCGGACGCCGAGACGGTCGAGCAGCGCTACGGCCAGATCAACGATTTCGAGCGCATGCTGAGCGAATCCGGCACGCTGATCCTGAAATTCATGCTGCACATCTCCCACGAGGTTCAGGGCGAACGGCTGCGCGCCCGGCTGGAACGCTCCGACAAGCGCTGGAAGTTCAACCCCGGCGACCTGGAGGACCGCCTCCTCTGGCCGGACTTCATGGATGCCTATGAGACGATGGTGCGCCGGACCTCCACCGAACACGCGCCCTGGTACATCGTGCCCAGCGACGACAAGAAGACGCGCAACGCGCTGATCGTCCGCCTCGTGCGCGAAGCGCTGGAAGGGCTGGACCTGCACTATCCGGACCCGGGGTATCGGCCGGAGGATTTCGAGATCACTTGAGCTCGACGGTATGAAATTCACCGCTCTCGCCGGCTCGACCGGCGAGCCCATCACCCACCCTTTCTACAAGCCGCGGCGGCAGGAGATGGGCAGGCCGATCAAGTCGGCCTGAGCGATCACAAGGCTCTCAATACCCCGCCTCCGCATCAACCACCAACTCCGGCACCTTCCCCGCCTCCTGCGCCCGGTAAGCCGCCACGAACGCCGCCACCGTATCCTCCGGCAGGGTCAGCCCCGATACGTGCGGCGTGATGGTGACGCC
>JBATXP010000383.1:0-8581 GCA_049673465.1 Litorimonas sp.
GTATTGAATGCGGTCGTCGGGCGTGCGGCCCATGCCGCCATCGGGCAGCTTGGCCATGACTTCCTCCATGGCGCCGGTCATGTTGGTGCCGGTGAATTGCGTGTCGAGCTCGATTTCCGTTTCCAGCTTGCTCTTGACGTGGGCGAGGTCGGAGGACTTCGGATCGTCGTGGGCCAGCACTTCGGTGGTGACGTTGCTGAACTTGTGGATGCCGACCGTGACCTGCTCGTCGAGCGTCAGATCGTCGACCACGCTGGCGATGGCGTTGATGGCGGCCTTGCGCGCCGTGTCGATGCGCAGCACTGCGCCCGCATCGTGCGCCGCCTGGTAGCTGCTGTGGCCGCGCGTGTGGCAGGCGAATGCGCAGCCCGTGGCGTCGGCCACGATCTGCTGGTCCGCCGGCGACGAGCCGATGCCCATGGAACCCGACACGTCGAAGATCATGTTGATGTTGATGTAGGAGGTCGCGCTGGCGCGGGCGCGGGCCGAGTTGCCCACCGTCCAGCTGTCCATCTCGCTCATGCCCTTCAGCAGGCTCGGCACCTTCAGCGCGTAGTCGATCTGCACGGTGAACACGTTGCTGCGCACCTGGGCGTCGATGGTGAGGCTTTCGAAGTCGGCCTCCGTCTTGTTGGTCCGCGCCAGGAAGACCTCGCGGGCATGCTCTTCGGCCAGATCGCGCAGGTTCACGCCGCTTTCTTCTGCGATGTAGGCGATGTGGGTTTCGTTGACGGCAGCCAGAACGGCGGCTTCGGCGTCGGCCTTGAGCTTCTGGTCGATGCGCACGACGCTGCCATAGTCGAGCGCGCCGAGGCCGCCGAGCAGGAGCAGCGGCAGCAGGATCGCCGACATGAGGGCGAAGTTGCCCCGCTCGTTTCGGGAAAAGGCGGTCGAGAATCTGAGGAAGGGCAGGGTCATACGTCGTCTCCGCAATCGAGCATGTGCGACTTGGGCGCATCCACGTGCTGCAGGGGCAACCCGCTCCGGGACATGCGGATGGCCGTGATGTGGTTTTCGCTCACCGGCATGAAGTCGAGTTGGAAAAAGGGCTGATGGGTATAGGTGAAGTCCGCGATCACGATGGCGCCGCGACCGACCGTGCCTTCCGGTATGGTCGTCTCGTCTTGAGGGGCGTTGTTGGCCACGAGGACCTGTTCGCAGCTGCGGCGCTTGGGACTCGAAATGCCCTGCGAGGCCAGGAACGACCATTTCAGCTCGGCCACATATTCGCAGTTGCGACCCATGATCGTGCCGCCCCGGCTCTTGGTGTGGCCCTTGGCTTCGCCATTGGCCTTGTTCTTGTCGTGGCCCTTGGCCTGTCCGTTGCCGCCCGTGCTGTTTCCGGACTCGTCGCACGTGTCCGGGTCCTCGACGAACTCCACGGCGGCGAAGCTGCGCGCGTAGTGGCCGCGACTGTTCTTGTAGGCGTCTCCGCCCGTGCGGTTGAAGGAGGATGTGTTGACGATCTGCCAGATGTCCTCGGCGACCCAGCGTTCTTCCTGGGTCAGGATATTGTCATTGTCGCGCGACAGATATTCGGCGGCGAAGTCCACCGCCTGCTGCGCCCGGCGGGCGTGCATATTGTAGACGCAGAGCTCCGTCACGGCGAAGAAGATGCCGATCAGGATCGGGATCAGCAGGCCGAACTCCACCGCCGCCGCGCCGTCCTCGTCGGAGCGGATGCCGCGCAGGCGCAGCCCCTTCGGGGCGGCCGTGTTTTTCAAGGACGTCAGCATGTGGACCCGTTGGACAGGAGGGGTTCGCGGCGGATCACGCCGCGGCTGCGGTAATATTTCTCGCCGTCGCGCTCCACGACGTCGGCGACGACGATGGGATGCAGGAAATTGGACACGGGATAGTTCAGTTCCACCAGCAGCGTGTCGTAGGCGCAGCCCAGCTCCCACGTGCCGATGGCGGATGTTTCGCGGTACTGGACCAGACGGGAATCGGTGGACACGACCTGGACGCCGATCTCGATGTCCGAGCAGGTGGTGAAGAAGGTGCCCGTCTGGTCGCACAGCGCGTCCATCATGAACTGCGCGCTGTCGTCCTGGTCGAAGGCGACTTTGCTGATGTCCGACGCGATATAGTAGAGCTTGTTGTCCAGTTCCGTCTGGACCATCGTCTTGAACGCCACTTCCATGATGCCGAAGATCATCGCCAGGAACGGAACCGAAAGCATGGCGAACTCAAGCGCCACCGCACCGGAAGTCTGGCGGCGGAACCGGTCGAAGATATGGAGCCCAAGGCGCATAGAGCGGACCTAGCCGAAACGCGGTTAAGTCCCCCTAAATCGCGGCGTGGAAACTCAGAACGGGGTTAACATCGGGTAAAAGGGGCCACACCCAGCAAAATGACGATGCGGTGCGGCAATGCTCGCTCGACAGCCTGTCGGGTCATGAGTGCGCTTCGGAACGGTGTCTTAGAGGGCAGCCTTGGCATACCTTTGGTCGAGCGCGCGGGAGACACGCTGAAAATCTGTGCTTTTTCTGCAACGCTACCCCGCAAGCTTCGGCTCGTTGCATGGACGCGCTTGCATTCAATATGTGTGGCAAGTAACAATACTGTCATATTGCGACATTTGGGGTGTCGTTTCGGAAGGGAAATCTACAATGAATAAGTTCATCCGGGTGCTGTTGCAGACATCCGCCATCACGGCCGTTTCGATCACGTCGGCCTCCGCCCAGGATGTCGATCCTCTCGAAGTCGAGGAAATCGAAGAAACTCAAGCGCCGTTCGACACGGCCCGTGACGGAGACGACGAAATCGTCGTGACCGGCTCGCGCATCCGCCGAGACGAGTTTTCCAGCCCGGTGTCCATCGACGTCCTGACGGTCGACGACGCCCGTATCGAGGGTATTGCGGATATTTCCGGCCTGCTCCAGACGGCAACGGCCGCTTCGGGTTCCAACCAGGTCACCTCGGCCATCTCCACGGCCTTCGTCGTCAATGGCGGCCTCGGGGCCGAAACGGTGGGCCTTCGTGGCCTCGCCGCGAACCGGACGCTCGACCTGATCAACGGCCGTCGTGCCGGTCCATCCGGAACGCGCGGCTCCGTGAGTTCCTTCGACCTCGGATCCATTCCGCTTCTGGGTATCGAGCGCGTCGACATCCTCAAGGACGGTGCTTCGTCCATCTACGGCTCCGACGCGATCGCCGGCGTGATCAACTACGTCACCAACAAATCCGATGGTGCGGAAGTCGATCTGTTCACCTCCATCCCGGAGGATGGCGGTGGCGAGGTGTTCCGCGCGAGCGCGACCTATGGCGACTCGTTCGAGCGCGGTCGTTTCCGGATCACGGGCGACTATATCAAGGAAGAGGAACTGGCGCGCCGCGACCGCGACTATCTCGATTGCGACCAGAGCTATTCCTTCACGGATGCATCCCTGTCGACGCGCGCCGACGTGATCGACCCGCGAACGGGCGAGCCGCAATGTGCCGGCACGATCTGGGGTCACGTCTGGGTGTATGATTACGGTTCGGACAACATCATCCGGAACCCGCGCAACCTGATCTTCCAGTTCGATTATCCGGGCGACAATCTCGGCAGTTTCCTGCCAGCGATCCCCTCAGGCGATTTGAGAACGCCCGCCGGCTGGTACCAAGTGGAATACACGCAAGACCAGATCGATGCGAACCCACTCTATGGCGGCGTGCAGACGAACAATGCGCAGAACGCCGCGACCAACCTCTATCCCGAAATGGAAAGCCGCAACTCGGTTATCCCGGAGCGTGAACGCT
Organism: Litorimonas sp.; assembly: GCA_049673465.1. Classification (GTDB taxonomy): domain Bacteria; phylum Pseudomonadota; class Alphaproteobacteria; order Caulobacterales; family Maricaulaceae; genus Litorimonas. The sequence continues at coordinate 3,745 of JBATXP010000383.1, forward strand.
TTACCCTGATGGGAGATTTCGATTTCGAAATCACGGATAGCATCACCGCCTATGGCGAAGCGCTTTTCAACCGTCGCCAGACCTACCAGAACGGCATCAAGCAATATTGGACCTACCAGTACGGCGCGAGCAACACGGTGTTCGGTGGAGGCCCACTTCCCAATTCCCCGTATCAGGGTTGGGACAGCGACTTCGCATGGTTCAGTCCGACCTCCGTCGTGGAGCACGGCGATCAGGAAACGACTATCGACTATTTCCGTCTGGTCGGCGGCCTGCGCGGCGACTTCGGTGACAATTCTCCGCTCGATGGCTGGGAATGGGACGTCTATGCCCAGCATTCCGACAGCCACGGGGAATATTGGGAACAGTTTGTCCGCCAGGACTCCATCTCTCTTTCCAACAATGTGACATTTTCCGGTACCCCAAGCCGGGAAGGATCCTGCGTTGGAGAGACATCGAGCGGTGCGACCGGCGAGGATGGTGCCGACATCTCCGGAGTTCCCTGCGTGGATGTGCGGTGGTTCGACCCTGCTTTCCTGGCTGGCGAGCTGACAGAAGGCGAGCGCGGTTTCCTCCTGACGGAAGACACAGGTTTCACGGACTACACCCAGACCACGGTCGAAGGTTTCGTGACCGGTGATCTGCTGAAGTTGCCATATGGCATGATGTCAGTGGCCTTGGGAGCTTTTTACCAGAACGACGAAATTCTGGATCGTCCATCAGACACGATCCTGTCGGGTAACGGCTTCCAGGAATCCAACGCCGGCATCACCGAGGGCTCGCAGAGCTCAACCGCGTTCTACGGTGAGGCCAGCCTTCCGCTCCTGCGCGATTTGCCTCTTGCCGAACAGGTCAATGCGACTGTGTCCGCGCGCTATACCGGCATCACGTCAAAGACGGTGGACGGTCGCGAGGTGACCGAAGATGGCTTCAATTATCGGGCGACGTTGGACTGGGTGGTCAATCCGACAGTCCGTTTTCGCGGATCCTTGGGCACGTCCTTCCGCGCTCCGGGTCTGTTCGAGCAGTTCCTGGCCGACGAGTCCTCTTCGATCCGTCAGTCCTTGATCGATCCTTGTATTGGTTGGCAGACCGCCTTGGATCAGGGAGATATCCAGCCCATTACGGCGCAGAACTGTCAGGCCGACGGCATTCCAGGCGACTATGCCGGGGCGCCGATCGCGGCTCAAATCCTGCAGGGCGGTGGTTTCGGCGTCCTAACACCCGAAAAGTCCGAGAACTTTACGGTCGGTTTCGTGCTGTCTCCGGATTTCGCGGATGTAAGCCTTGCTGTGGACTACTTCAATATCAAGATCGAAGACGAAATCTCGACGCTGAGCGCCGGGCAGATCGTCAGCGGTTGCTATAGTTCGCAGAACTTTGCGACAGAGCCGCTCTGCGACCTCTTTAATCGTGGTATTGATGCCACGGGGGCCTTCCGGATCGATACAGTTCGGGCGAGCTTCATCAACATCAACTCCCAGGAGAATGAGGGCCTCGACTTCACGGGTCGCTACAGGACAGACACGCGGTTTGGCGACCTGGTGATCAACACCCAGTGGTCGCACCAAATCAAGGACGAGGTGCAACTCCTCGCCGAAGATGCGGTCCAGTTCCTGAATGGCGGAATCGGTGAGCCGAAATGGACCGGTATCGGCAATGTAACCCTATCCCCGAACGACAAGATTTCGCTTCGCTACAGCTTTGACTTCATCGGTAAGCAAAATGCGCTTCGCGACCGCTTTGACGAAACTGAAGACTTCTCGGACCAGCTTGCGGCGGATGGCGGTTTCACGGTCAATCAGGACGGCCAAACCGTCTATTGGAAGACAAAGGCCGAATCCATGTTCTACCACGCCATATCCGCGCAATATGCCGCCGACGGCGACTGGACGTTCCGTGCGGGCGTGAACAACATCTTCGACGAAGCCCCGCCGGCGCTCAGCACCCAGAATACGTTCGGCAACTCGCCGCTATCGTCGCAGTACGATCTGCGCGGCCGCCGCTTCTTCCTGAACGTGTCGAAGAAGTTCCGGTAGGACGATCCGGCCGAGATGAGGCAGAAGGCGGGCTCCGGCCCGCCTTTTCTTTAGGAGATCCACCATGCAAGTCCCTCGCGTCATCCTGAAGGAAGACACGCTCGACCGGCGCAATGCGGAGTTCGAACAGGCTCCCCTGCGCGACACGCTGTTCTTGAACAGCATCCCGAAGAGCGGCAGCCACCTGATGAAGAACATCATGCGGATGTTCGTGCCCGTGGCCCAGCAATACAAGGCGGACTTCATTCAGTACCCCAACCTGCAACAGCACCATCACGCGCTCATGGCCCGGCCGGCCCTGATGAGCTGGGGGCACCTGCTTTTCGCCGACAATTCATCCAAGCTCCTTCGGAATGCGCGGCATATTCTGCTCGTGCGGGATCCCTATGACTGGGTCCTCGCGCGGGCTCGCTTTTTTCTGTCGGAGAACTTCCAGGCGGGGCTCGACGATATCAAGTCGGGCCGTGTCGCGGTCGAGGACTTCATCAACATGATGATCTTCGGCGTCCACGGACGCTTCCCGAACATGCACGAAATCTACCTCAACAACGCCGTCGCCTGGCTAGGGACCCAAGCGCAGGTCGTTCACTACGAGACGCTGATCCGGAACGTGCTCGATCTGGACGGGGATGCGGCAGACAAATTCTTTGGAGACCTGCTGGAAACCGCCGGGATCGACCGGCCTCGCGACTGGCGCGAGCGTGTCCGCGCCGGGTCCGACCGATCCCAGAGCGGCACGGCGCGAGAGAATCTCGACCTCCAGGACATTTCTCTACCCGCTCGGCTGTCCGACACGCAGCGCAAGCTGGTGGATTTCGCCTCCCCCGGTCTGCGGGGGCTACTCGGCTATTCATGACGCGCCAGTGACGCTCCAGCCATGGGGTTTCGCGGATGTCGGCCATGGCGTCATGCCGAGCGTCTTGTGCAGCCAGACATGGTGCGGCGGCAGGGCTTGCGCGCCGCCGCGTATGGTGTCCACCACGCGGGCCGTCGGCCGGGACGGCGGGCGGTCGTCGCCCAGCGGCGCGAACTCCTCTCCCCTGAAATCCATTCCGTAGAGGATCGCCTCGTAGCTCGTGTGATCCCAAAGCCCGGCGGCGTCGACGGGAGGTCTGGGATCGATCTCGGGGTCCTGGCTCCTGCGCGTACCCTCGAACGGAAAACCGGCAAAGGACTGGTCGTCGAAATCCGACCGGCTGGGTGACTTGGTCCGCCAATAGTCCAGTTTCGCCTTCAGCCGGTCATTGATGCGCTCGGGCTTGGCCACCTCCCGCCAGAATGCCGTGTCCGTGCGGCGCGTCAGGCAATAGTGGAGGTTGATGAAGTCCAGAACCTCGTAATAGCGGTTGGACACGATGCGATTGACGCGAAACGCATGGCCTTCCATGTCCGCGCGGCATCGCGGAAAGTGCTCCGCCAAGAGCACGGCGCCAAGCTCGGCGAGGTAGATGCCGGTCGACTCCAGCGGCTCGATGAACCCGCTGGACAGACCGATCGCCATGCAGTTCCTGGTCCAGACCTTCTCCCTCTGACCCACTTTGAAATGGATGGTCCGCGTTTCCCAGTCCTTCAGCTCCGGGTCCTGATAGCCTAGGAGTTCGGCCCTGGCCGCGTCTTCATCGATGAAGTCCGAGCTGTGGACATAACCGATGGCGCGACGTGTCTGGGTCGGCGTATCCCAGATCCAGCCCGCGGACATGGCGGTGCAGGTCGTGTAGGGCCGCACGACGCCGGGAAAGTGGGACTCGTAGGGAAACTGCGCGACGACCGCGCGGTTACATAGGAGCCACTGCGCGTAGCTGTCCCAGCCGACGCCCATCTCCCTCTCGATCAGGACGGATCTGAAACCCGTGCAGTCGATGAAGAAGTCCCCGGCCACGTCCGTTCCGTCCGACAGGCGCACGGCTTCGATATAGCCCTCATCGTCCCTGCGCGCGCCCGTGACGTTGGCGCGCACATGCTCCACGCCGCGGCCGACAGCGATCTCGCATAGATAGTCCGCATAAAGCTGCGCGTCGAAATGAAAGGCATATTTCAGCGGGGCCCGGAACGTGGATTGCGGGAATGCCTTGGGTGCCTTGTTGATGTCGGACAGGACGGCCTGCGCGGAGACGGTTTCCACGAAGGGAATGTCTCGCCGACTGACGAGCCAGCGCTGACCCGTGCGGTCGATCGGACCGGGTGTATAGCGGCTGAACGGATGGTGATATTCCTCACCGGAATTGTCGAGCCAGTTCACATATTTGATGGACTGCTTGAACGTGGCGTCCGTGCGCTTCATGAAGTCGGCTTCGTCGATGCCGACGACCTCGAGCACATGGTGGATGGACGGTACCGTCGCCTCTCCCACGGAAATGCGAGGCACATCGGGAGACTCGACGAGCGTGATCTCCACCATCGGGTTTTGCCCACGGTCGTTCAACGCTCCGTCGAGATAGGCCGCCGTCATCCACCCGGCCGACCCCCCGCCAACGATCACGACCCGCCCGATCTCCTTCCCATCACGCATACGTCCGAATGTAAAAAGACCTGCCCCGATGCAAGCGCTATCGACAGACCTCCAGACGCCTTCACGAACACGCCCGTTAAATGGCTAGCCGAGAATGTGGACGTCCACCTGTAATGGTCGAAAGGATCCAGCCGATCGTCCTTCGGGCAACAGATAACGCATCATTGGAACTTGTAATACATTCAACAAGTTGATGGTGCCCCCACACGGACTCGAACCGCGGACCCCCTGATTACAAATCAGGTGCTCTACCAGCTGAGCTATAGGGGCTGGCGGGTGGGCATTACGG
>JBATXP010000384.1:0-5039 GCA_049673465.1 Litorimonas sp.
AGCCGGTCACGGATAGGTCGGCCTTCGGTTTCGAGGAAATCGCGCGCGGCATGGACGAGACGCACCATGTGCCGGACGGCTACACGACGGACATATTGCTGCGTTGGGGTGACCCGCTCTTCGCGGACAGCCCGGCCTTCGACCCGCTGAACCAGACGGAAGCGGCGCAGCTGCGTCAGGTCGGCTACAATAATGACTATCTCGGCTATGTCCCTCTGCCCGACGGCGCGAACGGCCGCGCGCGGGCGCTACTCTGCATCAATCACGAATATACGTCCACGGCCCTGATGCTGCCGGGTGTGGCGGCGGACTATCCCGACTCCATGACGGAAGCGCTGTGTCGGGTGGAGATGGCGGGCCATGGCGGGACCGTCGTGGAGATCGAGGAAACGTCCCAAGGCTGGAAGCCGGTCGTGGGATCGCGCTTCAATCGCCGCATCACCGCGCACGCCACCCCGATGGAGATGACCGGTCCGGCGGCCGGATCGCCGCGCCTGGCCACGAGCGAGGACCCGGCCGGACGCCGCGTGGCGGGCACCATGAACAATTGCGCCGGCGGCATCACGCCGATGGGCACCTATCTGATGGCCGAAGAGAATTTCAACGGCAACTTCATGGGCGAGCTGCCCGATGACCACCCGGAGGCGGCGAACCATGCGCGCTACGGCGTGCCGGGCGGCTGGTACCAATGGGGCCGCTTCATCGACCGCTACGACGTGTCCAAGGAACCTAACGAGCCCAACCGCTTCGGCTGGATCGTGGAGGTCGACCCGATGGACCCGACCTCCATGCCCAGGAAACGCACCGCTCTGGGGCGCTTCAAACATGAGGGCGCGGAGAGCATCGTGGCGCCCGACGGTCGCCTCGTCGTCTATATGGGCGACGACCAGCGGTTCGACTACGTCTACAAGTTCGTGACCCAGGGTCGCGCCGATTCCGGCGATCCCGATCTGCTGGACAAGGGCACGCTCTATGTCGCGCGGTTCGAGGAGGATGGCCGCGTGCGCTGGATGCCGCTGGTCCACGGCACGGGTCCGCTGACGGCCGCCAATGGGTTCGCGTCGCAGGCGGACGTCCTGATCGAGACGCGCCGCGCCGCCGACCTGCTGGAGGCCACGCCGATGGACCGCCCGGAGGACGTGGAGCCGGATCCGCGCACGGGCACGGTCTGGGTCATGCTGACCAACAATCACCGCCGCAAGGCCGACCAGGTCGATGCCGCCAATCCACGCGCGCAAAACGTCGCCGGGCACATCATCCAGATCGTGGAGCCCAACGGCGACTTCGCCGCGACGGAGTCCCGCTGGGACATGTTGGTGCGCTGCGGCGATCCCGAAGACCCGTCCATGGACGCGATGTGGAATCCTCTGACCAGCGAGAATGGCTGGTTCGGCAGCCCGGACAATTGCGCGGTGGACCCGTCAGGCCGCCTCTGGGTGGCGACCGACGGCAACGAGAAGACCGGCGCGGCGGACGGGCTGTGGGCGATGGAAACGGATGGGTCGCGTCGCGGCACGAGCCGGGCCTTCTTCCGCGCGCCGATCGGGGCGGAGGTCTGCGGGCCGAAATTCGCGCCGGACGGCCGCACCGTCTTCCTCGCCCTGCAGCACCCCGGCGAGGGGGACGATGCCCACTTCGCCGATCCCACCACGCGCTGGCCCGATTTCCGTCCCGCCATGCCGCCCCGACCCTCGGTCGTCGCCGTGCGGCGCGTGGATGGCGGACCCATAGGAACCTAGAGCCGCACAACCCTGGGGCGGCTTGGCGCATTTCTGTGCGCCGGGCCGCGTCCCTGCCGTCCGACTGATGTTCGGTGAAGACTTCGTTAACCCTTCCGTCACAGGGTCGTCACGGGGAGGGTCAACCATGGCCGACATACGCGTCAAACGCATCAGTCCGTTCTATCACGCGGAGTTTCTTCCGCGCGTCTTCCACGAAATGTGCCAGCACCGGCGAGCCGAAGGCGAGTTCCCGATCGGCAAATCGCTCTCCTGGCAAGGCTTTCAAATGCTCGCCAGCCAAGCCGATCTGGCGTCGGTCTGCGTGCAGGCGCTGGACTTCCGCGAGCCCAATATCCGACCGGACCGCAGGCGGTTCGCCGCCTTTCGCCTATCGCTCGGCACGCGACTTCTGGAGCGCGACCTGCCCTTCACCCGCAAGCAACTCTGCATCCTGGGCGAAAGCCTGATCGTGCAGCTGAAGCTCGAAAACGACGCCTTCCCGATAGAGCGGATCAGCGCCCTGCTACGCGACCGGACGAAAGCCGTCTAGCCGCGCCGCAGCGACATGCGGGCGATCAGCCCGTCGCGGTCCACGAATTGATGCTTGAGCGCCGCGCCGATGTGCAGCGCAATCAAGGCGATGAACAGCTTGCCGCCCAGTTCGTGCAGGCTCTTGAAGCGATCCGCCAGCGCTTCGGACTCGCCCAGAGGCAAGTCCGGCAAGGGCAGGACGCCGAACAGCACGGTCGGGATCGGCAAGGGCGAGGCGCTGACCATCGCCCAGCCCAGCAGCGGCATTCCGATCATCAGGACATAGAAGGCGATGTGCGTGGCATGGCTGACCGCGGCCTGCCAACCGGGCGTCGAGTCCGGAAGCGGGGGCGGCTTGTGGCCCAGCCGCCAGATCAGGCGCGCGACCGACAGGACGAGCACCAGGATACCGACGCTCTTGTGCCACTGGTAGATTTCGAAGCGGTTCGGCATCCACTCCTTGGTCATTAGCACGCCAAAAGCGATCAGGCCGAGGATCAGCAGCGCGATCGTCCAGTGCAGGGCCGCCGCGACCCGCGTATAGCGGGTTCGGGACGACATGGCGGCCACGCCCCTACTCGGCTTTCTGGAATTCCACTTCCATGACCAGCTGGACCTCGTCGCCCACGCCCGGTGCATATTTGCCAAGGCCGTAATCGGAGCGCATCAGCGTGCCCGTGCCGGAAATGCCGAACATGTCGACGCCAGAACGGAAGTGCTTGCCGATCTTGTTGAGCTTGCCGTCGAAGGTGATTTCCCGCGTTACGTCGCGCATGGTCAGCTCGCCCGTGATCGTTCCCGTGCCGTCCGGCTGGATGTCCAGCGACGTGCTGCGGAAGGTGACGTCGGGATAGGTTTCCACGTCGAAGAAGTCGGCGGACTTCAAATGCTCGTCGAAGGCCGGCACCATGGAGTCGATCGACGCGGTCGGAATGGTGACCATGAGAGTCGAGTTCTCCGGGTTCTCGCTGTCATACTCCACGGTCGCGTCGAACTCGCGCCAGCGCAGGATCGGGCGGGAATAGCCCTGATGGTCATAGGAGAACTGGATATAGGCGTGACCGTCCTCGTCCACATAGGTGCCAGACGGCAGGGCGGAAAGGTCGACCGAGCCCTCCATGGCGGCTCCATGGTTCTCGCCGTCGTGACGCGCTTGCGTCTCCACGGACCCGGCAACCTCCGTCACGCGCTCGGCCGTGACTTGCACGTCCGTCTCGATTTCGGGCGTTGCGTCCGCGCAGGCGACAAGGGCGGGAAGGGCGGCGGCGAGAAGCAGATATCTCATGGGGCAGTCTCCTGGAAGGCGGGCGGGATGGCCGCACTGTAGTCGCGTCGATCGAACCTTTCCAGCGTGTCGCGAAAAGTTGACCAATCGTCGTGGTCGGCGATGGGCTGCCACAGCGCGCCGATCTCGTCATAGAGCAGCGTGGCGGGCCGCTCTGTGTCCGGTTGGGGACCGCACGGCTCCAGCTCCGCATAAGCGGCTTTCCAGTCCGACCAGATCGAGTCCGGATAATCCTGAAGCGGCGAGCGCGCAGGCCCGCCTACCCAATCGTGGAAGAAATACGGCCAGCTGGCCCGGCTCGCCTTCAGCGCGTCGAACGTCGCCTTGACGAATCCGGTCGCACCCGCCTCGGGCACGCGTAGCCGCAACCGCCGGAAGACGTGACGCACCAGGGCAGGTTCGTAGACTTCAGGATAGGCATGCAGCGCATCCATCAGGGGCTGGTCCTCTTCGATCAGGGACAGGCTCTGCGCCAATTGCCCGAGGTTCCAGCCCATGGCCTCGGGCTGGCGCGCGAACGCATAGAGCCCGCCATGGTCGAAATAGGCCGCCGTGAAGGCCGGATCGTAGTGCGGCAGGAAGCGGTAGGGCCCGAAGTCGAATACCTCGCCCGTAATATTCATATTGTCCGTGTTCATAACGCCGTGCACGAAGCCCGCTGCCATCCAGCTCGCCACCGCATCCGCGCTGCGCAGGGCGACCGCGCGCAACAGGTCGGCGGGACGCTCGACCTCCGGATATATGTGGCGGCAGCAGTAATCGACCAGCGCGTCGAGATTGTCCGTGCGTCCGAAAAAGGCCTGCCGCTGAAAGGTCCCGAAGCGGATGTGGCTATGGTTGAGCCGTGTCAGCACGGCGGACCGCGTCGGCGACGGCTCGTCGTGGCGCTGGAGTTCTTCGCCCGTCTCGATCAGGCAGATATTGCGCGACGTGTTCACACCCAGATGTTCCAGATAGCGTGACGCCAGCACTTCGCGCACCCCGCCCAGCAGGGTCAGTCGCCCGTCACCGCTGCGCGACCAGGGCGTCTGGCCGGACCCCTTGGTGCCGAAGTCGAGCAGCCGCCCGTCCGCGTCGAGGCACTGCGCGAACAGGAAACCTCGCCCGTCGCCGATATCGGGATTGTAGTGGCGAAACTGGTGGCCGTGATAGCGTAGGGCCAGCGGTTCGGGAAGCGAGCCGTCGAACGGCTCGAACCGGCCGAAGCGTTGGGTCCAGTCCAGGTCCGGCAGACCGAGTGACGCCGTGGTATGCGGATCGCTGTAGCGAAGCGTCAGCTCGGGAAAATCGGCCGGGACGACCGGATCGAAGAAGTCCTCGCCGAGTTCGTGGATGGCAGTTCTGGGACGGAACGGGATCATGGGATTGGCGCGCCAAAGCGCGGCGTCTTCGATGTGTCTCCCCCTCCGACCTTGCGCTTCGCGCTTCGGCCACCTCCCCCTGTCCGGGGGCACGGAGCGTCAAGCGAACATCCCTTTGGATGTTCGTAGTGGAGTTGCCCC
>JBATXP010000385.1:0-5666 GCA_049673465.1 Litorimonas sp.
GCGATCAGCGCGGTCGGCTTCCTGGCGGAGCGGCGCACGGCTGGGCCGCCGGAGTCCGACCTGACGGACTCCGCCTCGCCGCGCCCTGCCCTGATGGAGCGCCTGCCCATGAAGTTTCGCGACGCGGCCCTTTTCGCCGCCTCGTCCGAGGATCATTACGTGCGCGTCCACACCAGCGCGGGATCGCATCTGGTCCTGATGCGCCTGGCCGACGTGGGCGCGCTCGCCCGTCCCGTGGACGGGCTCAACCCGCACCGCTCCTGGTGGGTGGCGAAGGACGGCGTGGCGGAGGTCGCGCGCGAGGGCGGCAAGCGCGTCATCGTCCTGAAGGACGGCGCGCGTGCGCCGGTCAGTCGCGCAGGGCTGAAACGATTGCGAGAGGCAGGCTGGTTCTAGCTCTAGGTCATGCCCCTAGGGAACGATGGAAACGGCGGGACGGACATCCTCCACCGTGCCGGCATCCACGGATACGGCATAACCCGCACCCACGAGAATGGTGAGGAGAATGAGAAGGTCGGTCGCCAGGCGTCTCCATGACGGACCGGTCGCGCGTCGCCCCTTGGCTTCGGAAGTCGCCGAATTGTCAGGCATGAATGCCTCTTAATGCTTTCTGGGCGGTTAGCGCCATGCGCCCCCCAGCATAATCCCTTGGACCGCTCTGCTAACAAAGCCTGTCCGTTCTGTCATCCTGACAATCGTTAATCTTTGGGAAAGGTCTCAATGTGGCGGGTCCGACGCACTGCATCTGCGGTCGCCCGACCCGTTGCCAAGCCCCGCGCCCTTCGCTAGAGCGCGGCCCTTCATCCCGGACCACCCGGGACGTGCCGCGACTGGTCAGGTGGCTGAGTGGTTGAAAGCGCCGGATTCGAAATCCGGTATAGGGGCAACTCTATCGCGGGTTCGAATCCCGCCCTGACTGCACGCGGAAGCGGTCCGCCATATGCGGAATTTTTGATTGCCGATCAAAAATAGCGAAGCGCCGTGAGCTTAAGCGAACGGACTCCCGCCAAGCGGGAGAAAAACGGCCATGTCGCGCCCTTCATTTCGGCAAGCCCATGGCTGTCGCACCCCTTCCAAAGTTCCGCCGGGCCGAAACCCGGCAGAACTCCGAAGTGCGGACAGGACGGCGTCCGCGCTGCTGACGCTTCGTCGACATAAGCGTCAACAAACCGCTACCCCCTTTACGCGTGCCGAAAGACCGGGTTTTGCGAGATTAACCTATATTGTGAACTTGCCCGCGATCGACCTGCATAAAGGGCAATCTAGGTCGCATACTCACATCTGGGGCCGGTTTTGACGGCCTTGGGGCAGTTCGTGGCGAGGCGCGGCTCGCAGGGAATGCTGGGGCCTTCGCAAGAGACGCAGCGACGTCCACGAGCCGCCCCAAGGCCGCCCGTCAGGGTCGCGATGCGCGCGCCTTGGGACGTCGTCGCGGCGTCTCGACGTGTCCAGACACGCCATCGACACCGCTCCTAGCCCAAGACACGCGCATCGCGATCAAAAGCCGTCCCAGATGTGAGGATACGACCTAGCCATCGGTGGGCAGCGGTTTCGCCCGCGCCTCGTCCAGATATCGCGCGCTCAGCACGGCCTGTTTGGCGTCGAGATCCAGCAGCAATGGGTTTCCGGTGGGAAACTCGAAGCCGGGAATCGCCTCGTCCGCCACGACGAACAGATCCTTCATCAGGGCGCGCAGGGAATTGCCGTGAGCGCTGATCAGGACGTTGGACCCTGCCGCGAGGAAGGGCCGGATGTGGGTGTTGAAATAGGGCAGCACCCGTTCCGTCGTCATCTTCAGGCTTTCCCCGCCCGGCAGGCTCTGGGGGTCGTAGCCCGCATATTTGGGATCGTTGGCGGGATGGTGTTTGTGGTCCGCGTCGATCTGCGGCGGGGGCACGTCGAAGGAGCGCCGCCAGATATGGACCTGCTCCTCGCCATGCTTCTCTCGCGTCTCGTCCTTGTTGAGCCCGGTCAGCCCGCCATAGTGGCGCTCATTGAGCTGCCATGCCTTGGTTTCGGGAATGTGCATCTGTTCGATGCCTTCCAGGGTCAGCCACAGCGTCTTGATGGCGCGTTTCTGGAAGGAGGTGAAGGCGACGTCGAAGTCCACGCCTTCCTTCTTGAGCAGCCGCCCGGCCTTCTTGGCTTCGCGGGTCCCTTCCGCCGTCAGGCCGACATCGTGCCAGCCGGTGAAGCGGTTTTCCTTGTTCCACTGGCTCTGGCCGTGGCGGATGAGAACGAGTGTGGTCAAGTGGGCCTCCCGGATGGTGCGGGAGGCCCGCTAGCCTATCGGGCGCAGGGCCGCAACGCTCCCGCTTGCCCGGTGACGCTCCCGCTTGAAATGTCAGCCCACGCGCGGATTGTCGGCGGCATTGACCAGGGACAGGAACTCCGCCCGCGTATTGGGGTCGAGGAACTGCCCGTCCAGCGCGCTGCTGATCATGCGGTGCGGCGTGCGGATGCCGCGCATGGTCATGCAGAGGTGCTCGCCCTTGGCGATGACGGCGACATTGTCCGTGCCGAGAAAGCCCTTCAGGTCGCTGCTGATGTCGGCCACCAGCTTTTCCTGCAAGCTCAGCGCATGGGCGTTCTTGTGGGCGATGCGGGCGAATTTCGACAGGCCCAGCACCTTGTCCTCGGCGATATAGGCGACGGACACGTCGCACCAGAAGGGCAGCATGTGGTGTTCGCACATGCTCCACACCCGCATCCCCGTCACGGCGACCATCTGGTTATGGCGGACGGAGGAGAACACCGTGTCGAGCTTGCCAGGATCGTATTCGATGAAGTCGCGCCAGAAATTGGCGATGCGGCGCGGCGTCTCCTGCAACCCCTCCCGGTCGGGGTCCTCGCCCAGCGCGGCGAGCAGCTCGCGGACGAGCTCCTTGACGCGCGCATGGTCGACGGTTTTCTTCTTGAGGTGCTTTTCGGGCATGGGGACATCCTGCGTTTAGCTGTCTACGCAAAAATGGACCGCGCCGTTTGCGGCGTCCAGCGACGGGAGCGGCCCGGACCAGCTCAATCCACGAGATTTAACGTCAGGCAATAGCCAAGGGTCGGCTAGCCAGTCACTCCGGTCAGCAAGGCGCTGCGGATCGCGGTCACGCGCTTGCGGTTGGCGCCCATGTCCGAATAGCCGATGCGGGATGCGGACCGGACCTGCCAGGCGCTCTCGCCCATCTCGGGATCGCGGCGCAGCTCCACATCGTCCACGAACCGCAGCAGGGCGGAGGTATAGGTGGCGTGGATATAGTCGTCCGTCTGGGTGACGACCTCACCGCCCGTCGCGGCGATGGCGGCGACCATCTCCTCGGCCGTGCCCGACAGGGCGTCCACCTTGAACCGCGCCGCCGTGCCCTCTTCCGAACTCACCGCATTGGGCGAGCCGGGCAGATCGGCGAGACGGCCGTCGACGACGCCGCGGACCTTGGAACGAAAGGATGAGGACATGATGGCGAAGCCTTTTTACGGTGTGCAGTCGTCGGTTGACGTCAGGACGTCGGAGTCAGGGTTCGGGTCGGGCGTCCGGCGGGCCGAACAGGTCCGCCGCGATATGCTCGTCATACCAGGTCGGTCCCAGCAGCGACTGGAAGAAGCCGTTATGCCCGCCATGGTCGTGGACGATCATGCGCGAGCCGGGGGCGAGGCGCAACCGGCGCACGTCGCGCTCCGGGATCATGCCGTCGTCGCGCGCGGTGATGATATCGACCGGAACGGGCACGCGCGAGAGGTCGTCCGGATCGACGCGGTAGGCGTTGAAATAGTCCTCCATCCGCTCATAGCGGGAATAGCGCGGCAAGAGCCGCTCCGTCATGCCCAGCACGCGCTTCTGCGCCAATATGTCGGAGAAGTCGTAGAGGTCCGGATAGAGCGCCTGCTTGCGGCGCAGGCTCGCTCCCCATTTCCTGAGGAAATAGCGGCGGTAGAGCCAGTTGGCGTCCACCAGCGGGGCCGCGCCCCACGGATCGACCACGGGCGAGATGGCGTAGATGCGGCGCAGCTTCGGGATCGCCAGGTCGCGCAGGGAGCGCGCGACGCGCAAGGCGAAATTACCGCCCAGCGAAAAGCCGACGATATGGACGGGCGCGCCGTTCCCGAGCCGGGCGGCCTGCTGCACCGCGTCGAACACCTCATTGAAGCGGGTGGAGTAGAACAGCCCCTCATTGAGGTCGTGGCTGTTCCCGTGGTCGCGGTAGTTCAGCCGGAACACGCTCGCCCCGCGCTCATACAAATAGCGCCCGCAGGACACGACATAGGTGCTGTCCTGGGAGCCTTCCCAGCCATGCAGGAAGATCACCAGCGCCCGGTTCTCAGGCGCGCGCGAATAGCTGCCCTTCAGCCGCACCCCGTCCGCGCACTCGATCGTCCGGTCCTCGGCCGCGTCCAGCATAGGGTTCGGGCCGCGCTTGCGAAAGGCCAGGCTCGCCAGGGCGGTCTGCACGATGCCGGGGCGCAGCCAGAGCGGCGGCTCGAACGGCCGGACCGGCCGCGCGGGCGAAACCGCGCGCGCCGCGTCGATGTCGATCTCCATGCTCACGCCCATCATCTACCCTCCGAAACGGCCAGGTTCCAGATGCAAGCGCCGCGCCTTAGAAAGGCGGACCTAATCGTGGGTGCGGGCGGGGCCTTGCAGGCTCGGCTCGAAAGCGCGGGGCCGACGCTCAGCTGCAGAGGTGGCGTTTCACCACGGCTCCGGCCTTGCCCATGTCGATGCGGCCGGCATAGCCGGTCTTCAGCTGACCCATCACCTTGCCCATGTCCTTGAGGCAGGTCGCGCCGCTCTTTTCCACGGCAGTGGCGACGGCGGCCTCGATCTCCGTGTCGGTCATGGGGGTGGGCATGAAGGCGCGCACGGTCTCGATCTCCTCGCGCTCGCGCTCGGCCAGTTCGGGGCGGCCATTGTCCTCATAGGTCTGGGCGGCCTCTTCCCTCTGCTTGACCATCTTGGTCAGGATGCCGAGGATCTCCACATCCTCGATCCCGCCGCAGCGATCGGCGGCGCGCGCGGCGATGTCGCGGTCCTTGATCGCGGCGCTCATCAGGCGCAGCGTGGACAGGCGCACCGTGTCCTTCTCGCGCATGGCGGACTTGGTGGCGGCGGAGATCTGGTCGCGCAGTGGAATTTGATCACGAAGAGAGGGGGCTTCGGTCATGAGGTCTCGCGGATGCCGGACCCCGGGCGCTGGGGCGGCTTCAAGCGGCTCTATATAGAGGGCGCGAGGGGGTCTGCCAAGCGACCTGCGTCACGGCCGGGTTTTCGGGGTTGCCGCCTGCCGTGGATGGCGGGTGGGCGCCTGTGCGCAGACCGCGCGCGCCGCCTTGCGAATCCGGCCCGGCTCGCCCATAGGGCGCGCCTAGCAGGCCCACGCTAGGACCCCACTATGAGCGCTGACTACACACCCGACCTCGCCCCGACCGCCGTGCTCGTCCTGGCCTCGGGCGAGGCGTTCCACGGCCACGGCATCGGGGCGACCGGGGAAGCCGTGGGGGAGGTCTGTTTCAACACGGCCATGACGGGCTATCAGGAGATCCTGACCGACCCGTCCTACGCCGCGCAGATCGTTACCTTTACCTTCCCGCACATCGGCAATACCGGCACGACGGACGAGGACGAGGAAGCCACGACGGAGCCCGCCCGCAGGGCGGCGCGCGGAGCGGTGTTCCGC
>JBATXP010000386.1:0-2539 GCA_049673465.1 Litorimonas sp.
AGCGCCTGGCAGGCGCAAGCCCGTAATAGTTAGGATAGCCGAACACCCGCTCGAACAAATAGGTCGTACCGATCCAGTAAAACGGCACGACGGAGAATTTTAGCATCATGCCGACATCGAGCTCGGCTGTCAGCAGGGTGGACGGGACGGGAATATCCGCATCCGGCGAGAACAATCCCACCATGAAAGGCGTGTAGGAACCGATATAGAGCGCGATCAGCGCCATGCTGATAAGGCTGCCCGACAAGGTCGCCGCGATGCCGGGAATGCGGATAGGCAAGAATGAGTAGAGCTTATGTGCGGTGCGCGATGTGACTTCGAGCAGGAGCCAGAACGGCAGTGTAATACCCAGCCAATAAACGATGCTGGCCCCGGTAGAGAAGTGATAGGCGCTGCCGGAATGGTTGAGACCCAGAAACAAGGCGGTCAGGATCGGAACCCCGAGATAATAGGCGGTCACGGCCCTGAGCCAGGGGGGAAACTCCAATCTTTTATTGGCGCCAGCCAAGGGCGCAGGTCCCGTCGTCTGCATGCTCCAACCTACCATGCAGTCCGAACCTCAACAAGTTGCCGTGCCAATACCCTCATTCGCCGTCCGCCGCGGTTTCGCGTTTTAGATAGGCGATCACGGCGGCCCGGTCTCCGGCATCGCGTAGACCGACATAGGCCATCTTGGTCCCGGGCATGTAGCGCGCCGGCGCTTCCAGATAGGCGGAGAGCGTTTCGTCCGTCCATATAATGCCCGACGCGTTCAAGGCCTCGCTATAGGTAAAGCCCGCCCGGCTTCCAGCCGGTTCGCCGTAAAAGCCCCATAAGGCAGGGCCGACCTTGTGAACACCGTCTTGGTCGAGCGTATGACACGACCGGCATTTCAAAAACACACGGCGCCCCTTGGCAAGCAGGGCGTCCCCCGACAGGGCGGTCGCATCAGAGGTTAAACTAATGTCCTCCGTCGCCGATTTCGGGGTTGCCGTTGGTTCCAGCACAGCAACCGTTTTGTCAGAAGCAGCGACGTCCTTCTGTCCGGAATTCTCGACCTGAGCGGGCTCGGCCGAGCAGGCTGCCAGGCAGAGTGCCGCTAGGAGGATCGGAAACTGGCGCATCCGCCCTACCCTCCCACGCTCGGCGTCATGGTCTCCTTGTAGATGCTGTAGGCGGTTCTGTACTGACGCGAGAAGGTCTTAGCCGGTTCGAGAAACTCCGAAAGGTTGGCGCGTGCATAGGCGGCCACGGATGCGGGGAGTGCTTCGAGCCCGTCCACCTTGGTCGCGACCATACGGGTGTACAGTTTGCCGGGACGCGTGCCCATCATCATCCACGGGTGCCATGGCTTGTTGCTCTGCAGGGCGGCGTGGAACGGCAGCGAGGTCATGGACGGGTTGACGAGATGTTCCGTCTTCACGAAATATTGCGAGTGCTCGGAGATGTGCAACGTCTCTCCCGTCGACTCGCGCGGCCACTCAGCCGGATCGAGCGCGTTGGGTCGATTGGATACGACGTCTAGCGCGAATGCGGATATGTCCCCATGCTCCACCCAAGGCAGGCGAAAAGCGGGGGCCGTATCGACGGCCTCGAACGCCCCGAAGGCGTTCATGGCGGGCGACAGGGCGAAATTGACCGGCCCGTTCCGCTGGTGCCAGACATCGAGCTCTTGCTCCGTCCAGGGGTTGGTCCAGCGATCCAGAGGCTCGCCCGTATCAAGATCGGTATATTGCGCGAACTCTGAGAACATGAAGCGCTGGGTTCCGTCGTCCATCGACTGAATGCGGTTGGTGCCCATCCCTTCAATGCCGAACAGCGCCCGAACCGGCTCGCCGGGGACGATCCCGAAGACCCGTCCAGAATAATGCACCCGGCCGACTTTCGCCGGATCGAGATCTCCGGCGAGCCGAGCCATGGCTGCCACGTTGAATCGTGGATCCTCATAATCCAAATTCGTTGGCGGGACAGGGCGTGGTGTCGGATTAGGTTGCGGCGCTGGCTCTGCCGAGCTGCTTCGTTGTTGGCATGCGACCAGTAGCGGAGCCGACATGCCCAGGACTGCAAAAGACGACAGCAGACGCCGTCTTTCGACGTCTGGCGCACTTTTGGCACGCGCACTTTGGCGATCTTGATCTTGCGTTTGCGCGTCCGTCACCGTGTCGGTCATCTCTGTCTCCCAAATCTGGCAGGCCGCAGGCGACCCGGTATTTTCAGACATGTTAATGACGTATCGACACCGAACCCGCACGGCGCTTGTCGTGTGGAGGGCGCCGGGATGCGAAACTGTCGCCAGTCGCAGTCCACGACGCGGTCAGATGTCGATGCGATCCTGCTGACGAACTCTAACGTCTCGTGAGCGAATGGGAATTGGCGACCAAATACCACTCGTGACCACGATTGCGCGTCCCTGCCTCCCAGAGCGGCGACTCCCCATTTGAGACCGGATGCGCGATCTGCGATGTCTGGGCGTAACGACGAAACGGTGTGCTTTGGCGCGCACTCACAAACGGGGCGACATATGGGCGACATCAGGCGAACTCTTCATCAGGCCATGCAG
>JBATXP010000387.1:0-3125 GCA_049673465.1 Litorimonas sp.
GCCGTATCAACTCCTCCATCGTCCAGCCCACCGAACGTCTCCTGCCGTGAGGGCGATACAGCCCCTCGTGCCGACAGGAAACAGGAGGTAAGATACGGGCATACCCCCAAAGTGAGGATCATTTTCCTGGAGAAACTTGCAGTCGGTAGGGAAAGCAACGCGTTAGGTGGTTCTCATAATATTTATAAGTGAGGATGAGGGGCTTCCGTGCTCTCTTTTCACGCTCGACTTGCGGCTCCTCACGTTCAGGCTTTCTGCCCATTTTGTTCCTCCCCGCCTCCTTCTTTCCTTCCGCTCATTCCCGCGCACGCGGGAATCCAGTGGCTCGCCGACCTCTCGGCTGGTCGGGACCCCTCACCCACGTCGAGGGCATGACAAGGACTGGATCCCCGCGTGCGCGGGGATGAGCGGAGGGAGAAGGCAGGAGAGGAGGAACGGCCAGCCCGCACTGTTCGTGGACGGGCGCGCTCCGCGCGGCTGATGTTGGTGTCCCCTCCGACCTCGCTTCGCGAGCCCCATGCGAGTTGCGACGCGCTACGCCGCTTGGTCGCAAACCACCTCACGGGGGAGGAACTTAAAGCGCGAAGAGAAAAGGCGGTCGGTTCCTCCCCCGCAACGGGGAAGGGGCAAACACAAGCCTGCCGAAGGCGGCCGTTCTCCCTAGACCGCCACGTCCGCGAACTCCGCGTGCTCCTGGATATATTCGAAGCGGAGGTCCGCCTTCTTGCCCATCAGCGTGTGGATCAGGCTGTTTGTGGTCACCGTGTCCTCGCTGTCGATCACGACGCGGGCGAGGGTGCGGGTGGCGGGGTCCATGGTGGTGACCTTGAGCTGGGCGGGGTTCATCTCGCCGAGGCCCTTGAAGCGGCCGATCTCGACCTTGGCGCGGCCCTTGAACTCGGTCTCCATCAGCTCGGCGCGTTGCAGATCGTCCAGCGCGTAGACCGTCTTGCCGCCCGCGCTCATCTTGTAGAGCGGCGGCATGGCCATGTAGAGGCGGCCCGCCTCGATCAGGCCGGGCGTCATGCGGAAGAAGAAGGTGATGAGGAGCGCGGCGATATGCGCCCCGTCCACGTCGGCGTCGGTCATGATGATGACGCGCTCATAGCGCAGATCGTCCAGGTCGAACCGCTTGCCGAGACCGATGCCGAGCGCGGTGCAGAGGTCGCCGATTTCGTTGTTGGCCGCGATCTTCTGCTGGGTCGCGCTCTCCACGTTCAGGATCTTGCCCTTGAGCGGCAGGATCGCCTGGGTCTTGCGGTTGCGCGCCTGCTTGGCGGAGCCGCCGGCCGAGTCGCCCTCCACGATGAACAATTCGGTATCGTCGCTGCCCTTCTGGGAGCAGTCGGCCAGCTTGCCGGGCAGGCGCAGCTTCTTGGTGGCGGACTTGCGCTTGACGTCGCGCGCCTTGCGGCGGCGCAGCCGTTCGTCCGCACGCTCGATCGCCCACTCCATCAGGGTCTGGGCCTCGTTGGGGCGGCTGGCGAGGAAGTGGTCGAACGGGTCGCGCACGGCGGTTTCCACCAGTCGCGCGGCTTCGGTGTTGGACAGCCGGTCCTTGGTCTGGCCCTGGAACTCCGGCTGCTTGATGAAGGCCGACACGAGCGCGCCTGCGCCGAACATGACGTCATCGGGCGTGACGGCGCTCATCTTCTTCCCCATGCCGGTCAGCTCGGCATGGGCGCGCAGGCCCTTGGTGATGGCGGCGCGCAGGCCCTGTTCGTGCGTGCCACCGCCGGGCGTGGGCACGGTGTTGCAATAGGACCGCACGAAGCTGTCCGCCTCCCCGTAGCCGGCCGGTGACCAGGTCACGGCCCACTCCACGCGGCCGTGGCCGGCGTCTTTCTTCGACCGGCCCGCGAAGATTTCGGTCAGGGTCGGTTTCTCGCCGATGGTCTCGGCCAGATAGTCCTTCAGCCCGTCGGGGAAGTGGAAGACGGCCTGGTCCGGGATGGGGCTGCCCTCCTTGAGCAGGACCGGATCGCAGCTCCAGCGGATTTCCACGCCGGGCTGGAGATAGGCCTTGGCGCGCGCCATCTGGAAGATGCGCGGCGCGCGGAAATGGGCGGTCTTGCCGAAGATCTGCGGGTCGGGATGGAATCGCACGGTCGTACCGCGGCGGTTGTTGATTGCGCCCAACTTCTGAAGCTTGCCTTTCGGCTTCCCGCGCGAGAACTCCATCCGGTAGAGCTGCTTGTTCTTGGCGACGTCCACGATCAGGTCGTCCGACAGGGCGTTGACGACCGACACGCCCACGCCGTGCAGACCGCCCGACGTCTCATAGGCCCCTTCGGCGAACTTCCCGCCCGAATGCAGCTCCGTCATGATGACTTCCAGCGCGGATTTCGTCTTGTATTTCGGGTGCTTGTCGATCGGAATGCCGCGTCCATTGTCGGTGACGGACAGGTAGCCGTCCGCGTCCAGATGCACCTCGATGCGCGTGGCATGGCCCGCCACGGCTTCGTCCATGGAATTGTCGATCACTTCGGCGAAGAGATGGTGCAGCGCGCGGTCGTCCGTGCCGCCAATATACATGCCGGGCCGCAGCCGGACCGGCTCCAGCCCTTCCAGGACCTGGATGTCCTTGGCGGAGTAGCCGGACTCCGCCGCCGCGCTCTCGGACAGAAGGTCTTTTTTCGCAGCGGGCATGAGGCGTCCTGAGTGGGAGAACGAAAGGTGAATGGGTGAAAGCTATAAGGGTCTAGCGGTCATGGCGGCAAGGTGAAAGGGCTGCAGAGAAGGGGGTTAAAGCATAAGGGATTCAAACAATTGAAGCGTTCGTTCCGAGAGCCGGCGTCACGCCGTCTGGCCCGAATCACCGAGGACATGACTGTCGGACCCCGCCACGGCACCTCTCATTCCACCGTCCCCGGCATTTATTGCCGGGGCCTGCCGTCGTTGCCATTCACGAGAGTGAAAGTGGCTTTCGCTTTCGTCTTGTGAAGAAAAGCTGAACCAGACCCCGGCAACACGTGCTGGGGACGGCGAGACGAAAAAGGCTGGCTCCAGACTTCGGTGAGTCAAGCCGGACTTTGCTAATTCGTCCACCGCACCGGCCGCATCGTCTCGACGTCCGGCGCGTCGCCGTAGTCCGCGACCGCCGCCTTGACCTGCCGCTCCAGCGC
>JBATXP010000388.1:0-1561 GCA_049673465.1 Litorimonas sp.
CGTTAAATTTGTTAAAGGCAATGCAGATGTCGAGTTGGAAATGAAGAATACAAAGATCAATGGTGTCGGCAATTTGGATCAAAGAATACTTTTTGAAGCCCTCGTGAAATCAGGATCAGATAGCGAAGCCGCCTCGCTTGCAGGTGTATCCAGTCGTGTTATCGAATGTGTACTCAAGTCTGCTAAAATATCCTTGGCCGCAAACGATGGCGATATTGATGATTTTTTAAAAATGATCGATCAATTTGACGTCACACAGCAAAGCGTATTTACATTCGATGAGTCATCTTCGTCTTCGATGGAAGAGGGCTTGGTCAACGCTGGGGATGGTCGTGCGCGCGCCGCTTCTGCGCGAAAAGACATTCTTGATCAAATGGGGCCGGAGTGGTCACCGGAGGACCTTCGGGGCTTGGGTGCGTCTCTTCTGCGCCTTGCTGATTCCATCGACCAAAACTGGTCCTCGGGACAGGTCTCTTCGAGATTCTGTTGGCCCTCCAAAGCCGCCGCGATTGAGCGCAATGCGTTTCTACTGGCGCAAAAGGCGTCCAAGCTCTTGGCTCTGATCAAGCGCCGCGAGGAATTCATTCCCGCCGAACTCTTCGGAGAACCTGCATGGAGCATGCTACTTGAACTGTTTTGCCAGTTTGCGGGCGGCGCACAGGTTTCTTCAAAGAGCCTTTGCATCGCATCAGGAAGCCCGCAGACCACGGCTTTGCGGGCCATTGATCGACTTGAACAAGCGGGTTTGGTGGAGCGTTCTACGTCGCCAAACGATGGGAGGGTGACGCTCGTCAGTCTAACGAAGGAAGGTGTGATTGCTGTCGGCAGATTTCTTGAGTCCGTACCCGATTGACTAAGCCGCGCGGAATAACGGAAAGTTGACGAGTCTGCCCTTTGCAGGC
Organism: Litorimonas sp.; assembly: GCA_049673465.1. GTDB lineage: Bacteria > Pseudomonadota > Alphaproteobacteria > Caulobacterales > Maricaulaceae > Litorimonas. The sequence goes on from JBATXP010000388.1 coordinate 903, forward strand.
AGCACTGCATCAATGCTCTGCGCGGGTTTCAGCGCGCTCAGGATTTCCGGCGCCCCGGCATCCATGCCGCCTGTGTAGGCCCCGAATGCGGGGGCGATCATGCGGTCTGAGCCGCTATTGCCCCGACCGATCACGGCGCAAGGGCGCGCAATATGACGGTTGCGCACTCGCACTCGCATTTTGGGGTGGTAGTGGCCGGATATTTCTGCGCGGGTTTCGCCGTGCTTTGCCTCGTGGCGCAGCAGAATCCCGCCGATTTCCAACTCATTGACCAGTGTCGCGCCGAACGCGCGGTTCATCTGTTCATCGTGATTGCCGGTGATCCACACCCAGTCGAGCGAGCGGGTGAGTGATTCGAGCATTCCGGCAGCGTATGCATCCAACCGGTGCGTGCCCGCATCATCATGAAAATTGTCACCCAGCGTGATAACGCGGCGAGCTCCCGTTTGCTTGACCGCATCAGCCACGCGTTCAAGCGTTTCACGACTGTCATAAGGCGGCAACATCTGACCATGGGTTGCATACCAGCTGCCCTTTTCCAGATGCAGGTCGGCGACCAATAACGCCCGTTCACGCGGCCAATACAGCGCGTTGCTTTTTAGCAGGACAAGCTCCTCCCCGGCAAAGGGCATGGGCGCGCCAATCATGTCAGGGAACGA
>JBATXP010000389.1:0-11971 GCA_049673465.1 Litorimonas sp.
GCCGCGTTCACCAACGAGATGCGCGGCGTTCGCACCGACGTGCGCTCCGACATGGTGGGCGGGTGGCCGGTTCGGAGGGCGGGGCGGTGAGCCAGAACACGTCATCCGCCGTCATGCAGCAGCGCCAGGAGCCAAGCGACTCCTTCGACTACTATCCAACACAGCCATGGGCAACACGAGCTTTGCTGGAGCAGCCGATTGGCGCGGCTCCAAACCATAGGGTCCTAGAGCCAGCGTGCGGCGAGGGTTACATGTCGCGCCCGCTTTCCGAGTTCTTCGACTCCGTGACGTCAATGGACATTCAGGATATGGGCTATGGCGAACAGGGCGATTACCTATTTCCGGGTGATGACCGGCGGTTCGATTGGACGATAACCAATCCACCTTTCAGGCTGGCCGAGCAGTTCATTCAAAAAGCCTTGCGCAAATCAAATGTCGGCGTCGCGATGTTCGTTCGTATGGCCTTTCTGGAATCAATCGGGCGTTATGAAACACTCTTTTCCGTAACGCCGCCCACCGACATCTTCCAGTTCACCGAGCGCGTTCCTCTCTTTCGCGGAAGGGTCTGCCCAAGCGGTGGCACTGCCACCGCTTACACATGGCTTGTGTGGCGTCTCGACTTACCGCTGGGCCATAGGACAACATTCCGCTGGATCCCGCCCTGCCGACAAAGACTGGAGCGCGAAACGGACTATCCTGTGCAGTCCACCCCATTAGCGTCCTGCCCCCTATTCGAGCCTGCCGCATGACCTTACCTCGCATTCTCCCCCGCACCCCCGAAGGCGCGCTCCGCCTCGCCAACGCCATCGAGGACGGCCGCCTGCCGGGGCCGAAGTGCGAGCGGACGCGCATGGAGGTCGTGGACGGGCTGCACGACCGGGCGGCCGACATGATGATGGCGGGGAGCGCGGCGTGAAGACATACAGCCCGCACAACAGGCTACCCGAACACGCGCATGCTGAGCGGCTGCGCGTCGTCTGCGAGGGCCTGCGTGACGGTCTATCCTTCGACGCCATAGCGTCCCGGTTCGGAGTGTCCGGAGCCTCGATCAATAGCTGGACGCGGAGACACGCCGCCTTCCTGCTCACGCCCGGTCTCGTAGGTAATGCGGGCAAGGAGGAGAGAGCGCGCCGCGCCGCGCTGTTCCTCGATACGGGCAAGCGCGCCCCGCTCTACTCGACACCTGTCGACCAAGGCCAGACCCGGTCCTGCCGCCGCGTCAAGGGTTGGGTGGATGGTGAAGCTGTCTACTGTGGCAAGACCACCACCCGGCACCTGTGCGTGCTCTGCGAGGCGAAGCTGAACCATGCGCATCTGCCCGCTGTCGAAGGCGAGCGTGTCGTGCGGCTGAACCGGGGATTGAGGGCCTGACCTCCGGCCTGCGGGTAATTAGCAAAACGGGCAAACAACTGCTATAAGAGTTGTGCCGAGACGGAACGGGGGTTCTTCACGGAGAGAGACTATGGCGAGCGCATGGGAGTGCGGGATGCTGACCGACCTGCTGAAGGGCCCACGCGACGAATCGCCGGACTTCAAGGCGGGCCGGGTGGTCGGGATGATCGAGATGGCGGCGATAGACAGCGGCCTGACGGACCCGACCATTCGCGAGATCATCGAGATCGCCGCGCGCGAGGTGCGGCGACGATAGGCCGACCGGGCCGTGCGCCGAAGGAGGTAGGCGCGCGGGTCCGGCGATACGTGGAAGCAGGGACCAATGGGGAATCGAAACGCCGTTAACGAGACGGCCGCCGCCGGACAGGCGGGATGGGTCATTGCACGCACCGCCGCCGGACGCGAGTTCACGCTGCACGACGCGGTGGCGCGGCCCAAGACAGGATATCGCTGGCGGGCCGAGCCGACCGACCACGGCCCCGACCGATTCCGCGAGCCAATCCACGGCGACGGCACGCCCTGCTACACGCCCGTGGAAATGCGTCTCGCCAAGAAGAACCAGTACACCGACAAGAAACGCGAGCGGCGCACGCAGAGGCCGCACCCGGCGTTGCGCGGCTACGTCTTCATCCGGGACCCCGAGCCCGTCCTGGTGAGCCACTTCCGGGACCGTGGCGTCATTCTCGGCCTGATCCCCGGCGTGCCGACCGCCGCCAACGGCTACGCGCCCGGTCCCCTGCTCCTGTCCGACCGCGCCATCCAGACGCTGCGGGCGCGATACCAGACGGAATACGACCCGGAAACGGGCGCGGGTCATACGGTTACGCTCGACCCCAGGAGCCTGATGCGCCCTGGCTACGAGTTCGCCGCCGAGGACTACGTTCTATCGGACGACCCGGCATGGATCGGGCATAAGTTGCTGTGCGTCGAAGTGCTGGACACGACGGCGCGCGTCGTCTGCCGCCTGTTCGGTATCGATCATGAGGTCGAGGTCGGATTGGGAGAGTTGCGCAAGGCGGGATGACACCGCCCCATTGACCGGATCGTCAATCTGGTTTAACCGCTCGCCCGAGCGCCGCTGCCAGACGGGTGTCAGACCCCATCGTTCGTGCCCCGCGCCCCCGCCCAAGACCGCCTTGGCGCACCCGCTTTAGCCTGCAAGATACACACGCTCCCGCTCTGCATCGCATCGGGCTTGAAGACCCTGCCCTTTCGCCGGGCCGCCCGGATTGATTACCGGGCGTCGTCTTTCCCCGCATACCAACACCCGGCCGCTCCCACGGCCACTGCCCGCGCGTGACCCCCGACGCGTGCGGGCACCCCATAAGTCCCGGATCGCGATACCACAGCGAAAGCCTTACCCAAGCGCGAGGCCGGGCAACTCCCCATCGTCGCCACCGACGAGGCCGCGCGCCGTTCCTCCCATCGACGCGCGCGGGACACTCCCGGCCTGCTTGTTCGCGGGCGGGTCGGGCTTTTTCTTCGAGAGGAGGTGAGGCATGCCCGCACCGACACCCCGCAAGCGTGGACGTGCTGGATGCAAGGACAGGGGGCGCAGGCGTCGGCTCCATCCGTTGTGCGCGCTTTGCCTAGATAAAGGCCGGGTGACTGCGACGGAGCACATCGACCACATCGTGCCCCTGTCCAAGGGCGGCGCTGACACGGATGAGAACACGCGGGGGCTTTGCTTGGATCACCACAAGCGGGTGTCCGCAGAGCAGAGACACAGCAACGTGCCGACGCACAGACGACGGATGGAGCGCGCAGACGGATGGTGAAGGGGAGGGGGCCGTCGAAAGTTCGGGAGCGCTCGACCGGACACCCACCGCCAAAGTGCATTTGCAAAATATCCTGCGGCGAAAGGGGGTAGGGGTCATGACCAAGATCATGCTGCGCCAACCGCGCTACAAGGATATCTTCGCCAAGGCGGCAGACGGAGCGGCAATGGCCGCCCTCGCCGCGACCAAATGGGCGGAAGTGAAGGCGCATCTCGAGGACAACAACCTCACCACGCGCACCCGCATCGGGATGGCAGACCGCTACGTCCGGGCCTGTGTCGAATATGAGTTCCTCTACCCCGTCGCCGTTCAGGAAGGGCCGGTGAAGGCAGGTCCGAACGGTGGCGACGTGTTCAACTTCACATGGTCCGCCGTCGAGAAGCTCAACGACCGGATCGCGAAGATGGAGGACAGCCTGCTGATCGCGCCGAAGGCGGCGGACGGCAAGGTCGCGAAGCCGAGGACGAAGAAGAAGCCGACCGCCGCCGCGAAGTATGGCATCGGTTGACCGGACGACCCGCTACGCGCGGGATGTCGTATTAGGCAAGATCGTCGCCGGTCGCTACGTCCGGCTCCAAGCCGAGAGACACCTCCGGGATCTGAAGGAAGGCAAGGCACGCGGCCTGACCTGGGACCGCGCCGCCGCCGAGCGCGCCATCGGATTTTTCCCCGCCGTTCTCACTATCAGCGAGGGCATGAAGGAGGGCGATCCGTTCGAACTGCTGCCCTGGCACGTCTTTGTTGTCGGCTCGATCTTCGGCTGGAAGGACGTGAACGGCCTGCGCCGCTTCCGCTTCGTCTGGTTGGAGACCGGAAAGGGGCAGGCCAAGTCGCCGCTGATGGCCGCCATCGGCCTGTTGCTCATGTCTTTTTCGGGCATCCCGCGCGCCAAGGTGTTCTGCATCGGGCAGGACAAGATCACGGCCCGCGTCATCTTCGCGGATGCGGTCGCCATGTGCCGGGGGCCGATTCCGGGCCACGACGGCGACACGTTGGAGTCCATCGGGCGCATCACTATCCGGGGCACGGGCGACATGGCCTACAAGCTGGAGGACAAGGAGCGCGGGGCCAAGATGGAGGCCATCGCGAACACGGACAGCATTTCAGGTCCGCGACCGACCGCCGTCATGGGCGACGAAGTTCACGAAATGAAGACCAACAAGGCAGTTGAAATCTGGCGCAAGGCCATCGCCAAGATGCCGGGCGACCCGTTGATGATGCTGGGCACGAACACGCCGTCCGTCGATCAGCAGGTCGGGACCGACTACAGCGATTACTTCCAGCGCGTGCTTCGCGGCGAGTTCGAGGACGACAGCGCGTTCGCCTACATCGCTCGCGTGGACAAGGACGACAAGCCGTTCAAGGACGAGTCCTGCTGGATCAAGGCGCTCCCTGCGCTCGGCGTGACCTTCCCGGTCGAGAACATACGCAAGGAGGTGGAGACGTCCCGCCACAGCCCGGCCACGCGCCTGGCGACGGAGCGGCTCTACTTCGGCGTGCCCGTGGGATCGGCTGGGTTCTGGATTAGCGAGGAGGCGTGGAACGGAGCGCTCGGCCCGGTGGATGAGGACGAGATGCGCGGGCGCAAGCTGCACCTGGCTTTGGACCTGTCGCAAAAGAACGACCTGACCGCGCTGTCCGGCTGCTGGGAAGGCGAGCAGCTTGCGGTCAAGACCTGGTACTGGTCGAGGGATTACGAGGTCGAGAAGCGCACGACGGCCGACCACATCCAGTATCGCGACCTCGCGGCGGAGGGCCTGATTACGCTCGTTCCCGGCCGGGTCATCGAATACGACTTCATCGCCGTACAGGTGCGGGACCTGTGCGCGGCGCACGACGTGGAGCAGCTGGTCGTGGACTCGGCCTACATCGAGGACTTCATGCGCGCCTGCCGCGACATCGGCTTTCCGGTCTGGCTGTGGGAGGGCGAGGGCGAGCCGGAGGGGCAGGGCCTCAAGATCGTCCGCCACGCGCAAGGCAAGCGGGTCGTCTTCGAGGACAAGATGCTCTGCATGCCGGTTTCGATCCGGCACCTCGAAGACCGGATACTCAAGGACACGATCACCATCGACGCCAACAAGATCACGACGATCTGCGCGTCCAACACGGTGGTCGATAGCGACGCCCAGAAGAACAAGTGTTTCGACAAGGCGCGCTCGCGAGGGAGGATCGACGGCATGGTAACAATCGCTATGAGCGTCGGCGCGGCGCGGGCTGAAATGGAGGGTCGGGCTGCCAGCGTCTACGAGACACGTGGCCTGCGGGTGCTCGCCTGATGGCTTTCCGGCTACCATTCATGGGCTCCCGCAGAACACCGCAAGCCTCTACCGAGGTCGTGCGGCTAGACGACAGCGTGGCGCTGGCCGCCTACATAGAGGGCAACTCCCGGCTGACCCCATTCCAGGTCACGGCCGTCCTGCGATGCGTGGACCTCCTGTCCGCCTCGCTCGCCATGCTGCCTGTGCGCATCGTTGAGCGATACAGTTACCGACAGGACGACACGCATCCGCTGAACGACCTGCTGCAATTCGAGCCCAACGACTGGCAGACCGCGTTCGAGTTCTTCCGCTTGATGGAGCGCCGCCGGATCACGGAGGGCAACGCCTACGCCTACGTCGTGCGATCTGGAGACCGCCCGATCGCGCTACAACCGCTTGACCCGCGTCGGGTCAAGGTCACACAGAAGCCGGACTGGACGCTGGAATACCGCGTCTCACGCAAGGGCGAGGCGTCGCAGGTCGTCCCCCCGCGCGACATCCTGCATGTCCGCGACCTGGCCGACGACGAAGTTTGCGGCAACAGCCGCTTGGACCTTGCGAAGCGCGCCATCGAAACCGCCCGCGACGCGGAGATCGCCCAGCGCAATATCTTCAACGGCGGCTCGCTCGCCAAAGGTATGCTGACCCTTGGAGGAGAGTTGTCCGACCCCGCGTTCGCGCGTCTGAAAAAAGAGCTTGCCGCGTTCGATGGACCTGGTGGCGCGGGCCGGTTGATGTTGGGAGAAGAGGGCATGGGGTACGTGGATTTCGGCATGACGGGTCGAGACGCCCAGACCGCCGAAGCCCGCTCACACCAGATCGAGGAAATCGCCCGCGTGTTCGGCGTCCCGCGCCCCATGCTCATGGTGGACGACACGTCCTGGGGCTCGGGTGTCGCTCAACTCGCCACGCTATACGTCCAGTTCACGCTCGCCCCGGCCTTGTCGGTCTGGGAGCAATCCCTGCGCCGCACGCTCCTGACGCCGACCGAGAAGCGCACGCTCATCATCGACATGGATGAGCGCCAGTTGATGCGGGGATCACCCAAAGAGCAAGCCGAACTCTACGCCAAGGCGGCAGGCGCGGGCGGCCACCGCCCTTGGATGCACACCGACGAAATCCGCCGCGACCTTAAGATGCCCATGCGCACGGACGAACAGAAAACGGAAATGGAGCCGAGCAATGCCCAAGCCCAGCCCAATCAATCTGAACAAGACGCCTGACGTTCTCGCCTTCACGGACGAGAAGGTCGAGGAACGCTGGCTGTCGGACCTTTCGGCCTACGCTGTCAACGCGTCCGACCCGGTCCGCACAATTACCATCTACGAGCCGATTGGCGAACAATGGGACGGATCGGGCTTCACGCTCAAGCGCCTCGACGCCGCCTTGCGCGCGATGGGCGAAGGCCCAGTCACCGTGGCGATCAATTCGCCCGGCGGGAATGTCTTCGAGGGCGTCGGCATATATAACCGCCTGCACGCCCATGCGGGTGATGTGACGGTCAAGGTCATGGGTCTTGCCGCGTCAGCCGCGTCGGTCATCGCCATGGCGGGCGATCGGGTGGAAATGGGTGAAGGGTCGTTCCTGATGATCCACAACGCCTGGGTCATCGCGGCGGGCAACAAGACCGAGCTGCGAGAGACGGCGGATTGGCTGGACCCGTTCGATGCGGTGATGACGACGATGTACGCCGAGCGGACCGGCATGGAAGCGGGCGACATCGCCGCACTCATGGATGCCGAGACGTGGCTGACTGCCGACGACGCAATTGAGCAAGGCTTTGCGGATGCCAAGCTCGACAAGGGGGAGACCGGATCGCGAGACAAGGCCAAGGCCGCCGCAAACCCCAAGCGCCGTCTGGAGGCGGCGCTTGCCAAGACCCCCAACATGAGCCGTCGCGAGGCCCGCGCGCTCATCAATCAAATCTCCGGCGCGCAACCAGCCGCCGAGACCGACACGCCCGGCGCTGTCGAGGGCACGCCTGGCGCTGCCGAACCCGCCTTCACGGCACTACTGGCGACCCTCCGGTCGTAAACCCAACCGCTCTTTTGAAAGGACACACCATGTCTAAAGAAGCACTCATGGGCGCTGCGGCCTTCCTGCCTAGCGCCAAACCCGTTGCCCTGGTGGGTCACGCCCGCGCCGATGCATCCAGCATCGACGCGAAGTTCATCGAGTTGAACCAAGCCTTCGCCGCGTTCCGCGACAAGCAAACCGAGTCCCTTGAAGCCAAGGCCGACAAGGAGTTCCTGCAAGCCCAGGCCGACCAGATCAACGAGACGGTCGGCAAGCTGCAAGCCGAGGTCGAGGCGATGGCGAAAGCCAACGCCGCCAAAGCGGTCGGCGCCGATGGCCGCGAGCTTCGCGATGCCGAGTACTCGGAAGCCTTCGCGTCTCATGTCCGACGCGGCGACGTGCAAGCCAACCTGAACAAGGGCGCGGCCGACGAGGGCGGCTACCTAGCCCCGGTGGAATGGGACCGCACTATCACCGACCAGCTGGTCGAGGTCTCCGCCATGCGAGAGATCGCGACGGTGCAGACGATCGGCACGGCGGGCTACAAGAAGCTGTTCAACCTTCGCGGGACCGGCTCCGGCTGGGTCGGTGAAACGACCGTCCGCCCGGAAACCAGCACCGCGACGTTCGGCGAAATGACCATCACGACTGGCGAAATCTACGCTAATCCGGCGGCAACGCAGCAACTGCTGGATGACGCCGAGGTCAATATCGAGGCGTGGCTGGCAGGCGAGGTCCAGACCGAGTTCGCCAAGCAGGAGGGTCAAGCCTTCATCTCCGGTGACGGCGTGAACAAGCCGCGCGGCTTCCTCACCTTCGCGGCTGGCGCGGCCAATGCGGGCGCGAACCCGCTGGGCCCTATTGCCGTCGATACCGCAGCAGCGCAAGCCGCCGTGACCGAGGATGAGCTGCTCGACCTCATTTACGGTGTGAAGTCGTCCTACACCAACGGCGCGCGGTTTGTCATGAACCGCTCTACCATGGGTACGGTCCGCAAGCTGCGCGATGGCGATGGACGCCAACTGTGGCAGCCCGCCACGACTGCCGGGCAGCCCAGCTCCCTGCTGGCCTACCCCCTGACAGAGCTGCCGGACATGCCGAACATGGCCGCAGGCGCGACGCCTATCGCCTTCGGCAACTTCCAGCGCGCCTACACCATCGTTGATCGCGCAGGCGTGCGCGTCCTTCGCGACCCCTACACCAACAAGCCATACGTGATGTTCTACACCACGAAGCGCGTTGGCGGGGCTGTGACGGACCCGCAGGGCCTGCGCATCCTCAAGATGGCCGCCTAAGTCCGGCTAAGTCCGGTTCAATTCAGGCCCGCCGCGGCGGGCCTGTTCTCAACCTGATTGGAGAGACCCATGACCAAGAAAACCGAGACCCCGAAGGCCGCGCCTGTCGCCAGGTCGAGGCGCACGACACAGCCTGCCCTGGCTGACCTGATCGCGCGCGGAGCCGATCCGTCCGTCTATGGCTACACCACCAAGCAGATCGCGGACGCGAAGAAGTAAACCGTGCCCGACCCGTCCAACCCTATAACGCTCGCGGAAGCCAGGGAGCATCTCCGGGTGGACGAGGGCGACCATGATGGCATTATCAGTACATTGCTGGACGCGGCGGTGGCGCACTTCTTAGGGCCGGGCAACAAGCTGGGCATCGACCCGGACACGGTGACCGAGATCGCTCCGCCGATCCGCGCTGCAATCCTGTTGAAGGTGCGCGCGCTCTACGACCAGGATGAGCGCGCTACGGCTGTCAACGAGCGGTCGATAAAGGCGCTTACCGACCCGCTCCGCAGGCGCTGGGTGGGCTGATGCACTCCGGCTCCCTCGACCGCCGCATCACGGTCCAGTCCCTGTCCACCACCGAGAACGCCTACGGCGAGCCGTTGGAGGCGTGGGCGGACGACCGCAAGCTGTGGGCCGCCTATTCCCCCGGAACCGGACAGGAGCGCCGGGAGGCCGCCCAGGAGCGCGCGACCGTGACCGCGACCTTCATCGTGCGGGACAGCGCCCACACGCGCGCCCTGTCGGCCTCAGCCAACCGCATCGCGTTCGGCGGGCAGGTCTGGGACATCGTGTCGGCTCTACCGAGCGCGCGGCGGGGTGACCATATCACGATCACGGCAACGGCGAGGGCGGACACATGACCATCACCGTCAAGGTCGAGGGCCTCAAGGATCTGGAATCCGCGCTGTTCGGCCTCAAGACCGCCACCGCAAAAGGCGTCGGTCGCCGCACGCTCAAGAAGGCAGGCGCTCCGCTGGCGGACAAGATGCGCGCGCTTGCGCCGGAAGCCCAAGGCGACCTGAAAGACGCCATCGGCGTGTCCACCAAGACGCGCCGCGACATGCGTCGGGTGGACCCGGTGGAGGTCCATGTCGGCGTGGCCACGTCCGAAGGCCGGGTCGCGGTGAACCAGGAGTTCGGCAACGAGGACCATCCGGCACAGCCCTTCGCCCGGCCCGCCTGGCAGGGCATGAAGATGGCCGTGCTGGACGACATCAAGGACACGCTGGCCGTGGAGGTCGCGAAGTCGGTCGCCCGCGCAGAACGCAAGGCCGCCCGCGCGGCGGCGAAGGGTTGACGTGCAGGCCGATCTCATCGCCCGACTGCGGGCCGACGCCACGCTGGCCGGAGCGCTCGCTAGGCACGACGGGCGGTCGTCCATCGACCTTGTGACCCGTCCCGACCGCGCGGCAATGCCCGGCATGACCGTGACGGAAGTGAACACCAACATCGACTACAACCAAAGCGGCGCGACCAGCTGGCGCGAAACCCTAATCCAATTCGACATCTACGCCGCCACCGCTGGCGAGACCATCGCGGCGAGCAACGCCTTGACCGCGCTGCTGCACGCCGAGGCCACGGTCGGCGCGACCCGTTTTTCGCGAGGCTACCTCGACAGCGCGCGCCAGATGCGCGCGGAAGACACGGACGGGGGCGAGCGCGTCCACCGCCGCTCCATTGACTTCCGGCTGGTCCACCGACCCGCCTAAGCCCGGCCGTCCGGCCACCCAACCGCCATGAACAACAGGAGGCCGCTATGACGACCGAAGGCGTAATCGCGTGCAAGGAAGAGCTGCACCTCACCGACGAGAACGGCGTGCTGACGGAGATCGTCGGCCTGCAAAGCACGTCGCTGCCGAACTACACCGTGTCCGACGTGGACATTACCGACATGAAAAGCGGATGCACGACCATCACGCGTGCCGGCTTGATCGACCTGGGCACGGTCTCCTTCACTCTGAAGCACAGCACGGGGAGCGCCACGGACGCGCTCCTGGAGGAGCACTTCTTCAGCAAGGAAACCCGTCCCGCCAAGATCGTGACCGAGGACGAGGCTGGCGCGATGCAGGAGGTGGAATGCAACGCCTATGTCCAGAACTACGCACGGGGCAGCGAGGCAACGGCGGGCACTGTCCGCACGTCCACCGGGACTCTCAAGCTGACCTCGCGTCCGACGACCACGGCGCAGTAGGATGGAGCGCAACGTTGCCCAAGTCGGCCCGTGGACGCTTACCGTCTCGATGGCCACGCTCTACGGCGCGGACAAGGCGCTTCTGGCGGAAGGCAAGCCGCCCGTCATGGAAGCGTTCCGCTCCCTGCTCGGCTCGCTGGTCCAGGGCGAAATGGACCTCACGCGGCTCGACCTGACGGGCATCGACTTCGAAACGCTCGCCATCGTCCTGCACGCTTTCCTCCACCCGGCCCACAAGCTGACGTTCAAGAAGGCGCTGGAAGGCCCGCTCATGGACGGCAGTCCCGTGGACTGGATGGGCGCGGTGTTCCAGTTGCTGCTCGGCCAAAGCCCGCAAGCGGGCGACGCGGGCGAGGACGACGACAGCGAAATCGAGCCGGAGGGAAACGCCCCAGCGGCCTAGGCCGCTACTACCGAGATCTGGCCGTCTGGTCGCAAGCCGGGTTGCCGCCGTCCGACTACTGGCGGCAGACCCCGCGCGAACTGGCGGCCATCCTGCATGGCATCATCGCCCGCCAGCGATGGGAGCGCGACCTTGCGCTGGTTGGAGCGTGGCACGTCGCGGCGCTCCATAGGACGGACAAGTTGCCTGAACTTTCGGCCCTGATCGGTCGCGCCGATCCAGACGCCCTGCCGTCCGGCCATGTCCGCGCGGGCGAGGGGTTGCGGGCATGGGCGGCGGCGATCCGGGCTCAGGGCAAGGCGAACTAGGGAGGCGTGTATGCAAGCAGTAATCGGCGCGCTTTCCGTGAGGCTTGGTCTCGACAGCGCTGCCTTCGACAAGGGTCTGTCCGAGACGGAGAAGCGCCTGAACCGCTTTGGCAAGAACCTTCAGCGCGCCGCCCGCAAGATGCAGCGGCTCGGCACGCAGATGTCGGTCGGCCTGACCGCGCCGTTGGCCGCCATCGGCGTGTCCGCGACCCGCACGGCGGGCGAGTTCCGCGAAGCCGTGGCGCAGGTCGAGGCGGGCCTTGCCTCGATGGGTAATGCGTCGGGTCGCACGTTGGGCGACCTGAAGAAGCAGGCGGACGATCTGCAAGGCAC
>JBATXP010000390.1:0-1607 GCA_049673465.1 Litorimonas sp.
GGCCTGGCGGGCACGCAGGCGGCGGGCCTGTGGCAGACGCGGCACGAACCGGACTCGATGGCCAAGCAGATCCATGCAGGCCACGCCGCGCAAGTCGGCGTGCAATCCGCGCTGCTTTCCGCGCAAGACTTCCAGGGCCCGCGCTCCATCCTCGAAGGGGAGCAGGGCTTCTTCGCCGCGCTGTGCCCCGGCGCGGAAGCGCGCGACGTGCTGTTCGAGGCGGATGGATGGCTGCTGCACGAGACTTCGCTGAAGCCCTATCCTGCCTGCCGCCATGCCCATCCCGCCATCGACGCAGCCTTGCAGGCTGATGATAAGGGCGGGGAAGTGGTGGTGCGGACCTATGCGGACGCGCTGACATTCTGCGACCGGCCGGAGCCGGACAGCGTGATTGGGGCCAAGTTCAGCCTGCAGCACAGCGTGGCCGTCGCGCTGGACAAAGGCGCGCCGGAGCTAGGTGATTTCGAGCCAGAGGCCATCACCCGACACGCGAAAACACGGGCGCGGGTTCGGGTGGAGGAGGGGGCCGACTTCACCGCCGCCTATCCGGCGCGCTACGGCGCGAGTGTGGAGATGGGCGGGCGGGTCTGGACCGCGGAGGACGCGCTGGGCGATCCGGAGCGATCAATGAGCGCGGAGCAGGTTCGGCGCAAGGCGCGGGGGCTGATGCGCCACGGCGGAATGCGCGGGGATGCGATCACGCGACTGGTTCAGGCGGCGCTGAGCGGGACGGTGGATGCGTATTGGAAGGCGTTGCCGTGAGGCATGGGCCTCGCTTCGCTCGGGCGTCTATTCTGTGTCCCACTCCGACCCAAGCGAAGCGAGGTCGATGGGTAACAGCCGACGAAAGGGCCTTGCGCAGCGCGACCACTTTGTCCCGTCCCCGGCATTCATTGCCGGGGCCTGTTGGAGGATAGGTCCACAAGACGAGAGGATTTCCCTCGTCTCGTCTTGTGGACGAGAATTAGGACAGACCCCGGCAATGAATGCCGGGGACGGAATATTTATGACACACATCTCCCCGACCTTTGCCCGCTACGCGCTCACCCAGTCCGTCTTCTCCGATTCCGCCTATGACGCGGCGAAGACCTTTCTGCTCGACTCCCTCGGCGTCGGCATTGCGGGCGCGAAGGCTCCGTTCCAGGAGAGCGTCCACGCGGTCGTGCGGGGCTGGGGCGAGGGGGGCTCCGTCCATCTCTGGGGGCACGGGACCACCGCGCCGCAGGCGAGCGCAGCCTATCTGAATGGCTTCCAGATCCATTCCATGGAATATGACTGCGTCCACGAACCCGCCGTGGTGCATCCGATGGCGACCATACTCGCCGCCGTATCGTCGGAGGTGGAGGCGCGCGGAAAGACGTCCGGCTTCGAGCTGATGGAAGCGCTGATCGTCGCGGTGGACGTGGCGGTGGAGCTCGGTGTCTGCGTCGAAAGCCCGTTGAAGTTCTTTCGCCCCGCGACCGCTGGTCTGTTCGGGGCGACGCTCGGCATTGCCCGCCTGCGTGGGTTCGACGAGGCGACGGCCCTGTCCGCCATGGGGTGCGCGCTGGCGCAGTGCGCGGGCGTGATGCAGGCCCATGTGGAGGGCAAGCCGACCCTGCCCGTGC
>JBATXP010000391.1:0-15528 GCA_049673465.1 Litorimonas sp.
CTTTTGATCGCGATGCGCGTGTCTTGGGCTAGGAGCGGTGTCGATGACGTGTCTGGACACGTCGAGACGCCGCGACGACGTCCCAAGGCGCGCGCATCGCGACCCTGACGGGCGGCCTTGGGGCGGCTCGCGGACGTCGTTGCGGCTCTTGTGAAGGCCCAAGCATTCCCTGCGCGCCGCGCCTAGCCACGAACCGCCCCAAGGCCGTCAAAACCGGCCCCAGATGTGAGTATACGACCTAGGCCCCTCGCCTACTCCCACTCGATCGTTCCGGGCGGTTTGGACGTCACGTCATAGACGACGCGGTTCACGCCGCGCACTTCGTTGATGATGCGCGTCGCCGTCTCGCCCAGGAAGTCGTGACTGTAGGGATAATAGTCGGCGGTCATGCCGTCCGTCGACGTCACGGCGCGCAGGGCCAGCACATAGTCGTAGGTCCGACTGTCGCCCATCACGCCGACCGTCTGCACGGGCAGCAGGACCGCGAAGGCCTGCCAGATGTCCTTATAGAGGCCATGCTTGCGGATCTGGTCGAGATAGACGGCGTCGGCTTCGCGCAGAATATCGAGCCGCGCCCTGGTGATCTCGCCCGGACAGCGGATGGCGAGGCCCGGACCCGGAAACGGATGCCGCTCCACGAAATCCGCGTGCAGGCCGAGCTCGCGCCCAAGCGCCCTCACCTCGTCCTTGAACAGCTCCCGCAAAGGTTCGACCAGTTCCAGGTCCATGCGCTCCGGCAGACCACCGACATTGTGGTGCGACTTTATGGTGACGGACGGTCCGCCATCGAAGGAGACCGACTCGATCACGTCCGGATAAAGCGTGCCCTGGGCGAGAAATTTCGCTCCGCCGACTGTCTTCGCCTCGCGCTCGAAAATGTCGATGAAGGTTCCGCCGATGATCTTGCGCTTGCGTTCCGGATCGCTGACGCCGTCCAGCAGGGACAGGAATTCGTCGCTGGCATCGACGTGGATCAGATTGATGTCGTAATGGTCGCGGAACAGAGCCGTGACCTGCTCGCTTTCGCCTTTGCGCATCATGCCCGTATCGACATAGACGCAGGTCAGCTGATCGCCGATCGCCTCGTGGATCAGCACGGCGGCAACGGAACTGTCCACCCCGCCCGATAAGCCGCAAATGACCTTGCCGTCGCCGACCTGATCGCGGATCGCCTCGATCATCTCTCCCTTGAAGGCCGCCATGGTCCAGTCGCCATCGAACCCTGCGATCCCATGCGTGAAGTTGCGCAGCATTCGCGCGCCATTTTCCGTATGCACGACTTCCGGGTGGAACTGGACACCGTAGAAGTGACGACTCTCATCCGCGATGGCGGCGAGCGGGGCGTTCGGACTTTTCGCAATGATATCAAAGCCGTCCGGCATGTCGCTCACCCGGTCGCCATGGCTCATCCAGACCTGCTCGCGATCCGTCAAACCCTCGAAAAGCGGCGAGTCCGCCGTCTTCTCCAGATAGGCTCGACCGAACTCCTGTTCGTTCGATTTCTCCACCGCGCCGCCCAATTGGGCCGCCATGGTCTGCTGACCGTAGCAAATGCCCAGAACGGGAACGCCAAGTTCGAAAATGCCTGCATCCGCGCGCGGACTCCCGTCATCCGCCACGCTGGCGGGGCCGCCGGACAGGATCACGGCTTTAGGCGAGAAGTCCGCCAGGAACGCCGGATCGACTTTGTTATAGGGATGGATTTCCGAATAGACGCCACTTTCGCGAACGCGCCGGGCGATGAGCTTCGTGACCTGAGAGCCGAAATCCACGATCAGCAGCCGTTCGTGCTGCTGGATGATCTCGTCGCGTTGCTCGCTCATCGGGTGCGTTCCATCACTGCAAAGAAGAAGCCGTCCGTGCCCGTGGAGGCCGGGGTCATCGTCAGGGTCAGCCCATCTTCCGACCAGGGCTTCGGGCCATCCACGCCGAAGCGTTCCTCGAACACCTCTCCGGCTGACAACAGGGTGAACCCTTCCGCCCGTTCGAGAAAGGCGTAGACCTGCGCCTCGTTCTCCTCGGCCAGCATGGAACAGGTCACGTAGAAAAGGTAGCCGCCAGGCCGTACATATTTCGAGCCCTGGTCGAGCACGGTGACCTGCTCCTTGCGGCGACGCTCCAGCGCGCTTTCTGTCAGCCGCCACTTGGCGTCCGGCTTGCGCCGCCACGTTCCGACGCCCGTGCAAGGCGCGTCGATCAACACGCGGTCCATCTTGCCGACCAGTTCCGGCAGACGCTCGGCGGGCGGGGCGATCACGTCGATGATGGACGCGCCCGCCCGGTCGGCCCGCTGCCAGGTCGGCGCGAGGCGGCGCTTGTCGATATCGTAGGCGTGGAGCCGCCCCTCATTGTCCATGTCCGCTGCCAGAGCGAGCGACTTCCCGCCCCCGCCGGCGCAATAGTCGAGCACGGTCTCGCCCGGCTGGGCTGCGCAGAGCAGGCTGACGAGCTGGCTGCCCTCGTCCTGGATCTCGAGACGGCCACGTTGATAGTCTTCGCTGGACTGCACGTCGGGATGGCGCGCAAAGCTTTCGATGGGCGGGTGACGCAGACCGATGGGGGAGAGCGGCGTCGGGGCCGCGTCGGTTTCGATGTCCTCGCGCGTGGCTTTCAGCGTGTTGACGCGAAGGTCGAGCGGCGGGCGCTGAGCCAGGGCCTGCCCTTCCTGCACCGCCTCGTCCGTGAAATTGTTTTCGAACGCCGGCCACAGCCATTCCGGCACATCCGCCTGCACCCAGTCCGGCGCATCTGACAGGTCGATCCGGCCCGCCAGCTTGGCGCGCTCATCATCCGTCAGCGGTTTCGGCGCATGGCGGTCATCGCCGAAATCGAGCTGGTCGATCGGGACACCGCAGCCCCAGACCGTCGCCGCAAAGGCCAGCGCACGCGGACTGTCATCGTCCATCCGGTAGGCGAAGCTGCTCTTTCGGCGCAGCGCGTCATAGACGATATTGCCGATCGCCGCCCGATCCTTGGACCCCGCAAAACGATGCGACTTCGCCCAATCGCGCAAGGCACCAGCCACAGGCGTCCGCCGCCCCAGAATGTCCTGCAGGACCTCTTCGGCAGCCGCAATCCGTCCGCCGAGACGCACTAGCCCGGCATCGAATAGTTAGGCGCTTCGCGGGCGATGTGGACGTCGTGGACGTGGCTTTCGCGCAGGCCCGCGCCCGTGATGCGCACGAACTCCGCATTGGCGTGGAAGTCGCCGATGGTTTCCGATCCCGTATAACCCATCGCCGCGCGGACGCCGCCGAGGAGCTGGTGCAGGATCGGGCCGACCGGGCCTTTGTAGGCCACGCGGCCCTCGATCCCTTCCGGCACGAGCTTCATCGTGTCGGACACTTCCTTCTGGAAATAGCGGTCGGCGGAGCCGCGCGCCATGGCGCCGACAGATCCCATGCCGCGATAGGCCTTGTACTGGCGTCCCTGGTAGAGGAATACTTCGCCCGGCGCTTCTTCCGTTCCAGCCAGCAGGGACCCGATCATCGCGGCTTCGGCTCCGGCTGCGAGCGCCTTGGCCATGTCGCCGCTATATTTAATGCCGCCATCGGCGATGACGGGCACGTCCGCATCCCTGGCCGCCTTGCAGGCATCCATGATGGCGGTGAGCTGCGGCACGCCCACGCCGGCGACGATACGGGTCGTGCAGATGGACCCTGGTCCGATGCCGACCTTGAGCGCGTCCGCACCCGCATCGATCAGCGCCTGAGCGGCGGCTTTCGTGGCGATGTTGCCCGCGATGACCTGCGTGTCGGGATAGGCCTGCTTGATGCGAGAGACCTGTTCGCCGACGGCGGAACTGTGGCCATGCGCCGTGTCGATGACGACGGCGTCCACGCCCGCCGCGATCAGGGCTTCGACCCGTTCGAACCCGGCGTCGCCGACCGTGGAGGCGGCGGCCACGCGGAGGCTGCCGGAGCCGTCCTTGCAGGCATTGGGGAAGTTCTCCGCCTTTTCCATATCCTTGACGGTGATGAGGCCGACACAGCGATAAGTGTCGTCCACCACGAGCAGCTTCTCGATCCGGTGTTTGTGCAGCAGGGCGCGCGCCTCGGCCTGCGTCACGCCTTCCTTGGCCGTGACGAGCTCCGTCGTCATCAGGTCCTTCACTTTTTGGTTCGGATCGTCGGCGAACCGCACGTCGCGGTTCGTGATGATGCCCACCAGTCTGCCGTCCTTCTCCGTCACGGGCAGGCCGGAGAAACTATAGCGATTGCCGAGTTCGGCCAGTTCTCCGCGCGTGGCATCCGGCGAGATGGTAACCGGATTGACGACCATTCCGGCCTCGAACCGCTTGACGCGGCGAACCTCCTCCGCCTGCTCCTCGACCGTGAGGTTGCGGTGGATGACGCCAATGCCGCCGACCTGCGCCATGGCGATGGCAAGCGGCGCTTCCGTCACCGTGTCCATCGCCGCGCTGACCAGCGGGACATTCATGGTGATTCCGCGCGTCAGCCGGGTTTGCAGCCGGGCCTGCGCGGGGATGATGTCGGACGCCTTGGGTTGCAGCAGGACGTCGTCGAAGGTCAGGCCTTCTCGAATCTCCATCAGGAGCCTCCGTTCCATTTGCGAGCCGCCCCTATCAGGGAGTCTTGCGCCCCGCAAACGCTAAAGCCCGTGAACCCTATTGGGAACTGCGAAAGCCCTTCGCCACGAGATAGATTTCCGGACTGCCCTTGCGGGAGCTGGCGGGTTTGGCGTGGCGAACGAAGTCGAAATTCTCGCGCAGGCGCCTCAAGAGCTTTTCCTCCGCTCCGCCCTGGAACACTTTGGTCACGAAGTGACCGCCGGGCGCGAGAACATCCATGGCGAAGTCGGCCGCCGCCTCGACCAGCGCGACGGTCTTCAGATGGTCCGTCTGGCGATGGCCGGTCGTGTTGGCGGCGAGGTCGGACATGACCAGGTCGGGCGCGCGGTCCAGATGTGCCTTGAGACGCTCCGGCGCGTCCTCGGCCATGAAGTCGAGATGCAGAATTTCCGCTTTCGGCACCGCTTCCACAGGCAGAATGTCGATGCCGACGATGCGTTTCGCCCCGCGCTTGAACGCCGCCTGCATCCAGCCGCCCGGCGCGCAACCCAGGTCGACGATCAGCGAATCCTTGTCCAGCAAACCGAACTTGTCGTCCAGCTCCTCCAGTTTGAACGCGGCGCGCGAGCGGTAGCCCAGCTCCTTGGCTTTCTGGACGTAGGGATCGTTGATTTGTCGCTCGATCCAGAGCTTGGAGCTGATCTTGCGCCCGCGCGCCGTCTTGACCTTCTTGGTCAGCATGCGCGTGGCGTTGTCGCCTTTCGGCTTGGTCTTGCGGGAGCGTTTCACCTCCGAAGGCTTGCCCCCATCCATTTTCTTGTCGGTCACTCGGAAGCCCCGCCCGTCTTGGCAGGCTCCGCGCGGCCCGTGCCCATCAGGCCGATCAGCATGCCTTCGCGCAGGCCCCGGTCGGCCACGCGGATCATCTTGGACGGCCACATCTCGCAGATGACGTCGATGATGGCGCAGCCGGCGACCAGCATCTTCGCCCGGTCCTCGCCGATGCAGGGCTCCTTGGCGCGATCTTCCGGAGAGCGGGACGCCATGTCGCGCGCGACCCGAACCGCGTCGGAGGATCGCAGCCAAAGGCCGTCCACCTTGTTGCGCTGATAATAGGGCAGCTTCAGGTGGATGCCCGCCAGGGAGGTGATCGTCCCGCTCGTGCCGATCAGATGGCCTCGGCCCTCTTCGAAAGCACGCACGAAGCGCGTATCGCAGCCCTGCTCTGTGATGGCGTCGCGCACGGCCTGTTTCATGTCGGCATACCAGCTCTCCCGGTCTCCATGCTCCGGCACCTTGTCGGACAGGGTCACGACGCCGAGCGGCAGGGACGCCCAGGCGCTGATGGGCGGACGGTGCAGGCGATGGGTCTCCCCGTCGCGCAGCTTGCGCACATCGACCCAAGACAGCTCGGTGGAGCCGCCGCCAATATCGATGACCAGCGCCACATCCTTGGTCGGGTCGACCAGCTTGATACAGCCCATCACGGCGAGCCGCGCCTCGACGCGCGGCGAGATGACTTCGAGCGCGATGCCTGCCTCGTCCTTGACGCGGGAGAGGAAGTCGTCGCCATTGTCGGCGCGGCGGCAGGCTTCGGTCGCCACGCAACGCCAGCGCTTGACCCGCTTGGCCTTCATCTTGCGGGCGCACACCTTCAACGCTTCGACGGCCGCGTCCATGCTGTCCTGCGCCAACGCGCCCGTGCCGGCCAGACCCTGCCCCAGGCGGACGACCTTGGAATAGCTGTCGATGATGCGGAAACCGTCGCCCGACTCGCGCGCGATCAGGAGGCGGCAATTGTTCGTGCCGAGATCGAGCGCCGCGAAGGTGCGGCCACGGGCGTGACCGCCACGGCTTTGCCCGTTGGGTCCCTGTCTTAGCCGTGCCCGCCTCCGCACGGGGTCGCTCGCGTTGCCGGTTGCGGAAACGGGCGAGCCCTCGGAGCCGGACGAGTGGTCATCCGGCATGGCTAGTCTTTCGTCGCGGTCGCCGGGTCGCGCTGGGTGCGCGCCGCCGGACGTCCTTTTGCTTTGCGTTGACACGGTGTTAGCGAGCCGACCGGTGCGAGGCAAGCCGCGCCTTCGCCGCATGGACGCTCAGTGGATGTCGATGTGGTCGTCCAGGAAAGACCAGTCCGACACGGGCGACAGCGCTTCCATCGCTTCGTGCTGGGACAGGAAGATCCGGCCCGTCAGCCGATCCAGGAAGGAGGATCGGAACAGGCGCTCTCTCACTCGGCTCTGCATGTCGGAAAAGTGGAGCCGGACGCCCGCCGATTTCAGCCGCTGATTGATCGCCTCCAGCGAGTCCAGCGCAGACGCGTCGATGCGATTCACCGCCGTGCACATCAGGATCAGATCGGTCATTTCGTCATGGTTGGAGACGACCTGCGCGACCCGGTCCTCCAGCGTCCGCGCATTGGCGTAGTAGAGGCTTTCGTCGATCCGCAGCGTCTTGACCTTGTCGCTGGTCTCGACCACGAAGCGCTCCGCGTCGCGGTAATGCTCCGTTCCCGGAAAGCGGCCCACCAGCGGCATGTTGGGGCTGACCGTCGTGCGGATGTGCAGCCCCATGGCCAGCACGACGCCGACCAGCACGCCGTACTGAACGCCCAGCAGCAGCACGGCGAGGAAGGTCGCGATAGCCGTCAGACCGTCCAGCCGCGAATAGACCCAGGTGCGCCAGATCGACTTGAAATCCAGCAATGACAGGCAGGCGATGATGATGAGGGCCGCCAGGACCGAGAGCGGCAATGGCGCGAGAAGCGGCGTCAGGAACAGGGCCGTCAGCGCCATGAAGGCCGCGACCATCAAGCCCGATAGCGGCGTGTCCCCACCGGCGGAAGCATTCACGGCCGAACGCGACATGGACCCGTTGACCGCATAGCCGGCAGACAGACCAGCGGCGAGATTGGCTGCACCAAGACCGAACAGCTCACGGTTTGCGGAGATCGATTCGCGTCGCCGGGCGGCCAGTTCCTGCGCCGTCGACGTGCTGTCCACGAACGCGACGATGGCGATCACGGCGGCGGGCATGAGCAGGCGCTGGAACAGGCTCTGCTCCACCATCGGCACCCGGAAGGGCGGCAGGCCGCCGGGCACGGGACCGACGACCGACAGGCCGCGCGCTTCCAGACCGAGCCACGCGCTCACCCCGATGAACAAGGCGATGATGAAGATGGGGGCCATGCGGGAGACGAGCTTGGCGCGCTGGCTCGATAGGCCCGCCTTGACCAACCGGTAGGCTACGCTGTTGCGGGCGAGGTAGAAGGCGATGAGCGCCGCCCCGCCGACGAGGAGCGCGACCAGGGTCGATTGCCCCAGCTGGTCGCGAAGATTGGCGAGCATGGCGAGCGCCGTCCGGCCGCCGCCCTCCACGCCGAAGATGTGCCGCAACTGGCTGATGATGATCAGAAAAGCCGCGCCCGTAATGTAGGCCGACACGACGGGCCTGGAGACGAAATTCATCAGGAAACCCGCCTTCAGGAGACCCGCACCCAACAGCATCACACCGACCATGAGCGCGAGCGCCGTCGCGCCGATGACGCGCAACTCCTCGGGCAGGTCGGCGATCGCGGCCGCCGTCATGAGAGAGATCACGGCCGTCGGCCCGACATTCAGCTGACGCGAGCTTCCGATGAAGGCGTAGGCGATCAATGGCGTGATCGACGCGTAGATGCCGACCTTGGGCGGCAATCCGGCCAGCAATGCGTAGGCGAGCGATTGCGGGACGAGGAGAATGGTGACGACGATCGCGGCCACGAGGTCGCGGGAGAACTGATCGCGTTCGTAGCTGCGGACCCAGCCATATTGAGCCGACATGGCATTGCGGAACCAACCGCTCATCGCGCGGCGCCCGTTCCGGTCTGGCGGGCCGGCGCGGTCAGCTGTCTTCCCGGGCGGCGAAGTGGATCAGAGGGTCGCGCAGCTGTTCCAGCTGGAAGCCCGCGGATCGGATCGCGGCCAGCACCGCGTCGACGCCCATCCGGTCGACATGGGCGAAGGCCCAGAGCGCGGCGGACCGCATCCCGGACGCGCAGAACGCCACGATGGGGCGCGGCGCTTCGTTGTAGGCCGTGACCGATGCCTCGATCAGGCCGGGCGTCAGACTGCCCGCCATGGGGATGTGGAAATAGTCGAGCGATGCCGCTTGTGCGGCGGCCTCGATTTCTTCGGATAGCGGCTGTAGCGGCGCTTCCATGTCGGGGCGATTGTTGATGAAGCTCATCACGCCCTGTTCGACCAGCGCTTGGAGCTGCGCGGGCATGAGCTGCCCGGTCACGAAGACGTCGCCGGGCAGTTCCCTCACCAGCCCAGCACCCGCTTGGCTTCCGCAATGACCGCGTCCGTGGTGATCCCGAAGTGATCGAAGAGCTGCGCGCCCGGAGCCGAGGCGCCGAAACCGTCCATGCCGACGAAGCCGCCGTCCCGCCCGATCAGCGCGTCCCAGCCCTGGCGCACGCCCGCTTCGACCGCGACCTTGGGCAGGTCCTTGCCGAGCACGGAGCGAACGTAGTTTTCTTTTTGATCGAGGAAAAGGTCGAGGCAAGGGATGGACACGACGCGCGCGGCGATACCTTGGCTTTTCAGTTTCGCGGCCGCGTCGACGCAAAGATGAACTTCGGACCCCGTGCCGATCAGGATGATGTCGTCCGCCCCATCCGCCGCCTTGAGGACATAGCCGCCACGCTCGCACCAGTTCCTGTCCGCCTTGTGTCGGACGGCCGGGACGCTTTGCCGGGTCAACGCCATCACGCTCGGCCCTGCCGTACGCTCCACAGCCAGTTCCCAGCATTCCGCCGTTTCCAGCGCATCGGCGGGGCGGAAGGTGTAGAGGTTCGGGATCGCGCGCAGGCTGGCCAGATGCTCGACCGGCTGGTGCGTCGGCCCGTCTTCGCCCACACCGATGGAGTCATGGGTGGCGACATAGATGTTGCGGACTCCCATAAGCGCGCCGAGACGCACGCTGGGACGGCAATAATCCATGAACACCATGAACAGGCCCGAATAGGGCAATATGCCGCCATGCAGGCTCATGCCGTTCATCGCGGCGGCCATGCCATGTTCGCGAATGCCGTAATTGATGAAACGCCCAGCATAGTTGGTAGCCGTGATCGCTTCCGACGTGGCGGGCGTCATGGTCTTGTTGGACCCTTCCAGATCGGCGGAGCCGGAAATCATGTCGGACAGGGATTCCGTCAGGGGAATCAAGGCTTTGCCGGAGGCAGCTCGCGTCGCCATGGTGGGCGCGTCCAGCGCGACCGCGTCCTTGTGGGCCTGGAAAGCCTGCTTCCATCCGGCGTTGAGCTCGCCGCGGATCGCCCGCTCGAAGTCCGCACGGTGGTCGGACCCCGCGAGACGGTCGGCCCACTTGCGGCGCGCCTCATGACCGGCCCGGCCCGGACGGTGCCAGAGCGTGTAGACGCGGTCCGGCACATCGAACGGGGCGTGGTCCCAGCCGATGGCCTTTCGGACGCCTGCAATCTCCTCGTCGCCGAGCGGCGCTCCGTGCGCCTTGTTCAGCCCAGCCTTGGTCGGTGCGTTCTTGCCGATGGTGGTCTTGCAGGCGATCAGGGTCGGCTTGGCGGAGTCCTTGGCGCGAACGAGGGCGTTTTCGACCTGTGCGGGATTATGGCCGTCCACCTTGATGACGTCCCAACCGGACGCCTCGAAGCGCTTCTTCTGGTCGGTGGAGTCGGACAGGGAAACCGGTCCGTCGATGGTAATGTTGTTGTCGTCCCAAAGCACGATCAGCCGGCTGAGTTTCAGGTGCCCGGCCAAGGAGATCGCTTCCTGGCTGAGCCCTTCCATCAGACAACCATCGCCCGCGATGACGTAGGTCCGGTGATCGACCAGCGCGTCGCCATAGCGAGCGTTGAGATGGCGTTCGGCGATCGCCATGCCGACCGCATTGGCGATCCCCTGCCCCAGCGGCCCGGTCGTCGTCTCCACGCCCGGCACGTGCCCCTGTTCCGGGTGCCCAGCCGTGATGGATCCGAGCTGCCGGAAATTGCGGATCTGCTCCATCGTCACATCCTTGTAGCCGGTCAGGTGCAGCAGGCTGTAGATCAGCATGGAACCATGGCCGGCGGACAGGACGAAACGGTCGCGGTCCGGCCAATCCGGATCGGCCGGATCGAACTTCAGGAATTTTGAAAACAGCACGGTCGCCGCATCCGCCATGCCCATCGGCATACCGGGATGGCCGGAATTGGCTTTCTGGACCGCGTCCATGGATAGCGCCGTAATGGCATTGGCCATGTCGCGGTGGTCGCGCTGGTTTTGGGAGGTATCTGACATCTCTGGATCCGGAAATAGGCGTTTATCGACCTTTGCCACGAAAGACGCACGAGGTTAAGCCGCGAAGACGCGCCCATGTGGACCGTTTCGACCCGCCGCAAGCCCTGACATTCGCGCGCGAAACCCGGTGGACAGCCCCTACCGCCATCGCTATGGACGCGCTTCGAAATCGGGCCCGAATAGCTCAGTTGGTAGAGCAACGGATTGAAAATCCGTGTGTCCCTGGTTCAAATCCAGGTTCGGGCACCATTCCCCTTCCCTCGCTTTGACGCTATCGCGACCCATGGCGTCGTTCGATCAGCTCATCTCCCACCGTTTTCGGGGCTTCGCGGCATGCGACAACCGGCTTGCCGGGCTCCTGGAGGCGCTGGACAACAGCGTGCAGCAGGTCGAGTTCGACATTCGCGTGGCCAAGTGCGGGACGCCGCTCATCACTCACGACGAAGCCGCGTCGGATCGTGCGGGAACGCTAAGGCACATCCGTAACGTTCGAGACGCAGACCGCATGGGGCTGGGCGGAGAGTTCGCGGCCATGGTCACGGCGGACGCGCTGCTGGCGGCCATCGCTGCTCACCCGAACCGGACCTGCCGCCTCCTGATCGACATAAAGGATGCAGGCTTCGAGGAGGCGATCTACGCGCTTTGCGCGAAGTACGGCTTGCGGGATCGCACGCTTTGGGTGTCGTGGTTGCCCGAAGTTCTCTACGCCTTGCACGAGCTGGACGAGGCTGCCTCGCTCTGCCTGTCGCACTGGTGCCAGTCGCCGAACGAAATGATCCGCGCGGTCCATCACGTGTTCGAGGCCACGCACGGCCACATCGAGAGGCCCGATAGAACGCTCGTCCATGGCGAGCGGTCGGGCTGGTTCGTGGACGGACCGCTACGCGGGACGTTGCGGCGGATGGTGGATTGGGTCTGCGTTCCGGCCGGGCAGATCACGGCGGAACTGGTCCGGGATTACCACTCGGACGGAACCCAGATCAGCGCCTTTTCCTATCTCACACGGGAGAAGATCGAGGTCGCCGAGCGGGCTTTCGGTCACGATGCGTTCTTCTGCGACGCGCGAGAACCCTTCGACGCCTACTCCGCGTCGTTGGCCGGGTCCGGCAGGTAGGCCGGAGCCTCCGGCGCGGGCTCCTGGGTCGGGATCGCATAGGCTCCGTTGAACCAGCGACCAAGGTCGATGTCGGCGCAGCGCTTGGAACAGAAGGGTCGGTAATCCGCGACCGCATCGCGCTTGCGGCATACCGGGCAGGTCTGGCTCATCGGTCGCTCCGTGCCTGGACGTCGATCCCCGCCTCGACAACGAAGCGCGCTCCGATGCGTTCCGTCATGGCTCCGCGCCAGTCGAAGGGCGCGTTGTCCAGCCACTCCATCACGTCCTCCGGCACGCTCAGCGTCATCTGTCCGCCCGGCGAGGCCTTTGCCTCGCGTTCCAACTGTCGAAGCGCGCGGATGGCACGGGTCTCATGCGTGGGGTCGCCGTAGCGGTCGTTGAGCTGCGCGTCGATGGAAGGGCCGTCCTGGCCGCGCGTCATCTCCACCACGCCGAAGCGCGAAAACGGTGCGATGCGGATGCTGGCCGGATCGGCTTCGGCCATGTCTTCCATGATGCGAATGATGGAGCTTCGCTGTCGCGGCTGGCGCAGGTTGGGAAAGTCGATGCAGACGAGCCCGCCCAGTCCGCGCAGGCGCAGTTGCGACAGGACCAGCTTGGCGGCGTTGCTGCACGCATCCATGACCGTCCTGGCGTCTGCCTTGTCCACGTCGATGGCAATCAGGGCCTGAGTGCGCTCGATGGAGACGCGCCCCCCGCCCGGCACGGCCACGACCCGTTCCGTCGCCGTGTCGAGAATGCCGACGGGGGCCTCCTCGAAAGCGATGCCGTCGAAGCGCGCGGAAAGGCGCTCCTTCAGCGACAGCAACTTTTGCGGCCCGGGCTTTTCGCGTGTGGCGGGCGCGTCGTAGCGGACCACGGGTCCCTTCTCCGCGATGGCTTCCTTGGCGATGCGAAAATCCGCCAGTTCGCCCTCGGTCAGGCGCGGGAGGTCCCTTTGCGCCTTGAACGACATGAGGGCGGGCGCGCCCTTGCCGAGATCGACCCAGGCACCGCCGACCGACGCGTCGATCGCGGTGACCCGTCCCGTCCAGACTTCACCGATGCGCGGTTGGTTGAAATCGGACCAGCGGTCGAGATGCAACTCCACCAGCTTGCGGCCCTCATAGACGGCGGCGCGGGTCTCTCCGACGACGTCCTCGATCACGGCGCGACGTTTCATGATCCGACTCCGGCGGCATTGAGGAGAAGCCGGGCTTCGTAGACCGGCAGGCCAACCACGCCCGTATAAGAGCCGGACAGGTGATGGATGAAGACCCCGGCCCGACCCTGTATGCCGTAGCCGCCCGCCTTGCTCCGCCATTCCCCGCCATCCAAATAGTCCCGCATTTCGGCGTCAGAGAGGCGTTTCATCTTGATCCGGGTCTCGCTGAGGCGCGTGCGCATCAGACCGTCCGCGTCGACCACCGCCACGCCCGTGAAGACGCGGTGCGAGCGGCCGCTCATCAAAGTGAGGCAGCGTTGCGCCTCATCGCGCTCTTCCGTCTTGGGAAGGATGCGGCGTCCGACGGCCACGACCGTGTCGGCGGCCAGCACGACCTGTCCGGGGTTGTCGGCAGCCACGGCCTGCGCCTTTTCGCAGGCCAGCCGGAGCGCGTGCGGTCCCGGCAATTCGCCGTCGATCGGGTCTTCATTGATGTCGGCGGGGTGGACGGCGTCGGGCGTCAGCCCGATCCGGGCCAGCAGGTCGAGACGGCGCGGACTGGCGCTGGCCAGGATGAAGCCGTCGCCGGTCATGGTCCGGCGAAGCTTACTTGAAGCGGTAGGTGATC
Source organism: Litorimonas sp. (assembly GCA_049673465.1). Lineage (GTDB taxonomy): Bacteria > Pseudomonadota > Alphaproteobacteria > Caulobacterales > Maricaulaceae > Litorimonas. The sequence continues at coordinate 13,720 of JBATXP010000391.1, forward strand.
CGACCCTTGGTCAGGTCGTAGGGCGTCATTTCGACTGTCACGCGGTCGCCGGCCAGAACGCGAATCCGGTTCTTGCGCATCCGGCCCGCCGTGTGGGCGATGATCTCGTGATCGTTCACCAGCTTGACGCGGAACGTCGCGTTGGGAAGAAGTTCGACGACCTCTCCCTCGAATTCCAGAAGTTCTTCTTTTGCCAAAACCTGTCCTTGTGTGGGGCCGCGCGGAGGCACGGCGTGTTTCGCGCGCTATATAGGGGCTTTGCGCGCAACCGAAAGGGTAAATGCATCAAGCCAGTCGGTCGATCCGGTTGGCGATGACCGTCCGGATCGAGCGGTACGTGTCCATGATCGCACGCACGTCGAAGTTCCCGCTTGCCGGATTCGGAACGCTCCACAGCTCGGTCGGCAGGTCGTCGCCGAACACGGCTTCCGCCGCCGCTCGGCTGTCTTCGGAAAAGCACACGATGCGGTCGAAGCGTTGGTCCTGATAGTCGGTCAGTGCGGTCGGCTCGTGCTGCGACAGATCGATGCCGATCTCCTTCATGACCGCCGTGACCAGCTCGTCTGCCTCGCCGGGATCCAGCCCGCAGGATTCCGCGTCCAGCCCCTTGGCCTTGGCGAGACCTTCCGCGATGGGCGAACGGACCATGTTGAGCTGGCAGATGAACAGGATGCGCTGGCTCATGTCGGTCGCCGGTGCAGGGAACAGATCAGCGTGAACAGACGGCGCGACGTGTCGAAGCTGACCTGGGCCTGATTGCGCAGCGAATCGGTCAGTAGGCGCGATCCCTCATTGTGAAGCCCGCGTCGACCCATGTCGATCGCCTCGATCTGGGCGGAGGTCGCCGTGCGGATGGCATTGTGGTAGCTCTCGCAGATCAGGAAATAGTCCTTCACGATGCGGCGGAACGGAACCATCGACATGGTGAATTGCGCGCGCGGAATGCCCAGCGTCGTGTTGACGTCGAACGACAGTCGGGAGCCGTCCTCCAATGCCAGCCGGACCATGTAGGGCCCCGCAGGGGATTCAAGCGGGCGGAACTGATTGTCCTCGATCAGGTCGAAGATGGCGACCCGGCGTTCGTGCTGCATCTCCACGCTGGTGACGGGAAGGCTGGAATCGTCGATGTGAAGCTCGGCGATGCGGTGATCGTCCGTCTCGAAATCGACCTCGTCGGTCATGCGTCCTCGTGCGATGGGACCGAGCGGGTGCGCCGTCCCTCGCCGACATCGGACAGGATAAGGTCGAGCCCTTCGACCGCGACCGCCATCTCCCCGCCGCCGGCAAAGGTCATCACGACCGTTCCGGCCGGATCGTCGGCCATCTCGAAGGACAGGTTCAGCAGGACGGCGAACGCGTCGCGACGGGTCGTGTCCAGCGCGCGCGTGCGCACGGACTCCACGCCATCGAGCCGGAGGCCGCACTGAACGCGTTCGCTCTTCCTGGCTTCGTGGCGAAAGCGCGACGCCCCGAGCGTGAGCGAGCGAGAGGCGCGGTCGTAATGGATGTCGCCCACGCGCAGGATCGCATCCTGCAGGGCGCTGGACACGACCTGGAGGTCGTCCGCGTCGTTGGCGATCAGCTTCAGTCCCATTTGCGTCTCAGCCCTCGTCCTCGGACACGCGGCGGATGCGCGCGCCGCAGCGACCGAGCTTGCCTTCGATGTCCTCGAAGCCACGGTCAAGATGGTAGACGCGGGAGATGTGAGTTTCGCCGCGCGCCGCGAGCGCCGCGTTGATCAGGCTGGCCGACGCGCGGAGGTCGGTCGCCATGACCGGGGCGGCGCGGTATTCGCGCACGCCCTTGACG
>JBATXP010000392.1:0-8112 GCA_049673465.1 Litorimonas sp.
GCCGAAACCGGGCCGGCGCGATCGGACGTCCCTGCTGAAGCCCGGGACCGGACCCACACCGGGGCCGCCTCACCGACGCCGATCCGCACGGCCCCGCCATCGCCGGACCGCCCGCGCCTGGAGGACGAGCCGTTCGCGACCGAACTCACCTGTTCGCAAAACTGCGACGCCCAGGCCCAGACACTGCTCAACCTCTGCCGCAGGACGGTCGCCGCCGTCCGGTCCGAGCCGAACTGGATGGGCGAGGATCTCGGATTGGACGATTGCGGGCGCGCCGCCGTGGCGGGCGCGGATCAGTGCCGGACGCGGTGTCCGAACGCGGAAGCGGTGGCCAGCCGGTAGGCGCTACTCCGCCGCGTCCTCGGCCTCCATCTCGATCCCGGCCAAACGCTCCGCCAAGTCGATCTTGCCCTCCACCTCCATGCCGCGCAGAATTTGGATGCGCTGGGCCTGCGGGCTGCCCGCACCATGCAGGCTTTCCGTCAGATAGCCGACCGCATTGCGGCCCAGCGTCATGTTCTCGATCAGGCGCAGCATGCGACGGCGGTGCTCGACCGGGCGGTTGGAGCGCCCTTGCAGATATTTGTCGAGCATGGGTCCGGTCTTGGGATTGTTGAAGTCCGCATCGCTTGGCAGGGTCACCATCAGCCCGCCCGCCAGATCCTGGGCCAGACGCGCGATCTCGTAGGGGTAGCGCGTGACATTGTGCTTGCAGACATTGGCCAGCATGGCGTCGTTCATGAAGATGCCGGAATCCAGTTGGGTGGCCTCGTGGCTCGACGCGATGGCGCTGGAATAGATCGTCTCGTTGAGGTGGGTCATCTCCACCAGCTTGTCCTTGATGTGAGAGGCATGGTCCGCCCCGTTCTGGCGCGCGATCGACGCGGCCGCCCCGACCATCACGTCGCCGAGACCCGTCTTGCAGACGTAGGAGGCGCGGTGATAGCTGGTGAAGCGCGCGACCATTTCCTGCGCGAACGCATATTCGCCGTCCATCAGCACGTGCTCCCACGGGATGAAGACGTCGTCGAAGACGACGAGGACCTCCTGCCCGCCATAGGTCGCATTGCCTGCATCGATGTCGCCATCTTCCATGGCGCGCATGTCGCAGGACTGGCGGCCATAGATATAGGTGAGCCCGTCCGCCGTCAGCGGTACCATCCCGACCACGGCATAGTCCCGGTCGGCCTCGGTGAGGTTCATGGTGGGCATGACGCAGATGAAGTGGCTGTTCAGCCCGCCCGTCATGTGCGCCTTGGCCCCGCGAACATAGAGGCCCCGTCCGTCGCGCTTGACCACCCGCATGAAGAGATCCGGATCGGCCTGCTCGGACGGCCGCTTGCTCCGGTCGCCCTTGGGGTCCGTCATGCCCGCGCCGATCACGATGTTGCGGCGCTGCGCCTCGGCCATGAAGCGCAGGTAGCGCCGATGGTATTCCGTCCCATGCGCGGCATCGATATCGTAGGTGATGGAGTGCAGGACGGAGATCGTGTCCAGCCCCGCGCAGCGCTGGAAACAGGTGCCCGTCAGCTGTCCCATGCGGCGCTGCATCTTGTTCTTGGCCACCAGGTCCTCGGGGCTGCCTACGATGTGCAGGAAGCGGTTCACCGGCGCGTCGATCAGCTCGCTATGGGCGGTCGCCAGCTCCGGATCGGCGAGGGCCAGGTCGTAGCTCATCTTCAGCGCATTGATGGACGGCCGGACGACCGGGTGGTCGACCGGTTCCGCAAGCCGCTCGCCGAATAGGTAGACGTCGAGGTCCCGCCCGCGCAGGCTCTCCACATAGTCCTCTCCCGTCCGAATGATCGGAATGCCGTCCCAGCTGGTTTCCGCCGTGCGCATGATCGTTCTCCCCGCATTTGGCGCGGGGTTAGCATGGGCTTGGGGCGCGTCGAGAGACTGCGACTGCGCTCAACAGGTCTATGATGCGCCGATGTGCCGAAGAATGCGCGGATAGTAGACCGCCAGGGTCAGAGCGCGCACGGCGTAGTAGAAGAGAAAGGCCAGCCAGATGCCGGTCGCGCCGAAGATCGGCACAAGAGCGAAATGCGCGCCGATATAGAGCGCGACGGCCATCAGCCCCGCATTGCGCATCTCCGCCGTTCGCGTCGTGCCGATGAAGATGCCGTCGATCTGGTAGGCCGCGAACCCGATCACGGGGGCGAGGGCGGCAAAGGGAAGGTAGGCGCGCGCCATGTCGCGCACGGCCGGATCGGCGCTCAGCAGATCGACCAGAAGCGGTCCGCCGAAATAGATGAGCCCCCCGATCAGCACCGCGAACCCGGCGGAAAAGCGCGTGGTGAGCCGCACCGCCCGGTCGAAGCGCTTTCGGTCCCTCGCCCCATAGGCCGCGCCCGTGACGGCTTCCGCCGTGTGAGCGAAGGCATCGAGGACAAGCGCGCTGAGCGTGATGAGCTGCATGTGGATGTGGTTGGCCGCCATGAAGAGCGAGCCTTCGCTGGCTGCGGCGTTGCCGAAGAAGTTGAAGCCGAGAGTCAACGTCAGGGTGCGCACGAAGATGTTGGAATTGGCGACACCAAGGCGCTTGAGCTGTGAGGGATCGAGCAGGTTGGCGCGGCTGACCACGCCGGGTCGCAGGCCGCCGCGGCGGGCGAACTCGCGGCGCATCAGCCACAGGCCCATCGCGAAGCCCGACCATTCGGCCAGGGCGGAGGCGAGACCCACGCCGTAGAGCCCCGCGCCGAGCCCAATCACGAAGATCGGGCTCAGGACGATGTTGACGAGGTTCAGCACGATCTGGAGCTGGAGCGCCAGCCCTGCCCGGCTGATACCGACGAACCAGCCCATCAGGGCGATGGTGCCGAGCGTGGCGGGCAGGCCCCACAGGCGGGCGCTAATATAGGTCGCCGCTTCCGCTTCCAGCTCCGGCGCGGCCGTGAAGACCGCGAAGGCGGCGGGGAGCAGAAGGAGCTGCGCGGCGAAGACGAGCGTGCCGATCAGCAGTCCCAGCGGCACGGCGCGCAATATGTGCCCCTGGACACCCGCCACGTCCCCCGCCCCGTCGTCCTGGGCCGCCAGTCCGGCTGTGCTCATGCGCAGGAAGCCAAACCCCCAATAGACGATGCCGTAGATCACCGCGCCCAGCCCGATACCCGCCAGAGCCGACGTGCCGACGAAGCGCCCCACCATGAGCGTGTCCACGAGGCCGACGACAGGCGCGGCCGCGTTGGCGAGCATGATCGGCCAGGATTGGTGGAAGACGTGGCGGGTGGTGAGGGGGGTGTAGGCGTTCATGAACGCAAACGGAGCAAGACGCCCGCGCGAGGGCGGAGGGTCACAATTTCGGTGGAGAATTGGAATATCGATTCAGCTTCGCATCCATTGCAACATCTCCGGAAACTCTTCCGTCATGCCGACCCATCTCAACATCGGTACGCCGATCTCTCCACCTCTATTAAAGGCGTCTAGGATCCAGCGACCTCCGCCCTTGTACCCATTGTCATGGAATACGGTTTCAAGATCGAGCTCAAGGTGGGTCGCCGCTGCATAGGACCAGGCGATGGCCATCATTTCCTCGGCGGCGGACTGTTCCCTATCTTCGATCGACCGGTTGCAAAGCGTCGCCCTCTCGCTGGCGGGAACGACGGCGATGTGACCCGCTTCGTGCAGAATGTCGCCGGGGTACATCAGACCGGCTTCGCAGATTTGCAAAACGCCGTCCTGGACCGAAAGACCGGGGACGACGCAATCCGTCACGGAATCCACGCGCGCCGTCTCAAGCGCGATCTCGTCGAAGAAGCCGAGGCAGGTTTCGAGAAAGCCGGACTGGTGCATTTTGGCGGGTCCCGACGAAACGCTACGCGTCTTCCAGCTTCGCCGCCGCTTCGTCGGTCAGGTCGTAATTGTGATAGACGTCGGAGACGTCGTCGAGGTCTTCCAGCGCGTCGTTGATGCGCATGACCTGGGCGGCGATGTCGGGATTGTCGATTTCGTTCTGGGGCTTCCAGATCAGGTTGACCGACTTGGCTTCGCCGAACTTCGCTTCGAGCGCCGCCGCGACCGCGCCGAGATCGTCGCGGGCGGTCCAGATGGTGTGGACGGGTTCGTATTCGTCCCACTGGTCGTCCGACGCCTCGTCATGTTCCACATCGTCGGCACCTGCCTCGATGGCGGCTTCCATGACCGTGTCCTCGTCCGCCGTGGCGAGCGGGTATTCGATCTTGCCGACCTGGTCGAACATGAAGGCGACCGATCCGGTCTCGCCCATGTTCCCGCCATTCTTGGAGAACGCCGTGCGGACCTCCATGGCGGAACGGTTGGTGTTGTCGGTGGAACATTCGATGATGAAGCCGATGCCGCCGGGGCCGAACCCCTCATAGCGGATTTCCTCATAGTCCGCCCCGTCGCCGCCCGCGCCCTTGTCGACCGCGCGCTGAATATTGTCCTTGGGCATGGACTGCCCCTTGGCGTTGGCGATGGCCAGGCGCAGGCGCGGGTTCATGTCCGGATCGCCCCCGCCCATCTTGGCCGCAACGGCGATGTCCTTGGACAGCTTGGCGAACAGCTTGGAGCGCAGCTTGTCCTGGCGGCCCTTGCGGTGCTGGATGTTCGCCCATTTGGAATGGCCCGCCATGGGAACCCTCCTCGTTGATTGGTCTGTGTCGGAATCTGGCGACCGCCATAGCCAAGCCTCGCCCCAGCGGCAAGGCGGGCTGGCCAGTCGTTCGCGCCCACCTCACGCCGCCGTGACGACCCGTGAAAAGACGTTACTGGAACGATTGGTTCAATTGTGGTTCACAGCGGTCGTCGGAGCTCAACGCCTCGACCGGAACACCGCACCGGACACGGGGCGGGCCGAAATGCGAAAACGAGGAAAAGAGATGTCGGACCACACCGTTTCCCACCTGATCACCTTCGCCATGATGACCGGAATGCTGGTCGCCATCGGCGTCCTGCTGCTGGGTTCCAATGGCGGCCTCTACAGCTGATCCAAACTCGCTTTACCTTCCCTCTCCCTCACGTCACAAAGGACACACACCATGACCAACACCCTGAAAGCCCCCCTCAAGGCAAGAGTCGCCACCCTCGCAGCGGTCGGCATTCTCTACCCCGTCGCCGCGCTGAGTGCCGCGCTCTGCGCGACCGCCATGTTCTCCGGCACGGCCCATGCGGCCGAGCTGTCCCCGGCTCCGGTCGTCCAGCTCGCACAAACCCAGTCCGCTCCCATCGCCTTCCAGAAGAAGAGCTTTTCCCTGAAGGGCGACGTCCGCGTGGAGCGGCGCGGCGACCGCACCGTCCTGGTCTTCTCCGACGATTTCCGCACCAAGCGCGGGCCCGACCTGAAGGTCTTTCTGTCCCGCAACAGCGTCGCGACCGCGACCGGAGCCAACGCCACAACGGGTGCCGTGCGCCTGGGCGAGCTGAAATCCAATCGCGGTGGCCAGGAATATGTCCTGCCCGACGGTATCGATCTCGCCCAATACGGCTCCGTCCTCGTCCATTGCGAAGCCTTCTCCAAGCTGTGGGGCGGGGCAGACCTCTGATGACCGACGCGACGACCCACACAGCCAAGCGGGGCCGCCCGGCGCTCTTCGATCCCGACCGGGTCGCGACCCAGATCGCGGACCTGTTCTGGGCCAAGGGCTATGACGGCACGTCCCTGTCGGACATCACCGCCGCCACAGGCCTGTCCAAGTCGTCGCTCTACAACAGTTTCGGCGACAAGGACGCCCTCTTTAAGGCCGCCCTGTCGCGCTACCACGCCCAGACCGTGAAGGCCGGGGCCGACTGGCTCGCCCTCGACGACGGCACGGACCCGATAGGCAAGCTCGACCAGCTCCTGTCGGGCCCATCTGAGGACGTATACGGGCGCGGCGACGACCGAGGCTGTTTTCTCTGCAACACGTCGGCGGACGGGCTCGGACGGGCGCCGGACATCGACACGCTGGTCGGAGACGGGTTCGCCGTGCTGGAAGCGGGGCTGATCGCCCTGTTCCGCCGATACGCCCCCGAAGCCGACGACCGGACCCTACGCGACGCCGCCCGGCTTGCGCTCACCACCTATACGGGCCTGCGCATCCGCAGCCGCACCCGCCCCGCGCGCGCCGAGTTCGACTCCGTGCGCGAGGCGACGGTCGCCGCCGTGCGCGCACTGCTCGACACATAACCATAAAGGGAGGACACCATGTCCATCATTCGCAAATATACCCCCATCGCGCTGTCGCTGTTCAGCGCCGCCATCTTCCTCGATTCCCTGCGCTTCAAGTTCACGGACGCGCCGGAAACCCAGACCATCTTCGGCAAGCTCGACGCCTGGGCGACCGGCTTCGGCGCGGACGGCGTGTTCGACAAGACGGGCATCTTCTCGCAATATGTGATCGGCGGAGCGGAGCTCGTCGCCTCCATCCTCCTGATCGTTGGCCTGTTCTCGCGCTTCATCAAGCTCGGCGTGCTGGGCAACCTCATCGCGCTGGGCGTGATGACGGGCGCGATCAGCTTCCACCTGTTCACGCCGCTCGGCATCGACCCCAACGATGATGGCGGCCTGCTCTTCGTGATGGCCGTGCTGGTCTGGCTGTCGCAGCTCGTCATGCTGTGGCTGCGACGCGACACGCTCGCCGACCTTCTGCGCAATCCGCTCGGCCTGTTCAAGGCGCCTCGCGAGGCCTGATCCGGACGCGCGGTCCGCGACCGATTGAGCCTTCAGCGCGTCAGCCTGCCGGCGCGTCGCCGATCCATTCCAGATCGCCGACCGTCAGCTCCATGACGTTGCTGATCTTCGACCCCAGCGCCGTCACCCGCACGTCCATGGAAAATTCCGAGACGTAAGGATGGCCGTTGGGCGCGAGACTGCAGGTCTGGTCCATCTTCATCTGCCTGATCTTGGCGACCATCAGCACGGTCATGGGCCGGGTGATGTTGAAGTGCGCCGAGCGGATCAGGCCCGACGGCTTGCCGTAGACGATGTGCCCCTCCAACCGGTCCGACAGCTTCTTCGCCATGGAGCGTTCCTTGCGGTCCAGCTCCCGGTCGCCCGTCTGCATGAACATCGACACCATGCGCTCCGCACTCGGCCGAAGGGCGATGTGTGTGTCCGTGTCCTCGACCACGGCGAAGTCGGCCGGAGTGGGGGGCTCGCCGCCCGCATTGCACCAGAAGCTTTGGGCCTGGGCGGCGGGCGTGCGCTCCGGATCCTCGATCTCCTCGATCATCTCGCGCAGCGCCTTTTCCATCTCGCCGCGCGCTTCCGCGCCGCGTTCCAGAACCGTTACCCGTTCTCCGGCAGGGCGGGACGGATCGATGCGCAGCCGCGCCGTGAGCGGATCGTGGACCGTGTCTCCCTTGGAGCCGGACACGGTCACCTCGACCGTGTGGCGGTAGGGCACATGGGCGGGCGGTCGCGCCTCCGGCCCGGACTGGGCCGCGAACAGGGCGAACGCGTCCTCGGCCTGCGCGGGCGAGGATAGGAGCGGAACGGCGGCGAGCGCGCAAAGAGCTGGGCGGATCATGCGCTCTCCTTGCCACGCCGCTCATGAGCGGCAAGTGAAGAGATTATGGATCTTGCAGTCGCGGCGCTCAGCCCGACAGGATCCTGTCGATGGCTGGACCGATATCGTTGTTCTCTTCGATCTTGAGCATGCGAATGTCCCTCACCGACCCGGCGAACCAGGAGAAATCGCGGGCGAGGTCCTGAACGGTCAGGACGCAACTGATCGGGTCGACGGTCTCATCGCCGAAATAGGTGCTGCCCTGCTGGTTCTCGAAGCCGCGCTGTTCGAGATAGATGCAGATGTCCTTACAGGCATTCTGCCAACTCGGCTTGTCGTAGAGCGCCTGAAGCTGTGCCGTGTCCAAGTCGAAAACGATAGCGTACACGTTGGATTTCCTCGACAGGCGTGGCTGTTGTGACCTCTCATAGGGTCCGATAGCACAGCTTCACGCTTCTGGCACGGCCCGCGCCAGCCGTCCGCCGACGCGGATCGGCTCGATGCGGTCGGCGAGGCCCTTGGCGTTGGTTTCCACGAACACGCCGCACAGCGTGCCGGGGCCGCTGGCGGGTTCGAACCGGGCCGAGCGCATCCGGGTGGTGAAGCGGCGCAGCGGTTCGTCCACCTCCATGCCGATCACGGAGTCGTAGTCGCCGCACATGCC
>JBATXP010000393.1:0-4410 GCA_049673465.1 Litorimonas sp.
CGCCAGCTCTTCACCTTCGCCCGCGCCCGCCGCCTGGGCTTCGCGGACGACCGGGTTCCGCCCCTGCTGGAAGCTGGCGCGACCGCGCTGCTGGAGAGCGAGGACGAGGCGCGGGGCTTTCCCAGCAAGATCGACGCGGCGGGGCGGGGCACGGAGTTCGGGGCGGTCCTCTACGACCACGCCTTCGTCGCCTTGGCCGGGGCGGAGCTGGACGCCGTCGGCGTGCCAGGCGGGTCGGAGCTGTCGCGCCGGGCCTTGGAGCGGATCGACTCGCAGTTCCGCGACGGGGACGGATTTCATGCCACGGCCGGAACGCCCGGCCCCAGATTTGCCAACCCGCACATGCACTTGCTGGAAGCGTCGCTGCTGCATCATGCCGTTACCGAAAGCGCAGGGTCGCAAGCGCGTATCCGGCAGATGGCCGACCTGGCGACGGCCCATTTCATCGACGCGGACACCGGCCTGCTGTCGGAGCGGCGCGCCCCGGATTTCGGACCATCCGAAGACGACTGGGTCGAGCCGGGCCATTGCTATGAGTGGGCCTACCTGCTCGACCGGGCGGGCGAGACGCTGGACGACGACGCGGTGCGCCGGGCCGCCCGCGACCTGTTCGAACGTAGCGAGGACTTCGTGGAGACGGACGGGCTGGTCATGGACCGCGTCGGGGCCGAGCCGCCGACCTACCGCCTCTGGCCGCAGCTGGAACGCCTGCGCTGCCTCGCCGCTTTCGGCCTGACGCAGGAGGCGGAAACGTTGTTGGGGACGCTGGACGCGCTCTACCTGTCCGAAGGTCCGGAGGCCGGCTGGGTGGACAAGCTGGACGCGGACCGCGCATCGCTGTCCGACGCCGTGCCCGCCTCCATGCTCTACCACCTGCTGACGGCGATCCCCGTCCTGACCCGGCCCGACGACCGCCTCTAGAGGCCCCAGACCCGGCGGTGGAACCGCCACGCATCCCCGATCACCTGCTCGGGCGTGGAACGCTTGGCCTCGAAGCCCAGCAATTCTGTCGCCAAGCGCGTATCGGCCAGCAGCACCGGCGCGTCGCCGGGACGGCGCGGATGTTCGTCATGGGGCACGGGCCGTCCCGTCACCGTTTCCACCGCGTCGAGGATTTCGCGCACGGTGAACCCGTCGCCGCTGCCCAGATTGCAGCTGAAGCTCTCAGCCCCGTCCAGCAGCCTGTCCATCGCGGCGAGATGCGCGTCCGCCAGGTCGCCGACATGGATGTAGTCGCGCACGCAGGTTCCGTCGCGGGTCGGATAATCCGTGCCGAACAGTTTCATCTTGTCGCCCCGCCCTGCCGCCGCCCGGAGCGCGTTGGGGATCAGGTGGGTTTCCGGCTCGTGCTCCTCCCCGATCTCCCCGTCCGGGCTGGCGCCCGAGGCGTTGAAGTAGCGCAGCGCGGCGTAGCGCAAGGAGGAGGCCTGGGCGGTGTCGGACAGCAGGGTCTCCACCGCCAGCTTTGTGCGGCCATAGACGCTGACCGGGGTCTGCGGTTCGCTTTCCGTCAAGGGCAAGCTTTGCGGCTCGCCATAGGTCGCGCAGGTGGAGGAAAAGATTAGAGGCGAAACGTCCGCGCGCGCCATGGCTTTTAGCAGAGTGATCGTCCCGCCCACATTGACGTCCCAGAAGGAGAGCGGGTCGCGCTCGCCTTCGCCCACCTCGATGCGGGCGGCGAAATGCATGACGGCGTCGACCGCATGATCCGCAAAGACCGCGTCAAGCGCGGTGGCGTCGCGGATGTCGCCCCGGACCAGCGGCCCCCATTGCACCGCATGGTCATGGCCCGAGGACAGGTCGTCGAACACGACCGGCCGGTCGCCCCGCGCCGCCAGCGCCTTGCAGACATGCGAGCCGATATAGCCCGCCCCCCCGACCACCAGCACCGATCTTCCTGTTTTGGAGGCGGCGCTCATCGGACATTGCCCGCTAGGAAATGCGCGTAGGCGTCCGCGATCCCGTCCTTCAAGAACATGGAGGGCCGCCAGCCCATGGCACGCATCCTGGAGCCGTCCATCAGCTTGCGCGGCGTGCCGTCCGGCTTGGAGGTGTCGAACCGGAGCGCGCCCGTAAACCCGACCACGCTCCGCACCGTTTCCGCCACTTCGCGGATCGACACGTCCTCCCCATAGCCGAGATTGACGTGGCTCTCCTCGCTATAGTGCTTCAGCAGGAACACGCAGCCATCGGCCATGTCGTCGGCGTGAAGAAATTCGCGCCGGGGCGTGCCCGTGCCCCAGACCTCGACGGACCGCGCGCCCGACACCTTGGCTTCGTGCATCTTGCGGATCAGCGCGGGCAGGACGTGGGAGGTCTGGAGGTCGTAATTGTCATTGGGGCCGTAGAGATTGGTCGGCATGGCGGAGATGAAGTCGCGCCCCTCCTGCCGGCGATAGGCCTGACAGAGCTTGATCCCCGCGATCTTGGCGACCGCGTACCACTCATTGGTCGGCTCCAGCGAACCCGTAAGCAGCGCATCCTCCGGTATCGGTTGCGGGGCGTGCTTCGGGTAGATGCAGGAGGAGCCGAGAAAGAGCAGTTTCTCCACACCCGTCCTCGCGGCGGAGTGGATCACATTGGCTTCGATCATCAGATTGTCGTAGAGGAAATCGGCCGGATGACGGTCATTGGCGAGGATGCCGCCGACCTTGGCCGCCGCCAGCACGACCACGTCGGGCCGCGCCTCCTCCATCCACGCTTCGACTTCGGCCTGCCGCGTCAGGTCCGCCGTCTCGCGGCCGACCGTCAAGACCTCGGCCACGGGCTCTGACGCCAGCCGGCGGATCACGGCGGAGCCGACCATGCCGCGGTGGCCCGCCACCCAGACGCGCTTGCCGGAAAGATCGTATATCGCGCCGTCGCTCATGGCCCGCGCCTTAGCAGAGCGGAAGCCGCCCGCAACGGTGGCTTGCGGACCCCGCCGCCAAGTGCCAATCGCCGGCTCCGTATTCGTGAGGGATCTATCGTGGGCAAGACCGCGCTCATCACCGGCGTGACCGGGCAGGACGGGGCCTATCTGGCCAAGCTGCTGCTGGCCAAGGGCTACACCGTGCACGGGGTGAAGCGGCGCTCATCGTCCTTCAATACGGGCCGGATCGACGACATCTATCAGGACCCGCACGAGACCGACCGCCGCTTCCTGCTGCATTATGGCGACCTGACCGACAGCACCAACCTCATCCGGCTGGTGCAGCAGACGCAGCCCGACGAGATCTACAATCTGGGCGCCCAGAGTCACGTCCAGGTCAGCTTCGAAACGCCCGAATATACGGCCAATGCCGACGCGCTCGGCACGCTGCGCTTGCTGGAAGCGATCCGCATCCTTGGTCTGGAGAGGACCACCCGCTTCTACCAGGCCTCCACGTCGGAGATGTACGGTCTCGTCCAGGACGTCCCGCAAAGCGAGACCACGCCCTTCCACCCGCGCAGCCCCTACGCCGTCGCCAAGCTCTACGCCTACTGGATCGCGGTGAACTACCGCGAGGCGCACGGCGTGTTCGCGGCCAACGGCATCCTGTTCAACCACGAAAGCCCGCTGCGCGGGGAGACGTTTGTGACCCGCAAGATCACCCGCGCCGTCGCGGCCATCCACCTCGGCCTGCAGAGGACGCTCCATCTCGGCAATCTCGACGCCCGGCGCGACTGGGGCCATGCGCGCGACTATGTCGAGGGCATGTGGCGCATCCTGCAGCACGACCGCGCCGACGACTTCGTGCTGGGCACGGGGGAGATGCGCAGCGTGCGCGAGTTCGTGGAGCGAGCCTTCGCCCATGTCGGACGAGAGGTCGAATGGAGCGGCTCCGGCGTGGACGAATTGGGCCGCGACGGGGCGAGCGGCGACGTTCTGGTCCGGGTCGATCCGCGCTATTTCCGCCCGGCGGAAGTCGAGCAATTGCTGGCCGATCCATCCAAGGCCAAGCGGGAGCTGGGCTGGGAGGCGACGACCGGCTTCGACGCGCTGGTCGAGGACATGATGGCGGCGGACCTGACCCTGATGGCGTCCGAAGGCGCGCGGCGGGACCGCCACGACTGAGTGGCGACAGTCTTCCTGGCGCTATTCGGGCTAGCGATATTCGGGCGGCAGGTCCTCGACCACGGCCTTGACCGACTGGTCGAGGTCCAGATTGACCACCAGGACGCGCCCGTCGCGGACCACCACGGCGACATTGTCCAGACCCGCGACCGTCACCATCAGCTTCGGGTCGTCCGTGTCCACGAAGACGTTTTCGCCGCGCTTGACGATGGCCCCGTCCGCCAGGGCGGGCTGGCCCAGCCGCTCGCGCAACTCGAACAGGGCGGAATAGGATCCGATATCGCTCCAGCCCATATCCGCGCCGACCACGGCGGCCCGGTTCGTGCGCTCCGCGATGGCATTGTCGAAGGCGATGTTGGGGACGTCCGCGAAGG
>JBATXP010000394.1:0-2228 GCA_049673465.1 Litorimonas sp.
GAGGCGTTCACGCAGGTAGTTTTACCGTCGCGCCCGATTGAGCGCGGTCGCCCTGGCCCCGGCCTGCTGGCGCACGTGCTGGTCAACAAATACGCCGATCATCTGCCGCTCTACCGGCAGAGCCAGATCTTCGAACGTGACGGTCTGGACCTGGACCGCTCGACGCTGGCCGATTGGGTCGGCAAATCGACGGCGCTGCTCGAGCCATTGGCGGATGCAATCGGACGGCATGTCCTGACTGGACAAGCCATCTTCGCTGACGACACGCCGGTGAACATGCTGGCACCCGGCACCGGCAAGACGGCCACGGCGCGTTTGTGGGCCTATGGGCGCGACGAACGGCCCTGGAGCGGCGATGCCGCGCCCGCCAGCTGGTATCGGTTCTCGCCCGACCGGAAAGGCCAGCACCCAAAGGATCATCTGTCGGGATATCGCGGTTGGATGCATGCCGACGGCTACGCCGGGTTCGAAGATATCTATCGTTCCGGCGAGATCCGCGAGGTCGCTTGCATGGCCCATGTGCGCCGCAAATTTGTCGACGTCCACCGTGCCCAAGGCTCTGCCATCGCCGACGAGGCCATCGCGCGCATCGCCCAGCTCTACGCCGTCGAGAAGGAGGCGCGTGGATCACCGCCGGACAGGCGCGTCGAGATCAGACAAGCCAGCGCTAAACCGATCCTCGACGATCTCGAGGCCTGGCTGCACGTTCAATTGCCCAGCATCTCGGGTAAGTCGCCCCTCGCCGTGGCGATCCGCTATGCCCTCACCCGCATGAAGCGGCTCCAACCGTATCTCGATCACGGTGTTCTGGAGTTGGATAACAACACGGCCGAAAGGGCGATGCGATCAGTGGCTATCGGACGGAAGAATTATCTCTTCGTCGGCTCGCTGACCGGCGGCCGCGCCGCCGCCATCGCCTATACCCTGATCGAGACCGCAAAGCTGAACGGCATCGACCCGCAAGCGTGGCTGGCCGACACACTGGCCTGCATCCCCGACTACAAGATCACCCGCGTCGACGATCTGTTGCCTTGGCGTTGGCGGACCGCCATAAAGAAGGACACCGTCCCGGCATGACCATCGCCCATCTGAAGATCACCCTCGAAGGTATCGCGCCCGTCGTCTTGCGGACCCTCGAGGTGCCCAGCGACATCCATCTCGACCGACTGCATCTCTTCATCCAGGCAGCGATGGGGTGGGAGAACTGCCATCTCTACGAGTTCATGGCAGGCGAGACCCGCTGGGGCTTGCCCGATCCGGACTTTGGCACCGACACCTTGCCAGTGACCAAAACCAGCCTCGGTGACGTCATCGACGCTGCAGGAAAAGTCCCGATCCGCTATATCTACGACTTCGGAGATGACTGGGTCCATCTGATCGAAACCGTCATCATCGGCGATCCGACACCCGGCAACCTCTATCCACGGCTTGTCGAGATAACCGGCAGATGCCCGCCCGAAGATGTCGGCGGCCTCCCGGGATACGAACACTTCCTCAGCGCAATCAGCGATCCAGCCCATCCCGAACACGAAGACCTAATGGAATGGGTAGGCGGGCCGTTCGATCCACATGTCCCCGACGCCGACGAACTCCACCTCGAAGTCCTCAGGCTCGCAAAGAAATGGAAGCCACGAAGGAAGTGAGCGGCGTCACCGGACGGTTACCCTGTATCGATCATGTCCAGCAGAAGTTTTCCGTCTCGGAACGCGTCGCCTGTCGTGTGCATGGGCGGCATCGCTCGACACAGCGGAAGGTGCCGCGGGTGGAAGAGCGCGCGGGCGGGTCGCAAGATGGAACACGCCGCCCGATCCTTGTTCAGGCCAAGTCGATGCCTTCCGCCTCGGCGGCCCGACGTAAGGCGCGGTCGGCGGTCGCCAGCGCCGAGTCCCAGTCCCGAGCGAGCATCAGATAGGCCGCGTCGTAGGCGGTAAGCCCATGACGCAGCGCGAGAGCGACCAGCGCAGCATCGCCGCCCGCCGACGGGCTTTCGGTCTCCAGCGGCAGGCGGCGCAGGCGCAACAGGCTCGGCACGATCTCCACTTCCGGCAGCCGGCCGCGGCGCGCCGCCATAAGAAGTATATTACGCAGCTCGTGCCAGAGCAGGTCCGGGACGATCGCGCCCTCGGCCGCGACACGGTGGAGGATCGCGTCGGCCGTCACGCCATCCTCGTCGGGCAGGATCCAGGCGGCGGCAATGGAGGCGTCGACGACAAGCGTCATGGGCGAAC
>JBATXP010000395.1:0-1622 GCA_049673465.1 Litorimonas sp.
CGTCGAGGGCGCGCCCGACCGCGCCCGCCATGGCGAGGTCGACGGACGGCGCGCGGCGATGATCCGCGCGGTCCTCATCCGCAACTATCAAATGGAGGTGCCCATGGCGCTCGACGAGACGGCGGCCGATCCCGCCTACCTTCTGGGACGCCTCTTCGGCGCCTACGCCTACGCGGAGCGGTCCTATCAGGAGCGTGGCGCGTCCCTGCGATCGAAGTACATGGGCGCAGCCTCTGCGACCCCCGCGCGCGTCTTCCCCCAGCTCATGCGCGGCTACGAGCATAACCTCTCCGCCCTGCGCAAGGCGGGCGGCATGAAGGCCGGCGCCGGGGTCAAGGCGGACCGCGCCGTCTCGGCCATCATCGCCGGCCTGCCGGGCGGGGACGAATTGCCCGCCGCCCTCCCGCTGGAGGATCAGGGCCGGTTCTTCATCGGCTTCTACCACCAGAACGCGGCGTTCTACGCCAAGGCCGAGGATGCGGCGGACGCCCTCATCGACGAAGGAGAGAACGAATGACGGGCCTGACCAACCGCTGGGACTTCGTCCTCTTCCTCGACGTCGAGAACGGCAACCCGAACGGCGATCCGGACGCGGGCAACATGCCGCGCATGGACCCCGAGACGGGGCATGGCTTAATGTCGGACGTGTCGATTAAGAGAAAGGTTCGGGATTACGTTGAGCAAGTTGATAGACCGGGCTCCAGAATATTTGTCACTGCAAGTAAACCCCTGAATAAAACAATAGCAGAAGCATACGAAATAAACGATCTTCCATCATTCGAGAAGAAGGGGGGCGGCTGGGATAGAAAAGATGCAAATAACCGACCGCGCGAACAAGTAGATATTGCACAAGAATGGCTGTGCAGCCAGTTCTATGATATTCGAGCATTTGGAGCCGTTTTATCGACAGGTCCAAATGCTGGCCAAGTGAAAGGACCAGTTCAATTCACCTTCGCTCGGTCTGTAGAGCCTATTCTACCAAGCGAACAAACGATCACGCGGGTCGTTGACGTAGACAAGATTGAACCTGAGTTTGGGAAGAAGCACATCGTTCACTATGGATTGTATCGGATGCATGGTTTCGTCAGCGCCCCGTTCGGGCGCAAGACAGGTTTCAATAACGACGACCTCGATCTGCTCTGGATCGCTCTGCGTGATATGCTCGACGTTACGAGAACCGCCTCGAAGGGCATGATGGCCGCCCGCCGGCTGATCGCCTTCCGCCACGAGAGCGATCTTGGGAACGCCCAGGCGCACCGCCTTTTCGAGCGGGTGTCCGTCTCGCGCATGGTGGATGGCGACGCGGTGCCGCCCGGCGACCGGCGCCTCCACAACGTGCCCCCCGCCCGCGCCTTCTCGGACTACCGCATCGACGTCGATGATGCGGACCTGCCCGAGGGTGTGACCCTGCACGAGCCCTGGTAGGTCGTGGAGAGCCTCCCCCTCTCCGCGCTCCAGCATTGGCTGTTCTGCCCGCGGCAATGCGCGCTGATCCATGTGGAGGGGCTCTGGGCGGAAAACCGGCTGACGGCGGAGGGGCGGGTGCTGCACGAGCGGGCGGACGAGGGGCATCCCGAGAGCCGGGACGGCGCGCGGGTGCTGCGGGCGGTGCAGGTGGCGAG
>JBATXP010000396.1:0-4577 GCA_049673465.1 Litorimonas sp.
GTCCACCGGCACGGCCGATCTGGGCGGGCCGTTCACCTTGGTGGACGAAACGGGCGCGACGGTGACCCAGGCCGCCTTCGAGGGGCAGCCGACCCTGCTCTATTTCGGTTTCTCCTACTGCCCCGACGTCTGCCCGACCGCCCTGCAGAAGCTCGGCGCGGCGCAGGAGCGCATGGGCGCGGCGGCGGACGCGGTGCAGTTCGTCATGGTGACAGTCGATCCGGAACGCGACACGCCCGAACAGCTCGCCGTCTATGTCACCAATAACGGCTTTCCGGAGGGCCTGCGCGGCTTCACCGGGACCGAAGCGCAGATCGAGGAGATCAAGACGGCCTACAAGGTGTTCAGCCAGAAGGTCCCACTGGACGACAGCCCGATGGACTACACGGTCGACCACCAGGACATCATCTTCCTTCTGGGCGAGGACGGTCTGTTCAAGGCCTTCTTCACGGAGCGCAACACGCCCGAGGACATTGCGGTGCGCACGCGGCAATATCTGGCGAACGGGGTCTAGCGAGTACCTCCCGGCACCCAGAGCACATCGGCTGCGCCCTGGTCGTTGCACCAGCGCCCCGCCACGAACAGGAAGTCCGACAGCCGGTTGATATAGGCCATCGCGTCCGGATTGACGGGCGTGTCGGCCGCCAGCGTGACCAGGCTGCGTTCTGCGCGCCGGGCCACGGTCCGGGCCTGATGCAGATAGGTGGCGGGTGGGCTGCCGCCGGGCAGGATGAAACTGGTCAACGGGTCGAGGTCGGCATTGAGTGCGTCCAGATCGGTTTCCAGGGCCGTGACTTGCGAGGCGACGATGCGCAGCGCGTATTCGCTGTCGGCCTCGCCTTCGGCGGGCAAGGGCGTGGCGAGGTCGGCGCCGAGGTCGAAAAGTTCGTTCTGGATGCGCGCCAGCATGCGGTCGAGCCGGATATTTTCCAGGTGAAGCCGCACGATTCCGATGACGCTGTTGGTCTCGTCCACGTCGCCGTAGGCCGCCACGCGGGCGCTGTCCTTGGCCAGTCGCGTCCCGTCCACCAGCCCGGTGGAGCCGTCATCGCCCGTGCGGGTGTAGATCTTGTTGAGCTTGACCATCGGCCCGTTCCCCTTTCGCGCCGAACGCTACCCGCCGTTCTTGCGGATCTGGAAGGCGAGGAAGAGCAGCCCGATCGCCACGGCCTGCGCGCCGACCCGCTTCCACATCCAGCTGTTGGAGCGCTCCCGCGCCCCTTCGCCCGTCTTCGCCATCTGCGAGCCCCCGGTGACGAGGGTGACCACCACGTAGAGCATGGCGAGGGCGGCGAGGCCGATGAGGACGTAGAACATGGCAGGCTTTCTGTTGCTTCGTGCCTCTATACGGATGAGTCGGGCCGAGAGCTGCAAAACAATGTCTCAGTCCACAGGAAACCGGAGTTGTGCGCATGACGCTGGCTTGTCACTTTCGCTAGACCGATGCGCGCACGACCCTCCGCCCGGAACCAAACGAAAGTGACCGCCGCCATGATGAGTGAAGCCGACCGCCAGGAACAGATGGGCGACGCGACCCGCGAAAAGCTCCGCCAGTTCATCGCCCGCATCGAACGGCTGGAAGCCGAAAAGGCCGAACTGACCACCGACATTCGCGAGGTCTATTCGGAAGTGAAGGCGTTCGGGTTCGACACCAAGGTGATGCGCAAGCTGATCAGCCTGCGAAAGCAGGACGTGAACGAGCGCGCCGAGCAGGAAGCCCTGCTGGATCTGTATCTGGGGGCGCTGGACGACTGACACAGGCTAGCCCCACGGATTTCGTTCCCCGATAGGGGTCTAAGGGCCGCGGAGCGGACCGTACGAAATCCCGCCGCAGGCGTCCGTCCCAAAGGACGGAAAGGGAACGGCGCGGCGCGAGCCCTTCCGAATGAATACAGTATGCCTCACGGCGGGCTTTTCCCCTTCGTCTCCCCCTCCACCCCATCGTTTCGTTCGCTGCGCTCACTCCCACGATGCGGTCCCCCTCCCCCTGTCCGGGGGAGGAACTTGAAGAGCGAAGAAGGACGACAGTCAGTTCCTCCCCCGCAAGGGGGAGGTGGCGCGCCGCAGGCGTGACGGAGGGGGACATCAAATATCAGACGACCGCAGGTCGCCCCTATCCCCGCCATTTGCGTCCTCTCAAACCGTTCGCTATATGTTCCTCATGTCCGATCACGACAAACGGCAATGGCAGGCGGAGCAGGCGGCTCGCGACGCTGCGCTGGACAAGCAGCGCGAAAAGGAGCGCAAGGCGCGCGAACGCTCCGCCCGCAACGCCCAGCGCAAGCTCGAACGGCTGCACCGCACCCTCAAGGAGCAGGGCGAACTGAACGAGTTCGAGAAGGAGTTTTCCGAAAGCGTGACGGAGCGGCTGGAGCAGTTCGGTTCGGCCTTTCAGGACCTTGAGAAGGGCCGTCCCGGCGACGCGCTCTCCTTTGCGCAGAAGCGCGTCGTGGCGGGCATGAACCGCAAGGTGAAGGACCTGAAGAAACTCGCGACCGAAGGCGAATCCGACGCGCTGGAGCGCCCTCGCTATGAGCGGAAGACGCCGCGCTCCTCATTCAAGTCGAAGACGCCCAAGTTCCAGCCGCGCGTCCGGCAGCTCGACGAAGACTTCGAGGCGGAGGGTCCTACGGAGGCGTTCGTCCCGGAACGGGCGCCCGACGTGACGCCCGAGCGTCCACCCGTCGGCAAGCCGTTCCTGCGCGTGGTCGGCGGTTCCGGTCGATAGCTACTCCTCGGGTAGCTCCCACTCGTCTTCGAAGCCCTGGACCCATTCGCCGGCCACCTCCTCGTTGGGCGTGAGGGAGAGCATGGCGACGGCGTAGTCGTCCCGGCCTTCGACCAGCGCGTAGCCGTTCGCCCAGGTCGGGCTCTCCACCACGCGCTCGGCGATGAAGCGCTCGCCCTCGGTCTGGGGGCGCTCGGCGGGATCGACCGCATGGGCGAGGCTCGCGAGCCCGGCCAGCAGCAGCAGGGCGGTCACGGTTCCGCCCCGGCGGTGCAGAGGCTTCAAGGAGCGGGGGTGTCTGTATCGCGGTTCCATGCGTCCCTTGAAGCCGCCGAGTGGGGCGCAATTGGGGCGGCGATTGGGACATTTCGGGCAATTGCACGCGTTTCCGGGGCGGATTAACGGCTCGGATACCGGGTCGCGCAAAAGCGGTGTGGACTTCGGCCGTTCCCTTCGCCAAGGCACCTTCATGTCCGTTTCATACATTCTGCACCTGGACGACGTTTCCAAGAGTTTCGGCGGCAAACCCGCCGTGCGGGACGTCACCCTGTCCGTCCATCCCGGCGAGATCGTCGGCTTTCTCGGCCCCAACGGGGCGGGCAAGACGACGAGCCTGCGCATGGCGCTGGGGTATGTTGCGCCCGACCGGGGGTCGGTGAACCTGTTCGGCGGACCTCCGGGCGAAGCCGCCTTCGGCCGGGTCGGATTCCTTCCCGAAGAGCGCGGTCTCTACAAGAAGCAGACCGCGCGCGAGGCCATCGCCCACATGGCGCGCCTGAACGGCATGAAGAAGCGCGACGCCTTCGCGACTGCCGACAGGCTGCTGGACCGCTACGGGCTGGGCGACGCCAAGCGCAAGAAGAACAAGGACATGTCCAAGGGCATGGCGCAGAAGGTGCAGCTGCTGTCCGCCATCGCGCACGACCCGGAATTCTACGTGCTGGACGAGCCGTTCTCCGGTCTCGATCCGGTCAACCAGCAAGTGCTGGAAGGCATCGTGCGGGAGATCGCGGCCCGCGGCCGGACCATCCTGTTCTCCACCCACGTCATGGAACATGCGGAGCGCCTGTGCGACCGCATCGTGCTCATGGCGCGCGGGGAGAAAGTATTCGACGGCAGCGTGGAGGCCGCGCTGGACCATGCGCCCCGCCGCGTCATCATCGCCTCGGAAAATAGCGGCCTGGCGGACGTGGTCGCGCCCTTCACCGAAGACCTGACCCGGCGAGAGGACGGCACGCTCGACCTGCTGCTCAACCGCACTGCGCAGACGCCGGACCTGCTGGAACGCTGCGTGGAGGCGGGGGTGCGCCTGACCCGGTTCGAGCCGATCCGCGCCACGCTGCACGAGGCTTTCGTGGCGCTTGTCGGCGACGATGTGCGCGCGGACCTGGAGGCCGACATACAGGCCGATCTGGAAGCGGAGGCGGCGTGATGAGCGACGTGATCGAAGCCGGCCAACAACGAAATCGCAGGGGAGGCCGGGGTGGCCTGCCCAAATTCTCGCGCATCTGGCTGATCGCGATGCGCGACTTCATGGGCTATGTGAAGACGTGGGGCTTCTGGCTGTCATTTCTGTTTCCCATCATCGGCGGCGCGCTGGGCTTCCTGTTCGCGTCGAGCGACATCGACCTGTCCCCGCCGCGCTACGAGACCGTTCTGGACGAGACGGGCTTTCACGGCCAAGCCATCCTCGATTTCTACGAAGAGCAGCAGCTGGAGCGCCGCGCGACCGCCGTGAAGGCGCTGGCGGGGCTTTTGCCCGAAGACGAGCGCGAACCTTTTTGGGAGCGCGTGGACGCGCGCGGCGCAGATGCCGGCATGGCGGAGCTGGCCGCGCGCTATCCGGCGG
>JBATXP010000397.1:0-2693 GCA_049673465.1 Litorimonas sp.
TCCTATGGCTCGGCGGCGTCCTCCCTATGACGCATCGCAAAATCCGCCAAACCCCGCCCGCTACGAAAGTTCGTATGGATCTCTACAAAGCCCTCGCCCTGCAAACCGAATGCGCTGCCGTGAACCGCGCGGCCTACCGGGCCGAAGCGCGCACCCTCATGCAGGGTAGCCTGTTGCGCATCCTCGGCCAGATCATGAGCGCCAAGGCGTTTCACGGGCCGAGCCTCAAGCTGGTCTGCCTGCCCGAATATTTCCTGACCAGCTATCCGGCTCGCGAAAGCGCGGCGGAGTGGCGGGAGAAGGCCTGCGTGGCGATGGACGGGGCGATCTACGAAACCCTCGCCGACATCGCGCAGAAGAGCGGTACCTATATCGGCGCGAACCTCTACGAAACCGACCCGCACTTCCCGGAGCTCTACTTCCAGGCCAGCACCATCACCGCGCCCAATGGCGATCTCGTGCTGCGCTACCGCCGCCTCATCAGCATGTATGCGCCGAGCCCCTACGACGTGATGGAAGCCTATCTTGAGCACTACCCGCTGGAGAGCTGGTTTCCGGTCGTGGACACGCCGCTCGGACGGCTGGCTGCGCTGGCGAGCGAGGAGATCCGCTATCCCGAAATTTCCCGCATTCTTGCCGCCAACGGGGCGGAAGTGATCCTGCATCCCACCTCGGAAGCGTCTTCGACCCAGATGACCTACAAGAACGTCGCCAAGCTGGCCCGCGCGCAGGAAAACCAGTGCTACGTGATTTCCGCCAACAGTGCGGGCATCACGGGCACGGCGCTGGCGGCGGGCTCCACGGACGGGCGCAGCCAGATCGTGGACGACCGGGGCCTGATCCTCGCCGATACGCCCACGGGCGAAAGCATCACGGCCTGCGCCGACGTGGACATCCGCGCCCTTCGCGACCGCCGCCGCCGCGTCGGCATGGACAATATGCTGGCCCGTCAGCCGATGGACCTCTACGCGCGGATGTTCGCGCGCGCGGAAGGGCATCCGGGCGGGTCGCTGGGGGATGGCCGGGAGGCTCCGGCGAAGGATTTCTATGCGCGGCGGCAGGAGGGGGTGATCGAACGGTTGGTGAAAGCGGGGGTTATCTGAAGGAGGCGAGCGATTTCGTCATCGTCCCCGGCATTTATTGCCGGGGTCTGATCTCCTCATCTTTCACAAGAAGAAAGCGACCTCGACTTATCGTCTTGTGGAGCAATTTCGGTGACAGACCCCGGCAATAAATGCCGGGGACGGAAGTCTGTTGCCTCTCTTTCCTGTCCCCTTGGGGCGCGAAGTCTCACAGAAGCCCCCACCCCTCCCGAACCGGCGCGAAACTCATCCGGTGGACAGGGCTCGGCCCCAACTCCGCTAGCGCCTCCCGGTGCGCCTTCGTCGGATAACCCTTGTGCCCGGCCAGCCCATATCCCGGGTGGCGCGCGTCCGCTTCCTCCATCAGCTGGTCGCGCGTCACCTTCGCCACGATGGACGCCGCGGCGATGCTCAAGCACCGCGCGTCGCCCTTCACCACCGCCTCGCCGGGGCAGGGCAGGTCGGGCGGCAGGCGATTCCCGTCGATCAGCGCATAGTCCGCACCCAGCGCACGCACGGCGCGACTCATGCCTGCCAGGCTCGCCCAGAGGATGTTGAGCCGGTCGATTTCCGCCGGTTCGACTACCGCGATCGCGATTTCGGCCGATTTGCGGAGCGCGTTCAGCAAGTGTTCACGCCGCGCGGGGTTCAAGGCCTTGCTGTCGTTCAACCCGTCCGGGACGTTCGACGCATCGAGGATGACCGCCGCGCAGACCACCGGCCCCGCCAGGGGTCCGCGCCCGGCCTCGTCCACGCCGCAGATGCGGGCGAACCCCTTCGCCCGTGCGGACGTAAGATGCGTCAGGTCCGGGATCATGGCGAAGCGGCACACCCCTTGGCACGGGACCTGCACGATCCTTGGTGAAGGCAGGTCTTTTTCGCGCCTTAAAGACATGTTAACCGGCGACCAACCCCGTGTTGCCTTTGAAGTGTGCAGGAGCCACCCGAATGAACAAGTTCAAGATCACCGCCGCGCTCGCCGCCCTCTCCTTTGCGTTTGCGCCCGCCGCCTTCGCCCAGGACCTGACGACGGAGCAGGAAGCCGAGCTGATGAAGACGCCGTCCACGGAAGGCATCGTCACCGACCGCGCATCGTGCGAATATGAGGGCGGTTCGGTCGAGACTCTGTCCGACGGCACGGTCTGTTTCATCCCGATCCGCGGCGTCGCCGCCAATACGCAGATCTATGACGGCATGAAGTTGGGCGTGATCCGCTGCGAAGGCAATGGCGCGTTTCCGAACGAAGTCGTCCAGCCCTCCGGTGCCTATTGCCGCGTCTATCTGACGGCCAAGGCCGCGCCGAAGACGCGCGAAGAGCTGCAGCGCGAACTCGACGCCATGACCGAGGCCGAGCTGGACGCCAGCAACTAGGCTCCCGCGCCTCACACGCGTTTCAAGCCCGGCCCCTCGCGGTCGGGCTTTTTCTTTGCAACGCGAGCGCCTATGGGCGCGGCGATCATGCTCAGCGTCGTCATCCCCACCCGCAACGCGGCCGCGCCGCTGGCTTGCCTCCTGTCCCAACTGGACGGCGAACGGGTGGTCGTGGCCGATGGCGGGTCTGAAGATGGGACGCTCCGGGTCGCGATCCGGGGCGGCGCGCGCCTGGCGATG
>JBATXP010000398.1:0-5889 GCA_049673465.1 Litorimonas sp.
GCGCAGGGGAATGGCGCGCAGGCTCGCCTTCATCCGCGCCTCGTTGCCCGTCGTCACTTCGGTCAGCTTGGTCGCGACCAGGCCCGGCGCGATGCCGTTGACGCGAATGCCGTCGCGCGCCCATGCCTCGCCCAGCGATTTGGTCAGCGATACCGCGCCCGCCTTGGACGCGGCATAGGCCGGGTTGCCCATGGCGGCGGAAAAGCCCGCGACGGAGGAGACGATGATGAGCGAGCCCTGCGCGCCCGCCAGCAGGGACTTGAACTTGACCGCGCAGTCCATGACGGAGTCGAGGTTGACCGCCATCACCGCGTCCCAGCCGTCGCGGGCGAACTCCTCGCGCCCGTAGCGCACGATGCCCTGGCAGCAGATCAGCACGTCCAGACCGTCGAACCCGGGGTCGTGCGCGTCGATCGCCGCGCGGTCCGAGACGTCGACCCGGCTGTAATGGAGGCCGGCGAGGTCGGAGCCGTCCACCCCGTCATAGTCCGCCGCGTCGGCCCGCGTGCCCCAGACATGGACGTCGGCCCCGCGCGACCGGAAGGCCTGCGCCATCCCGTTGCCGATGCCGGAGCTGCCGCCGATGACAAGCACGGTCTTCCCGCTAAAGTCGGTGTCGTTCATGGGAGACGGGTTTATGTCCGACCACGCCGAATTGCCAGACGCTTTGCGCGCCCATGTCGACCTCTCCGCCCTGGCCGACTGGATGGAGACCAAGGGCCTGGGGCGCGGCCCCTTCACCGCCGCGACGCCGCTGACGGGCGGGACGCAGAACATTCTCCTGCGCCTGTCGCGTTCGGGCCGCGATTACGTCTTTCGCCGCCCGCCGCCCAGTCCGCGCCGGGAAAGCAACGCGGTCATGCGACGCGAAGCCCGCATGCTGGCCGCCTTGGCCGGAACGGACGTGCCCCATCCGGGCTTCATCGCGAGCGAGCCGGACGAAACGGAAATCGGCTACGCCTTCATGCTGATGGAGCCGGTGGACGGCTTCAATCCGACCGAAGGGCTGCCCGCGCTCCACGCCGGCGACCCAGCGATCCGCGAGCGCATGGGCCTGTCCTACGTGGAAGGTCTTGCGGCGCTGGCCGAAGTGGAGGCCGACCTTCCGGACTTCGGCAAGCCGGGCGGGTTCCTGGAGCGGCAAGTACCGCGCTGGCGGTCGCAACTGGAGGGCTACGCCCGCGTGGAGGCGTGGCCGGGCCTCGACTGTGGGGTGGATCGTGTGGCGGACTGGCTGGAGCGCAACCGCCCGACCGACTATCGTCCTGGCCTGCTGCATGGGGATTGCCATCTGGGCAACACGATGTTTCGACATGAGAGCGGCGACCTCGCCGCGCTGATCGACTGGGAGCTGGCGACGATGGGCGATCCCAGGCTCGATCTCGGCTGGGTCATCGCGACCTGGCCGGACCCGCAAGGGCGCGACACGGTCGGCCTGGGCATCCGGCCCTGGGACGGCTTTCCGGAGATCGGGCGAATAATCGCGCACTATGCGGAGCGTACCAGCCGATCCACCGACAGCGCGACCTGGTTCGGGGTGCTCGCCTGCTACAAGCTTGGCATCCTGCTGGAAGGCACCCATGCGCGCAGCCTGGCGGGAAAGGCGCCGAAGGCCATTGGCGAGCGGCTGCACGCCGCGACGCTCGGCCTGTTCGACCGGGCCGCGCGGCTGATAGCGTAGCGACTAACCCTCCAGAGTGGCAGCCACGGCCGACAGGACGATCTCCATCTGCCGTTCGATCTGCTCCACCGGGAGCAGAAGGGCCGTCGGCCCCATCGCCATCGACACGATCCCGTGAATCGATGCCCACAGGGCGCGCGCCGTGTGCAAGCGGTCGTCGCCCGTAAAATCGTGCGGGAAGTCGGATAGGGCGTCCTCGATGATGCCCATCAGGGCGCGCTCCTTTTCGGCATACCAGTCCGGGACATGGTCGCGGCGCCCGCGGTTGAAGGCCAGGGTCGCGGACCAGACCGCGTGATGGTCGCCCACCCAGTCCAGATAGGCGTGGGCCAAGGCGAAAAGCCGATCCCGAGGCGTTGCCCCGGATTGCCGTGCCGCCTCCAACGCCGCCTGCTGATGGGCGTGAAGGTCGTCATAGGTTCGGCCATTGGCCAGCCGCACCAGATCGTCCAGCGGGCCGAACAGGTTGTAGACCGTGCCCACCGACACGCCGGCGGACGCCGCGATGTTGCGGGCCTTGACAGCGGACAGCCCTTTCGCGGCGATCAGGTCGCGCGTCAGGGCGATGATGTTCGCGCGCGTGCCCTCCGGGGCCTTGCGCCCGCGTCGTCCCGTACCTGTCGCAGAGGTGTTCATGAGACGAGGCTACACGAATAGACGTGAATGAACAACGTTCAATTCTGTATGTTGAACACTGTTCAAACATTCGGCTACGTATCAATTGAACAATGTTCAAGCCAGGAGATCCCATGTTTGCCACAATCAAATCCATCCTGATCGGGAGAGGCCTTCGGGTCGAAGCCGCGCTGGAAGCCAACCACGCCGCCCCGATCATCCGTCAAAAGATCGCGGAGGCCGAAGCCGGCCACGCCTCCGCCAAGCGGGGTCTCGCCGCCCTGATCGTCAAGATAAGGTCCGAGGAAGAGGCGCTCGGCCTGCTGGACAGTCAGATCGCGGACCTGACCGACCGCACCCGGCAGGCGCTCGAAAAGGAGGACGAAGCCCTCGCCCGAGAGGCCGCCGTGCTGCTGGCGCAGCTGGAAGACGAGCGCGCGCTGCGTCGCCGGACCCTGGACGGCTCCCGGTCCAAGGCGGATCGCGTCCGTCTGGCCGTGGAGCGCAACCACCGCCAACTGATCGGCCTGCGGCAGGGTCTGATCACCGCGCAAAGCATCGCGCGCGAACGCGCCGCCATCGCTGGGATCGGTGCGGGCGTCGGCGGATCGCCAGGCCGGTCCGTGTCCGGTTCCATCCGGGAGGGCGAGGCCGTTCTGGCCCGCCTGCTGGCGTCCGACGACCCGGTCGCGCTCGACGTGGTCCTGGACGACATAGAGGACGACCTGTCCGGCCGCTCCACCCTGGATCGCCTCGCAGATGCCGGATGCGGGGCCGCGCTGAAAACGCGACCCGAAGACATTCTGGAGCGACTTCGCTCCGAACCGGCGGAAACTGCCGCCTAAATCCGTTCACCAACTTTAGGACCACATCATGATCGAACATTCCAAACTCTGGATCAATTTCAACTATCTCTGCGTGCTGACGGCGTTCACCATGCTGGGCGCGAGCCTGATCCTCATGCCCGTCAACATCGCCACCAAGGGCTATCTCGCCATGGGGATCGTCTTCCTGGCCGGGTCGCTGATCACCTTGGTGAAGACGCTGACCGACCTCCGCATGCAGGACATGACGTTCGAGAAGATCGCCCGCGCCAAGCAGGACCAGCTGCTGGCCGACTATGCGGAGAAGACCGGGGGCTAAGTCCGGCCTCATCACAGCCCAAGCGCATCACACCCCGGATAAGGGCGGCGAGCCATCTTGCCGCCCTTGTTCCCTTCCGCCATCAGGCGCGCATGAGCGGACCTCTCGACGGATACAGGATCATCGAACTCGCCGGGATCGGACCGGGACCCTATGCGGGCATGCTGCTGTCCGACATGGGCGCGGAGGTCATATTGGTGAACCGACCGGGTTTCGCCGTGCCGACCGTGCATGATCGGAACAAGACGTCCATCGCCATCGATTTGCGCCAGCCGGACGGCGCACAGGTGCTGCTGGACCTCGTCGCGAAGTCCGACGCGCTGATCGAAGGGCTTCGTCCCGGCGTGGTGGAACGGCTCGGCATCGGCCCTGAAGACGCCATGTCCGTCAATCCGAAGCTGGTCTACGGTCGCATGACCGGCTGGGGCCAGACGGGGCCTTGGGCGAAGACGGCCGGGCACGACCTCAACTATATTTCCATCACCGGCGCGCTGGGCGCGATGGGCCGCAAGGGCGAGCCACCCGCCCCGCCGCTCAACCTGATCGGCGATTATGGCGGCGGGACGATGTTCCTCGTCACCGGCATGCTCGCCGCGCTGCTGCAGGCCGAGAAGACCGGGCGCGGCGATGTCGTGGACGCCGCCATGATCGACGGGGTCAACAGCATGATGAGCATGTTCCACTCCCTCGCAGGGCTGGGCCAGTGGAAGCCGGAGCGCGAGACGAACCTGCTGGACGGTGGCATGCCCTTCTACCGTTGCTACGAAACATCAGATGGCAAATATATGGCGGTCGGCTGCATCGAACCGCAATTCTTCGCGGAGTTCCTCCGGCTTCTGGAGATCGACGCAAGCGAGTTCGGCGGACAGATGGACAAGCGCGAACATGCGGGCCAGCACGCAAAACTGGAAGCGCTATTCAAGACCAGGACCCGCGACGAGTGGGCAGAAATCTTCGACGGCTCGGACGCCTGCACTTCGCCCGTGCTGGATTATGTGGAAGCCCCCGACCACCCGCAGAACCGCGCGCGGGGCGGGCTGGAACAGCACGGCCCCTACGTCCACCCGAGACCTGCCCCGGTCTTCGGTAGCGACTACGATTTTCCCGACCCCGTCCTGCCCGCCATCAATGGCGGACGCGCGGACATCACCGAAATGCTGGGCTATGACGACGCCAAGGTCGCGAGCCTCATCGACGCAAAAATCCTCACGGAGTAGACCATGTCAGACCTGCTTTCCTACGAACTGGACGGCCATGTCGCCATCATCACGCTCAACCGCCCGGAGGCGATGAACGCGTTCAACAAGGCGCTGCGCGCTGAACTCGCCAAGGCGCAGGCCAAGGCGGAAAAGGACGACACTGTGCGCGTCGTCGTACTGACCGGATCGGGCCGCGCCTTCTCCTCCGGCACGGACCTAAAGGAAGGGCTGGGCGGGTCGGCGGAACACGGCCTGTTCGACAACTCCATCCGCGACTACAAGCCGCTGGTGGACGGCGTGGCCAAGTCGGACAAGATCTACATCAGCGCCATCAACGGCTTCGCGGGCGGCGTGGCGCTGGGCCTCGCGCTGGGCTCCGACCTCGCCGTAATGGCGGACGACGCCACCGTCTTTTCGCCCTTCATCGGCATCGGGCTCGTCCCGGACGGGGGCGCGAGCTGGTTCTTCCTCCACCACATGGGCTATAAGCGCGCCTTCGCCGCCATGGCGGAAGGCACGCGCCTCGACGCGCAGACCTGTCTGGACATGGGGATGGTCAACAAGGTCGTTCCGGCCGCCGACCTGCGCGCGGAGACAGTCGCCTGGGCGCAATCGCTGGCGGAAAAAGCCCCGCTCGCCCTGCAGGCCCTCAAGAAGATCATGCGCGAGGCGACCCATTCCACGCAGGAGCAGACGGCACGCGTGGAGAGCGAGTACCAGATGATCATGGCCAATAGCGAGGATTCGCGCGAGGGGATCATGGCGTTCGTGCAGAAGCGAAAGCCCGCGTTCAAAGGAAGGTAGGCACGCTGCGCGTGGCATACTTGGTTTTGTCCCCCTCCGACCTTGCGCTTCGCGCGTCGGCCACCTCCCCCTTGCGGGGGAGGAACTTGGATACGTTCCTCCCCCGCAAGGGGGAGGTGCCGAGTGAAACGAGGCGGAGGGGGACGCAGTCGAAAAGCCTGCGCACCAGCGCAGCCCTCCCATGAGCGACTTCTCCACAAACCTCCAAGCCGCCCTCGGCCGCCCCGTCTCCGACCTCCACCGCCTCACCGCCGGAGCCTCCATGGAATCCTGGGCGTTCGTGATCGACGGCGAACCCCTCATCCTGCGCCGCACGCCAGGCGGCGTGGAAACCAATACCGGGCTGGGCAGCATCAGCCTTGCGACCGAAGCCGCGCTGATCGAGGCCGCGCGAGCGCAAGGCGTGACGGCGCCGGAGGTGCGCGACGTGTTCGGCGCGGACAGCCC
>JBATXP010000399.1:0-14717 GCA_049673465.1 Litorimonas sp.
GACCCCGTCTCGGACACGGCGCGCGCCCAGGCCGGGATCGGCGTGGTGCCGACCCATATCGGAGAGCGCACGCCGATCTATCGCCGCCTGCCCACGCGCGCCGATGTGCAGGCGCGGCTGCAGGCGACCTACCATCCCTATCACGACGCGTTGCGCGGTCTGCTTGACGAGGCGCAGACACGCTTCGGCCACGCCCTACTCGTGGACTGCCACTCCATGCCGGGCTTTGCGCCGATGGGCTCGCGCAGGCCCGATATCGTCCTGGGTGATCGCTACGGTCGGTCCTGCGATCCGCAGACGCTCTCTACTCTTCGACAAATGCTGCAGCGCGAAGGTTTTTCAGTGGCGGTCAACTATCCCTATGCGGGCGGTTACGTGACGGAGCATTACGGTCGGCCCGACAACGGGGTGGAAGTCGTGCAGGTGGAGATCAACCGCGACCTCTACGTCAATCCGGTCACCTTCAGACCCAAGCGCGGTTTCGACAGGACGGCGGACCGTCTGGGCCGCGTGATCCGGCAACTGGTCGAACTGAGAGCACCCGGCGCGCTCGCCGCGCAATAGGGCGCGCGAAACGAAACCTCTGTCCCGGAACGGAACAGCACGAGGTTAATCGACGGCTCGTTTCCGGTCACCAGGCGAGGAAATGTCGGAAATTCGCTCCCTTTTCGCGCGAACACCGCCCGCGAGACTGGCACGGCCCTTGCTCCCTCCTGAGGAGAGACCCCGAGCGAACTCCATTGCGAACAAGGACACGCCCATGACCAGCGACATCGACCTTCATGTGGGCAAGCGCCTGCGCCGCCGCCGCCGCCTGCTCGGCCTGACGCAACAGGCGCTGGCCGAACAGGTCGGGATCCGCTTCCAGCAGATTCAGAAGTATGAATGCGGCGCCAATCGCGTCTCCGCCGCGCGCCTGTTCGAACTCTCCGAAGCCCTGTCCGTGCCGGTGCAATATTTCTACGAAGGCCTGTCGGATCAGGAGGGAGAGACCGACAATATCGCGTCCGACGTGCTGTCCAAGAAGGAAACGATGGATCTGGTGCGCGCCTACTATGCGATGGGCGAAACGCCACGGAAGCACCTGCTCGATCTCGCCAAGTCGCTGGAGAATGCGGCCAAGCCTTCGCTGCGGCTGGTCGCGCCCTAATTACCGTTTGAGGTCAGGCGCACAGCTCCCTAAGCGCGCGCCATGACCGACCTCGCCGAGCGCCTTGCCTTTTTCGACACCTTGTCGGACGCCGCCCGGGCCATCACCCTGCCCCTGTTCCGCTCCGGCGTGGCGGCGCAGAACAAGGCCGCTTCGGGCTACGATCCGGTCACGGAGGCCGACGTGGAGGGGGAGCGCGAGCTTCGCCGCCTGATCCGGGCGCGCTTCCCGGACGATTCCATCGAGGGCGAGGAATTGCCGGACCATGAGGGGTCCAATGCCTTTTCCTGGACGCTGGACCCGATCGACGGGACACGGGCCTTCGTCGCCGGCGTGCCGGTGTGGAGCACGCTGATTGCCGTGTCGCAGGACGGCGAGCCCAGGCTGGGCCTGATCGATCTGCCCGCCCTCGCCTTGCGCGCGGTCGGCGATCTGTCCGGCGAGCCGCAGGCGCACTTGATCTCCGACGCGGGCGAAAAGACGCGATTGCAGGTCCGCACCATCGACACCCTGTCCGAAGCGCGGCTGGGCTGTACCCAGCCCTTCGGCATGTTCGGACCCGGCGAGCTGGCCGCCTACAAGATCATCCAGAGCGGTTGTGCCTTCTCGCGCCTCGGCCTGGACGCGTTCGGCTATGTGCTGCTGGCGCAAGGGCGCATGGATCTGATGGTGGAGGGCGGCATGAAGCCCTGCGACGTGCGCGCGCTGATGCCCGTCGTGATCGGCGCGGGTGGCGTCATCACGGACTGGAACGGCGGCAGCCCCAAGGACGGACCGCGCCTGGTGGCCTGCGGCTCGCCCGGCCTCATGCCGGAGCTCTACACCTATCTCGGCCGGGCCATGACGTAAGTAGGCGCGCATTGCGTGGCTTCTTGTTTCGTCTCCCCCTCCCTTAAACCTCCGTCACCTTCTGCCGCGCCGTCTTGCGGGACGCCTCCACCACTCCATATCTTTCCTAAAGATTACCAACCCGCCGGACCGTCCCCGGCCGCACAGGAGTCCTACCCTTGAAGACAGCCCTCATCCTCTCCGCCGCCGCCATCGGCCTCGTCGCCGCGCCCTATGCCGTGTCGCAGGTCATCGTGGAAACGCCCACCCAGAGCGCCCCGCTCTACCAGCCGGTGCAGCTGCTCGGCAGCAACGATTCCATGACCTTCGATCGCCGTCGCGGCGTCATCACCATGGCCCCGTTGCTGGAGCGCGTGACCCCGGCCGTCGTGTCGATCAACACGCTGTCCGAGCCGGGCGAGTC
Organism: Litorimonas sp.; assembly: GCA_049673465.1. Taxonomy (GTDB): domain Bacteria; phylum Pseudomonadota; class Alphaproteobacteria; order Caulobacterales; family Maricaulaceae; genus Litorimonas. Next base: position 2,403 of record JBATXP010000399.1, read on the forward strand.
CGATCTGTCGGACGACCAGATGGAGATGTTCGAGCGCTTCTTCGGCCAGAGCCCGCGCCAGCGCGGCCCGCGGGCCGGGCTCGGCTCCGGCGTGGTAATCGATGCGGGCGAAGGGCTGATCCTGACCAACAACCACGTCATCGACGGCGCGGACGAGATCGAGGTCACGCTGGAGGATCGCCGCCAGTTCATGGCCGAAGTGGTCGGCGCGGACCCGGACACGGACCTCGCCTTGCTGAAGATCGACGCACGCAATCTGCGGGACCTCGACATCGCGGACACGGATGATGTGATGGTCGGCGACTATGTCATCGCGGTCGGCAACCCGTTCGGCCTGTCGTCCACCGTGACCAGCGGCATCGTCTCCGCCCTGGGTCGGGAAAGCCGGGGCAGCGGAAACCGCTACGAGGACTATATCCAGACCGACGCGGCCATCAATCCCGGCAATAGCGGCGGCGCGCTGGTCAACTCCAAGGGCGAACTGATCGGCATCAACACCGCCATCGTCAGCCGGTCGGGATCCAGCGCGGGCATCGGCTTTGCCGTGCCGACGCGCACCATCCGCAACGTGGTCGACCAGCTCAACGAGTTCGGCGAGGTCCGGCGCGGCCGCATCGGCGTGCTGATCCGCGATCTCGACCCCGAGCTCAGCCAGGGCCTCGGCCTGTCCAGCGTGCGCGGCGCGCTCGTCTCCGACGTGGTCGAAGGCGGCGCGGCGGACAAGGCCGGGCTGGAAGACGGCGACGTGGTCGTGTCCTTCAATGGCGAAGACCTGGACGACAGTTCCGATCTGCGCAACGCGGTCGGCCTGCTGACGCCGGGTACGGAAGCCGACATCACCTATATTCGCGACAGCCGCCGCCGCACCACCCGCATCACGGTGGAAGCGGTCGAGGAGGACCGGAGCGAACTGGACGAAAGCGTCGCCGACGACATCCCGTCCATGGAGAGCTTCTCCGGCGCGACCATCACCGACATCCCGTCGGAGCTCGACCTGCGCGATGGCGATGAAGGCGTCTACATCTCGGCCGTGCGCCGCAACAGCCGCGCTGCCCGCGCCGGCCTGCGTCGCGGCGATATCATCCGAGAGATCAACCGTACGGAAATCGAGGACCTGGACGATTTCGAAGCCTTCATCGAAGACAATGAAGGCCCCTATGCGCTCGTCGTGGAACGCGATGGACAGACGGCTTATTTGGGTGTGCGATAACGATCCGGCGAAGCCGGATTTTCGATCATGGTCGAAAATAGCGAAGCGCCATCCAGGACCGCGCGAATGCGTTCTCACAAACCGCTCAGCGCACGGCGCCAGTCGTAGATAGCCCCGCTTCGGCGGGGCTTTTGTCGTGCAAAGTTTATAGCGTATTGCCGCGACCAACACCCAGACCTACCGCCCCCGGCAATTATTGCCGGGGACGCATGGGTTGAGTCTGGAATACAGCTTGTTAGCCACCGATTTTCACCCGCTCGGTCTGTTCCAGTGCCCGGGTCCAGTCGGTCTATGGCTCCACCGGCGGCAAAGCAGATGGCAAGATGGAGCCGTAGAGCGAGGCGGGGCAGAACGGCCCGCATTCGGGCGATCTCTTCGAATCGAAGGCAGGTAAAGCGAACCGGATACCAGGCAGGTCTGTCTGCAGAAAGCGGCGGTGTGGAGAAAAGCCCCGGCAGCGGATGCCGGGGTTTGGCCGTTCAGGGGAAGACTACTCTTCTTCCTCCGACGCGTGCGCGGCCTGTTCGTTGATGCAGTTGACCGCCATGTCCGTGAAGGCGCGGTCGCCTTCATAGCCTTCGTCCAGCAAGCCCTGGAACGTCTTGGACCCCTGGTCGTCACCGAGCTGCTTGGCGTAGGCATTGGCCGTGCCGTAACCCGAAATCGCGTAGTGGGTCATGCGCTGGAACTGGGCGATGGCGGTCGCTTCGCGCAGCGCCTCGTCCGTGTAGTCGCTGTGCAGCACGTGCTTCTTGGCTTCCGTGACCAGCCCTTCCATGCCCTTGCAATGCATGCCCGACGCCGTCTCGCCGTGGCGTTCGGCCAGCTTTTCCAGCTCCGCATTGTTGTCCTTGATCATCTGCTCGCTCTGCTCGAACTTCGCGATCAGCGGGCTGCCTTCGGGCAGCTTGCGGGCGAACATCCCGCACGTCTCCGCCGCCTGCTTGTTGGCGGAATGGATATCCTTGATCTCGTGAATGTAGAGGTCCTTGAGGGATTTCGTCGTGCCGGACATGGCGTGTCTCCTTTGAATGGGTGGAGACATTGGAGCGAATCAGATGGGGGTCGGTTCCGAGTTGCTTTCGGACTCGGGAGAAAGGAGTCCGGAGTTAAAAAGCCATCTTACGCCCAAAGCACGAAACGAGCGATCGCCCAGCCCGAGGACCACGCGATCTGGAAGGAAATTCATAGACCCGACCGAACGGCGGGGTTTCCTTTTCATCAAGCTGGATTAAGCATGGCCATGCGCATTTTTTCCACGGCTCTGGCAACTACACTCAGCCTTCTTTTCCAAATCGGCACGGCTGGCGCGACAGAGATCGGCACGCCCCCGGATGATCCCGCAGGTTTCTCGAACTTCGTGGGGACCTGGACATTGAAACAGGATCGCTTTCAGATGGTCTGGGACGGCGAGACCGTCGAGACGCTGACCATCCCGAACCACATCACGATCTGCCGGACCGTGACGACGGCGAGCAGCGTGTCCTGTACTGTCGATGACGGCAACCTGCAGGGTCAGATTTTCTGGGTGGCCGATGACCACCGGCGAACGCTGCAGCACCTCTCCCATTTCGGCGAGCGACGCATGGGGGTCGGGACGGGTACGATCGACGGTCAGGGCAATCTGAAGAACCGGATCGTCTTTTCCGACGAACCCGAAGGCACCTACCGCATCTATGAATATAGCTGGGTCACACCCGACGAGTACGAGATGATGTCCCGGCAATACGACTCCGACGGCCAACGCACCGGGAACTTCTATGCCGGGAGTTTCGTCAGGATCGGCGACTAGGCTCTACTCCGCTGCGATACTCTGCAAGCTCTCCACCTCATAGCCCCCGGCACGCAAGGCTTTCAAGCTCTCCACGGTCGCCCGGCTCGCGGCTGCCGTGGTGAAGTAGGGAATCTTCTGTTCCAGCGCGGTGCGACGGAGCGAGCGGGAGTCTTCCAGCGCCTGCTTGCCCGCCGTCGTGTTGAAGACGAGCTGGACGTCGCCATTCTTCATTTCGTCGACGATATTGGGGCGGCCTTCATGGGCCTTCTTGACATAGTCCACCGTGAGGCCTTGCTCGCGTAGGAACTTGCAGGTTCCGCCCGTCGCGACGACGGAATAGCCCATGCCCGTCAGGTCGCGGGCAAGGTCGGCCATGAGGGGCTTGTGTTCGTCCTTCACGCTGATGAAGACACGGCCCGTTTCCGGCAGGGTCACGCCGCCGCCGAGTTGGCTCTTGGCGAAGGCGACGCCGAAATTGTCGGCTAGGCCCATCACTTCGCCGGTGGAGCGCATCTCCGGTCCCAACACCGTGTCCACGCCGGGGACGCGCGCGAAGGGGAAGACGGCTTCCTTGACGGCAATGTATTTCTGGGGGCGCGTGGCGAGGTCGAAGCTGGAGAGTTTTTCGCCCGCCATCACCTTTGCCGCGATGTTGGCGACCGGAAGGCCGATGGCCTTGGCCACGAACGGCACGGTGCGGGACGCGCGCGGATTCACCTCGATCAGGTAGACGAGGTCGTCCTTGACCGCGAACTGGATGTTCATCAGCCCGACCACGCCCAGTTCCAGCGCCAGCGCCCGCGCCTGTCGCCGCATCTCGTCCTGAATCTCTTCCGATAGCGTATAGGGCGGCAGCGAGCAGGCGCTGTCGCCGCTATGCACGCCGGCTTCCTCGATATGCTCCATGATGCCCGCGACGAACACATCCTCGCCGTCGCAGATCGCGTCCACATCCACTTCGACGGCGTCGCGCAGGTACTGATCGATGAGCAGCGGGGACTTGCCCGACACCTTCACGGCTTCGGTGATATATTGTTCCATCTCCGTATCGTTGTCCACGATTTCCATGCCGCGCCCGCCGAGCACGTTGGACGGCCTGAGCACGAGCGGATAGCCGACCGTCTTGGCCGCCTCTTTCGCCTCCTTCGCGGTCTTGGCGATGGCGTTGTTGGGCTGCCTGAGCCCCAGCTTTTCAACCAGCGCCTTGAAGCGCTCCCGGTCTTCGGCGCGGTCGAGCGCGTCGGACTTGGTGCCCAGCAGCGGAATGCCGTTCGCCTCCAGCGCGCCCGCGAGTTTGAGCGGCGTCTGGCCGCCGAACTGCACGACGACACCGAGCAACTCTCCGGATGCCATCTCGCCCTGGATCAGCTCCAGCACATCCTCTTCAGTCAGCGGTTCGAAATAGAGCCGGTCGGACGTATCGTAATCGGTCGAGACGGTTTCCGGATTGCAGTTCACCATGATGGATTCGATGCCGAGGTCCGCCATGGCGTAGGCGGCATGAACGCAGCAATAGTCGAACTCGATCCCCTGCCCGATCCGGTTGGGCCCGCCGCCGAGGATGACGACCTTCTTGCGGTCGCTGACACGGGCTTCGTTTTCGATCACGCCGCCGAAGCTCGGCGCTTCATATGTCGAATACATGTAGGGCGTCTTGGCCTGGAACTCCGCCGCGCACGTATCGACGCGTTTGTAGACGGGGCGGACCTTGGCCTTGTGACGAGCCTTGCGGACGGCACGTTCCTTGGTCCCGGTCAGCTCGGCAATGCGCGCATCGGAAAAACCTTCGGATTTGATCGCACGCCATTGTTCAGGGCTGGACGGCAAGCCGTTCTTGCGCAGCCAGTCTTCCGCGCGGACGATCGTTTCGATCTGGCGCAGGAACCACTTCTCAATGGAGGTATAGGTGTAGACCTTGTCCACGCTTAGCCCGTGGCGGAAGGCTTGGGCCACGACCAGCAGACGGTCCGGTGCGAGGATGGACAGGCGAGCCTTGATCGCACCGTCGAGCGCGTCCGGATCGGACTCCTCGAACCGGATTTCGTTCAAGCCGGTCAGTCCGGTTTCCAGCGACCGCAGCGCCTTCTGGAAACTCTCCGCGAAGGTCCGGCCGATGGCCATGGCCTCGCCGACCGAGCGCATGGCCGTCGTCAGGACCGGTTCGGCACCGGGGAACTTCTCGAAGGCGAAGCGCGGGCACTTGGTCACGACATAGTCGATGGTCGGTTCGAACGCCGCCGGGGTCGCGCCGGTGATGTCGTTGTCCAGTTCGTCCAGCGTGTAGCCGACGGCGAGCTTGGCCGCGATCTTGGCGATGGGGAAGCCCGTCGCCTTGGAGGCGAGCGCGGAAGACCGCGACACGCGCGGGTTCATCTCGATCACGACCATGCGGCCATCCGCCGGGTTCATGCCGAACTGCACGTTGGACCCGCCCGTCTCCACCCCGATTTCGCGCAAGACCGCGATGCTCGCATCGCGCATGCGCTGATATTCCTTGTCGGTCAGCGTCAAAGCGGGCGCAACGGTGATGCTGTCGCCCGTATGGACGCCCATCGGATCAATGTTCTCGATGGCGCAGACGATGATGCAATTGTCCGCCCGGTCGCGGACCACTTCCATCTCGTACTCCTTCCAGCCGAGCAGGCTTTCATCGACAAGCACCTGGTTGGTCGGGGACGCGCGGAGACCTGACCGGATGATCTCCTGATACTCCTCGACATTGTAGGCCACGCCGCCGCCCGTGCCGCCCATGGTGAAGGCCGGCCGGATGATGGCGGGCAAGCCCGTGAAGTCGAGCGCGTTCATAGCTTCGGCCACGCCGGCGGCGTAATCCACATCGCCATCATCTCTGACGGGCGCGGTGACGATGGTCGCGCGCGGGTTCTCCAGCCCGATCTTGGTCATGGCTTCGGCGAAGCGTTCGCGGTTCTCCGCCTTGTCGATCACGTCGGCCTTGGCGCCGATCATCTCCACGCCATATTTCTCGAGCACGCCCATCTGCTCCAGCGCCAGCGCGCAGTTCAGCGCCGTCTGCCCGCCCATGGTCGGCAGCAATGCGTCCGGCTTCTCGATGGCGATGATTTTCTCGACCATTTCCGGCGTGATCGGCTCGACATAGGTCGCATCCGCCAGCCCCGGATCGGTCATGATGGTGGCGGGGTTCGAATTGACCAGAACGACCCGGTAGCCTTCTTCCTTCAGCGCCTTGACGGCCTGCACACCGGAATAGTCGAACTCGCATGCCTGCCCGATAATGATCGGCCCCGCCCCGATAATGAGGATGGAGGAGATGTCGGTGCGTTTGGGCATTTTCGCGGCGTCCCTAAGGGCGAGAAAGCAAATTGTCGTCTGTTAGGGAGATGAGGGGCGAGTCGCAAGCGGGAGCGGATAGCTACTCACACCTTCCGCTCATCCCAACGAAAGTTGGGATCCAGACGAAGACAAGAGACGGCGCGCGGTGCTCACGCCGAGACCTTCCCATTCCGTCCTTTGGGACGGACCGCTTCGCGGAGGTTTGCGACGATTGCCGTTGGCAATCTTAGACCCGCACGCGGGACGCAAACCTGCGGGGCTAGAGGGATCGGGCGATCACCATCTTCATGATCTCGTTCGTGCCGCCATAGATACGCTCTACGCGGACGTCGCGATACATCCGCCCGATCTTGTATTCGTTCATGTAGCCATAGCCGCCGAACAGTTGCAGGCAGCGGTCCACCACCTCGCACTCGCGGTCCGTGACCCAATATTTCGCCATCGACGCCGTCACCGTGTCCAGTTCGCCGCGCAAGTGCTTGTCGGCGCAGTCATAGACGAAGGTCTTGGCGACCTGGGTGATGGTCTTGCATTCGGCCAGTTCGAACTGCGTGTTCTGGAAGTCGATGACGCGCTTGCCGAAGGCTTTGCGCTGCTTGACGTAGTCGATGGTCTCGCGGAGCGCCTCCTCCATCACGGCGACGGCGGTCACGGCGATGTTGAGGCGCTCCTGCGGCAGCTCGGTCATGAGCTGGATGAAGCCCATACCCTCTTCCTCGCCGAGCAGCGCATCGGCGGGCAGCTTGATGTCGTCGAAGAACAGCTCCGCCGTATCCTGCGCGTCGTTGCCGACCTTGTCGAGTATGCGACCGCGGCGGAAGCCCTCCACCTCGTCCGTTTCCAGCAGGAAGAGCGACTTGGCGTGCTTGCCCTCCCCGCCCGTGTCGGCGACGACGATAACGAGATTCGCCGTGCCGCCATTGGTGATGAAGGTCTTGGAGCCGTTCAGGATCCAGCCGTTTCCGTCGCGCTTGGCGTTGGTCTTGACGCCCTGCAGGTCGGACCCCGTGCCGGGCTCGGTCATGGCGATGGCGCCGACCAGTTCGCCCGACGCCATGCGCGGCAGGAATTTCTTCTTCTGCTCTTCCGTCCCGTAATGCAGGATGTAGGGCGCGACGATGGCGTTGTGCAGGCTCAGCCCGAACCCGTCCACGCCGGCCTTCACCAGCTCTTCCTGGATGATCATTTCGTGGCGATAATCCCCGCCGCCGCCGCCATACTCCTCCGGCGTGGAAGGCAGCAGCAGGCCGTACTCGCCCGCCTTGTTCCAGAAATCGCGGTCCACCATCTTGTTCTTGCGGAACTTCTCGGAATGCGGCGCCATCTCGTTGCTGTAGAACTTGTGCGTCGCATCCCGGAACATGTTGATGTCTTCTTCCTGATACCAGTCAGGCAGTTTGAAATCGAGCACGTCGGCCATGGCGGAATTTCCTGTGTTTTGCTTTGCCCGGAGCCTAGCAGAAAACGAAAGCGGCCCGCGGCGTGTAAAACGTCGCGGGCTGCGCATATCGTGTATGTGGTGAGCGCCCTCGGAGCGCTCGCGCGTTCTAGAATGTGTAGGACAGACCCGCGCCGATGACCCACGGGTCGAGCGTGTGATCCGTCTCGATGGCGACCGCGTTACCGGCGATGAACTCCGCCGTCGTATCGATGAAATAGCGCTTCGCGTCGATCGACAGACCCCATCCGCTATCGTTGAGCGGAATGTCCACGCCCGCTTGCAGGGCGAAGCCGAGCTCGTCCGTCAGGTTGACGTCCGTCACGCCGAGCGCGGCGGCATCCGCCCCGACATCCTCGCCGAAGATGAAGAAGTAGGCCGGGCCCGCACCGATATAGGGACGGAAGGAGGTTCCCATATCGGGGTGGAACTTGAACGTGACCGTCGCCGGGAGAACGACGGCGTCGTCGATCAGCTCGGCCCCGTCCAATCCGCCGGTCCCGCGCACATCGTGGGGCGTGACGCAGCAGATGGTCTCGACCGAAAAGCTGTCGGAGAAGAAGTAGCTGGCCGCGATGGTCGGCACGACCTGGTCGGTGACTTCGGTCTGCGATCCGGCAGGCAGCCCGACCGCGTCCGTCACGACCGTGTCGATCTCACCATCCGGCAGAACACCGGTCAGGAAGGCTTTGACCTGGAAAGATCCTGTTCGGTCGTCTTGGGCATAGGCTGGGGAAGACCAGGCGAGGGCTATGGCAGTCAGGCCAATTCCGGCCATGAGGAACTTGGTCATAGGAAGACATCTCCGTGATGACGCCGAGTGGGAAGTGGGGTTTGGCGTCTGTCTATGGCCCTGCTTACGCGCTTCGGAGAGGTCGGTTTGTGTGCGCGGTCACACTGTGCGCCAATGTCGCAAGACAGGCCTTATCATAGCTATAGCCTAATATTATAAACGTGGATTATTGGCTGAAACTATGTGCGTTCGACCGTGCATGACGCTTACAGTCTACACTTTGTAGAAATCGAAAAGCTGGCGCTACGCATCGGAAATGGTGAAATTTATGGCTCGAACCAAGCGAGTTTCTCTGATTGCGCTGGCGGTCATCGCGACATCCTGCAACCATAGCGGACCTATCGATACGGATCGAGAGGACGTGCTGGCGATCCTAGCCGCTCTCGATGACCGCAGCCTCTCCGTGGAGGCTCAGCTTGAGAACTACCGAGAAGATGCCGTCATTCTCGCACCCAATGAACCCGAATTTCGCGGAACGGATGCCATACGCGAACACCTGTCCGGATTTGGCGAAGGCGTCGAAATTCTGACACGGCACGAAATCGTGAATTTCGATCGCTTCGAAGACCTAATCGCCGTTCAAGGTCGCGTCATCGGCACGGCCCAACCGGAGGGCGACACGACCATCTACGAATTCGAGACGAAGAACCTCATTCTTTTCCGCCCGACGGAAAAGACGGGTGATCTGAAGATATGGAAAGTCATCTACAATGCAGCACCCGCATCCACTGATTCATGAAAAAAGCGCGCCCCGAAGGCGCGCTTGAAGACAGGTTCCCTTTCCGTCCTTTGAGACGGATGCCTATAGCGGGATTTGCTACGGTCCGCTTTGCGGCCCTTGGACCCCTATCGAAAAAGCAAATCCGTGGGGCCAGCCTCGACTAAAATGCCGCCGCTTCCAGAGCCATCAAGGGTTCCGCACCGGTTTTGATCTTGGCGAGGTGCGCGTCCATCATGGGGAGCATCCGCAGCATGAAGTAGCGGCCCGTGATAAGTTTGTTCGGGTAGAAATCCTCGTTCGCGCCATCGTCGATCTTGGCCTGTGCGACGACCGCCATGCGAGCCCACATATAGGCCAGAGTCGCCAGACCCATCATGTGCATGTAGTCGGTCGAACCGGCACCCGCATTGTTGGGATCCTTCATGCCGTTCTGCATCAGCCACATGGTGGCTTCGGTCAGCTTGGTCTTCGCGCCGTTCAGCCCGTCCATGAATTCGACCACGGACTCATTGTCTTTATTGTCCTTCACGAACTGATCGATTTCGGCGTTGAGCGTCATCAGAGCCCGGCCGCCATTTCGGGCGAGCTTGCGGCCGACGAGATCGAGCGCCTGTACGCCGTTCGCGCCTTCATAGATCAGGGCGATGCGATTATCGCGCACGAACTGGCTCATGCCCCACTCTTCGACGAACCCGTGGCCGCCGAAGATCTGCTGGCAGTCGATCGTGGTCTTCATCGACATGTCGGTCAGGTAGCCCTTAATGACGGGCGTCAGCAGGCCGAGATAGTCGTCGCACTTCTCGATCAGCTTCTCGTCCGTGTCGTTGCGCTCGATATCCTCGTGCTTGGCGGCCCAATAGAGCAGCGCGCGACCGGCTTCGTTGAAGGCCTTGGTTTCCATCAGCATCCGGCGCACGTCGGGGTGGACGATGATCGGGTCGGCCGGCTTGTCCTCGTTCTTCGGACCCGTCAGGGCGCGGCCCTGAATGCGGTCCTTCGCGTAGATCGCGGCGTTCTGGTAGGCGACTTCCGACTGGCCGAGACCCTGGAGTCCGACGCCGATGCGGGCTTCGTTCATCATGACGAACATGACTCGCAGGCCCTTATTCTCCTCGCCGATGAGATAGCCTTCGGCTTCGTCGTAATTCATGACGCAGGTCGAGTTGCCATGGATGCCCATCTTCTCCTCGATGGAACCGCAAGACACGGTGTTGCGCTCGCCGACGCCGCCTTGGTCGTCCAGTTTGAACTTGGGCACGATGAAGAGCGAGATGCCCTTCGTGCCTTCGGGCGCGCCTTCGATGCGGGCCAGGACGAGGTGAACGATATTGTCGCTCATGTCGTGTTCGCCGGCGGAGATGAAGATTTTCTGGCCGGAAATCTTGTAGCTGCCATCCGCGTTCGGAACGGCTTTGGTCTTCAGCATGCCGAGATCCGTGCCGCAATGCGGCTCGGTCAGGTTCATGGTGCCCGTCCATTCGCCGGACATCATCTTGGGCAGGTAGGTCTGCTTCTGCTCGGGCGAGCCGCCGACCTGGATTGCCTTGATCGCGCCGCCCGTCAGGCCGGGATACATGGCGAACGCCATGTTGGCGGAGGTCCACATCTCGCTGGCCGCGATCTGCAACATGCCGGGCATGCCCTGCCCGCCATAGTCCGGATCCATGGACAGGGCCGTCCAGCCATTTTCCGTCATCTGTTTGTAGGCGTCCTTGAAACCGGTCGGCGTGGTGACCGAGCCGTCTTCGTGGCGGGTACAGCCCTCATGGTCGCCGACGACATTCAGCGGGGCCAGCACGTCCTCGGAGAACTTGGCGGCTTCCGTCAGGACGGCATCCGTCAGGTCGCGGTCGATTTCGGCAAACGCGTCGTAGCTTTGCAGGTCCTCGTAACCGAGAACTTCATGAAGCAGGAACTGCATGTCCCGCAAGGGAGCCTTGTAGCTGGGCATTAGATCGATCCTTGTTGAGCGATGAGATGGGGGGCGAAGGCCGCCTGGTAGCGGTCGGCCAGATTGGAAACGTCGTCGTCGCCGACGCCGTCACTGTCTTCGAGATGCGCGTCGATCACGGCAACGATCTCGCCCATGTCGCGGGCGAGCAGGTCCACGTCGCGGCGGCGATCCTCCAGCCCGTCGATAACGGCCTGAAAATTGTCGCGGCGGCGGCGGAGTTCCTTCGTGTCCTCGATGCGGCCTTCCAGCACGTCGAACACGGCGCGAATGTCGTCGAGAGAGAAGCCGAGCCGCTTGCCGCGCAGGATGCGCTCGAACCGCGCATAGTCGCGCGGGTGGAAGGTGCGGCTCTGTCCGTTGCGTTCCGGACTCAGCAGGCCCTTATCCTCATAGAAGCGCACGGTGCGCGGCGTGACGCCGAACATCTCGGCGAATTCACGGATCGACCAGCGGTCGCTTTCCGTGACGGATCGGTGGATGGACGCAAGCTTTGACACAAGTCCCGCCTAACGAAAGTTGACGTTAACGTCAAGGTTAACTTTGTCGCAGGGATGTTAACCGTTTAACGGGGCCTTAACCATGTCTGGGCGATGGGCAGGGTCGAAGCCTTCCGCGCCGTCCGGCGATTCGTGGGGCCGCACAGATATGAGGACGTGATCAAGATGGGGAGCAAGGCCGCGACACCGTCCGCCAAGACGCCCGACGACGCCCCCGCGCCCGACCGTCTAACGACCGAGGCCGACGAAGCGAAAGCCGACACGCCCGCCGCCTCATCCCAACGCAAAACGCCCAACGGCAAGCCCGCCGCCAAGCGCCGCACGGGCGGCAGCAAGTCGGAGACGGCGGCCGCGCTGAAATCCGATCTCGCCGCGCTGGAGCGCCGCATCGACCGATCCGAAGCGCTATCGCGCAACGGCATCCAGTCCCTCGAAACCGTCCTGTCCGCCCTGCAGTCCAATCTCAAGAGCGCCACGACCGCCCAGAAGGGACAGCTGACCCGGCAGGTCAACCTGCTCACGAAACGGCTGGAGGACCAGGCCGGCCAGACGCGCGCCATCGTCCGCACCGAACTCAAGGCCGCGCTCGCCGAAGGCGGGCTGGAGCGGTTTGGCG
>JBATXP010000400.1:0-2718 GCA_049673465.1 Litorimonas sp.
GCACGGCGTAGAGCAGCGCCGCGCCCGCGATCACCACGACGGCCAGCGGCCCCCATTGCCGGTTGCGCCCCACCGGCGCGGATTGCCGGTCCGCCAACAGCATGGCGGCGAGCATCAGGACCGTAGACACCCCCGCCCCCACGGCGGCTTCGGTAAAGGCCACATCCACCGCATCCAGCGTCACGAACCAAACGGCCGACACCAGACTGTAGACGCCCTGCAGCATGACGATGGCGAAAAGCGAGCGCATCCGCACGATGGCCACCGCCACGATGACCAGCACGGCCAGAAGGGCGAGGTCGAGCAGGAGGGTGGAGATGAGAGGGGAGGTTGGGACGGCCGCGATGGGGAGGGCGAGGGTCATGACGCGATCTCGTCAGGAACGATGAACGGATCATCTTCCAGTTCGAAACCCGACGCCCAGCGGAAGCTCTTCCGATCGAACATCAGCGCCGCCAGAACGGCACACCCTGGCAGCCAATCGAGGAACGGTTCCAGAACGCCCGTGAAGGTATAGGAAACAGGGCGGCAGAACAGGGCCGTCCGAACGAGGGACTCATCCACCAGAGCCAGCCAGCACGATGAAAGGGGCTCCGTCATGAAGATCACGCCTCGTCCTCCACGTCCGGCGAGCGCCATGCGCCCAGCTTCGGCCGCTCCCCCGCCCGATAGGCGGCGTGAGCGACGGCGTGGGTGGCTGTCGGGGTGGAGACGAACAGGAAGAACGCGACCAGGAGCAGCTTGGCGATGACCTGCCAGTCGTCGACCGGGTGGCATTGCAGGATCAGCGCGAACAGGATCAGTTCCGCGCCCAGCGTGTCGGTCACGCCCGCCGCGTGTAGCCGGGTGAAGAAGTCCGGCAGGCGGATCACACCGACGGACCCTGCCAACACGAGGAACAGCCCCATGATCAGGCCCGCCACCGTCACCACGTCCAGAAAGCCCGACCAGACGACGGACCAGTCCATGCCCGGCCCGGCGGCGGCCTCCGCCACGACCGGCTCGGCCATCAGGAGGATGGAGATCAGCGCGCTCACCTGTCGCGATCCGTCTCGGGAGCCTCGACCGGGACATCCGTCAGATCGACGCCAAGCCCTTGATAGGAAAAGAATTTCAGCACGGCGATGGTGGCGATGAAGTTCATCAGCGCGTAGAGCAGCGCGATGTCGATCCCGTCCGGTCGGTCGATGATGAAGCAGAACACGCAGAGAAACAGCACGGTCTTGGTCCCGAAACTGTTGAGCGCCAGCAGACGGTCGTAGAGCGTCGGCCCGCCGATCAGCCGGGTCAGCATCAACACCATGGCGACGATCAGGAACAGGGTCGCGCCGAGCATGATGTAGGGCATGGGATCACGCATCGGGGCGCTCCCCCACGGCGACGGCCGACTTCGCGCTCATCGCCTCGAAATCCTCAGGATCGCTCATCTCGGACAGCAGGGCGTGGACGAGAATATGATCCTCCTGAATGTCGAGCGAGACCGTGCCCGGCGTCAGGGTGATGGAGTTGGCGAACATGGTCTTGGCGAGGTCCGATTTGCCGCCCGCCGGGATCTTCACCAGCGTGGGCGACACCTCCATGTCCGGGGAAACGATTTCCCTCACCACGGCGATGTTGGCCTTGACGATCTCCACGAACAGCCAGCCGAAATAGACCAGCGTCTGCGGCACGGTGGCGTAGGGCACGGTTTCTTCGTCCAGAATGCGCATCCGCGCCGTGATCAGCACGGTCAGCCCCAGGCTGATCGCGCCCAGCAGCAGGATCAGCGGCTTGTCGAAGAACCCCGACAGCACCGCCCAGGTGGCGGCCAGCGCGACGAGCAGGATGAGAGCGAAACGCGGCATCCCCTCCGCGTTAGCGAATGCCTTCCCCGGGTTAAAGGGCAAAGAGAACGGATATGGGGATTATTGGCGGGGGCGACGCTTGCAAAACATGAAAGCAACTGCTAACTGTTAGCATGAATAGTCGCCATCGCAGAATACTGGAGGCCATCTTTCGCGATCCCGTCTCAGCATCGATCGCATGGAAGGATGTCGAGTCGCTGTTCATGGCCTGCGGTTGCAGCACCGTAGAAGGCCGCGGCTCCAGGGTACGGTTCATCAAAGACGGCATGGTTGAAACGTTCCATCGACCTCATCCGGCCAAAGAAGCCAAACGATACCAGGTCAGGGCTGCTCACGTGTATCTGGAAAAATTGGGAGTCACACCATGAGTCTCGCGAATACCATGACCTACAAGGGCTATTCCGCCCGCATCCAGTATGACGACGAGGACGGTTTGCTGACCGGGCGGATCGCCGGAATCCAGGACGGGGTGGGATTCCACGCCAACACGGTGGACGACCTTCGGGCCGCGTTCGAGGAAGCGGTCGAGGATTATCTGGAAACCTGCAAAGCTGTGGGCAAGGTGCCTGAGCGCGCTTACTCGGGCCAGGTCATGTTCCGGGTCGACCCTGACATCCACCGCCGCGCGGCCATCGCCGCCGAACTGTCCGGCAAGAGCCTGAACCAATGGGCGGAGGATGTGCTGTCCAAGGCTGCCGGATAGCGAACCCATCCACAGCCCGGCCCGTGCATTCGGGCCTTGGTCCCGCTATATCCTCCCCATGGAGAAATCCCTCCGATCCCTGATCGACTGGTACGAGCGCGCGGGCGTGGACGTGCCGGACCTGCCGCTGGAGCGCTCCGTGCGGCGCGTGCGGCCCAAGCCGGCCATGGC
>JBATXP010000401.1:0-3227 GCA_049673465.1 Litorimonas sp.
GCGCAGGGCGGCTCCGCTGACATGCGGGCCGTGGGAGACCCGCGCCAGAACCGTTCGCGCCGCCAGGTCCGCGACTTCCGCCGTTCCGACTTCCGTCGTGACGATGCCGTACCGGTCGTCCGCCACCCTGGCGGTGTGAAGCGGAAGGCTGTGCGGGAGGGTGCGCGCCTCGCCGTCGGGACGGAAATCGCGCACCAGGGTGCGCCCGTCCGCGTCCCAGAAGGCGAGCGCCCGTCCGCCTCGGACGAAGCGCGGGGCGGAGTCGCGAAAGGCCCAACCGGTCTTGAAGCTCCAGGCGACGGTCCCGCTGGCCAGATCGTAGACGTCCGCCCGTGCGGTGCGTGGAAACATGTCCGCGGTGCCGCCGAACGCCACCAGCTCCCGCCCATCGGGACTGAGAGCGAGACGGGGGCTGAGCAGGTCGGTCTGGAAGGTGCGGACCCGGTCGCCGTCGCGCAGGCGGATGAGGTCTTCCTCCGCCTCCACGATCCGGCCTCCCTCGAAGGAGAGCTGGGTGTTGCCGACGGTTTCGCCGCGCTCGTCACGCCTCACGGACTCGTAGGGCCGACCGGGAAAATCGTGGTAGAAGGCGAGATAGCCGAGATGGATCGGGGTCTCCCCGCCCGACATCACGACCATGCCGGATGGGTTGCGAAGTTCCCAGCGCCCGTCCTGCGCCAGAACTCGGACGCGATCTGGGGCGACGATCCGAACGCTCCCTCCGATGAGAGAGGTGTGGGACGGGCGCGGCGTGGAGGACCCGTTCGCGAAAAACGCCACCTCGCCCGACTGGCCGAGCAGCACGGTGGTCCCGCTTTCCGGGTCGTGATGGGCGTCGATGACGGTCTCGCCGATGCGAAGCTCGCGGGGGCCGGACTGGCCATCGCGATAGAGTCTGGCCGTCCGTCCCGACCAGACCAACGCATGGCCCGGACCGAGGCTTCGGCCGAACGGGACCCCGCTGGGCGAGCCCGGCAACGGCCGACGGTCCCCGGTCATGACGTCGACCCATTGAACCGTCCCGTCAGCCAACGCGACCGACAGGGTGCGATCGTCCAGGAACTGGACCGCCTCGACCGGACCGACCGATTCTATCGTCCGCAGGAGGCCCATCCGCTCCGGCGGCTTGGGAAGCAGGTCGAGCGACACGCCGCTCACATCCAGCCGCAGCAGCGCGATGTCGTTTCTCGACTGCCTCGGGTCGTAGCCCTCGTGACGGATGATCTCCAGCACGGGAAGGACCGGCGCGGCGTCCTCGGAGATGTCCAGCACGTCCAGGCGCACGCCGTAATAGCTGGCCAGAGGCGGTTCCAGCTTGAAGCAGTGTGCGGCCGTCAGCACCCATTCGCGCGCGATCAGCGCGCCGCCGCAGACATGACGTTGCTCCCAGGGTTTCTGCTCCGCGTCGAGATCGAGCCGTTCGTTCTGCAAGCCTTGCTCCGTGAACACGATCTGCGCCATGAAGGGGGCGGCGTTCCACCGGACCTCCGTCGCCTCGTTCATGGCAGGCGCAAACACCTTATCGATGCAGGCCTCGTAGATCTCGCGGATCTCGTCCGGAGAAAGGCCGGTGGCCCTCAGATCCTCGCTTTGGGCGAGACAGGCCCGCCTTTGGAGGATATTGGCGTCCTGCCGGCTGCGAGCCTCCCGGATGCCCTGCGTGCGAACGCCGATACCCTCGACTTCGGAGCGGGTCTCGAGGAGGGCGTCGTCTCCGGTCATTGGGCCGTCCATCGGCGGGAGCTGCGCCCGCGCGTCCGTCGCCAGACTCGCGAGCGACCCTATCGCCAGCGCGAGACATGCAGATCGCAACGCTCCCGCTCTGCGCTTTCCCGCTGCCGTTTTCCAACGTCCGATCATGATCTCGCCCCGCTCCCGGGCGCAACCCTAGCACGATCCGACCGCCTGACAATCCGCTGGCAACCCGCCATCGGTCGCGCATTGACCTGCCACCCCTGCATGATAGTCGCGACGGCGGGCGAAAACGGCGGGAGAGCGGTCCATGCAGGTAGCGAACCGCGACATGTTCCCGAGCGACGCCACGCTGGCGCGCTTCCCGGACATCCAGCCCCTGCTGGTCAATCCCGTACTGGACGCCGCCTTCCGGCGCCACGACGCGGTCGCCTCGCGCGGCAAGCGGCTCTACCATTCGCTGGGCCGGCTGGCCGTGCTGATGATCGCAACCAGCGCGGTCTACACCATCGCCTTCGCGCTGATCCTGCCGGACGCCCCCTGGACGCAGCATCTCACCCTGATCGCCGCCCTCTCCGCCCTGATCGGCATCGCCCTGCAGAGCTTCATCGTCTTCACCCGGCAGAAGGAAAAGTGGCTGCTCAACCGGTTCGCCAGCGAGCGCATCCGCAGCCTGAAGTTCCAGAGCTTCCATCTGGGCGACAATGTGCGCGACGTGGACGGGCTGTCCGAGGCGGTCGACGCCTTCAGCGCGCGTCATCTGTCGCGGCTGGAGAACGATCTGAACACCGGCATGGCGGTGCTGGAGCGGTTCAATCCGGAAGCCGCGCTGGACACGCCCGAGCCGTCCCGCCTGCCGGACGCCGACCCGGCCATCGCCACGCAGTCCCGCGAAGCCTATGAGGAGCTGCGCGTGCGCTACCAGTGCAACTTCGCCAGCGGCGAGGTCGGCAAGCTGCGCGGGCGGATGCGCGCCATCACCTCCTTGCAGGACGTGATGTATTTCGCCGCCGTCGCCTTCGCCATCCTGTCGCTGGCCATCAAGGTCATCGACATCGACCACAACGTGCCGACCGACTGGGTCGACTTCATGGCGGTGACGCTGTTCGTGGCGGGCGCGACCAAGGCCATCGCCGACAATGCCCTGCTCGACGAGCAGTCGCAGGGCCGCTACGAAAGCTATCTGCGTCAGCTGGAGCATGCCAGCGGGCAGGCGGAGAACCGTCGCTCGGACCTGGACGGGCTGGTCGACGCGGTGGAACGCGTCAGCCTCAAGGAGCTCGACCTGTTCTGCCAGGACGCCCTGCGCGTCTCCTACCGCATCTGACCCGGCAGCTCGGTCGCAGGCATTTGCCATTGTCAAAGCCGGTGCGGTCTGCCCCGCACATCGGCCAAGTTGCGACCCAAGCCTAGGCTCAGGACCTATTAATCTTGCCATGTGTCGTCGTGTGTGATTCTGTCGGATAATGTCTGATTTGTTTTTGCTGTCTGAAGCGCAGATGGCGCGTATCTCGCCGCACTTTCCTCTGAGCCAT